>NZ_JBEPDM010000019.1:0-129917 GCF_040300305.1 Streptomyces sp. NPDC000410
ACCCCCCAGGCCATGCGTTCGACAGGGGGAGAAAGTCATGCCAACTCCGGAGGCCGGGCGCCCCATTGCGGGACCACCAAGAAGGTAATGGGGAGGATGGGGCCGCCTGCCCCGGCGAGCAGGCGGGCCCGGTCAGCCGATGGGGCGGTGGACGTTTTCTCCGGTCGCCGGGCCCGGGGTCGCGTCCGCGATCCAGGGGCCGTCGCCGCTGGGGTCGACGATGCCGTCCTCGAGCCAGGTGTACGCGCCGGCGAGCACGCCGTTCACGACCCTCCGGTCGAGCTCGTCGGTGTTGGACCACAGCCGGCCGAAGAGTTCCTCGACCCGCAGCCGCGACTGCCGGCAGAACGCATCCGCCAGCTGGTACGCCTCGCGCCCGTGCGCCCCGGTGAGCCGCAGGTGCTCGGCCCGTACGCACGCCGCGCTCATCGCGAAGAGCTCCGCTCCGATGTCCACGACACGGCCGAGGAAGCCCTGCTTGGTCTCCATCCGGCCCTGCCACCTGGACATCCCGTAGAACGTGGAGCGGGCGAGCTTGCGCGCCGCGCGCTCGACGTAGCGCAGATGCGTGGACAGGTCGGCGTGCCTGGCCGGGTGGAACTCGGCGTACGAGCGCGGCAGTTGACCCGGCCCGGCGACGAGTTTCGGCAGCCAGCGGGCGTAGAACGCCGTCGCCTGGGCACCGGCCTTCGCCTTGTCCCCGAGGGACTTGTCCGGGTCGATGATGTCCCCGGCGACCGAGAGATGCGCGTCGACCGCCTCGCGGGCGATCAGCAGGTGCATGATCTCGGTCGAGCCCTCGAAGATCCGGTTGATGCGCAGATCCCGCAGCATCTGCTCGGCGGGCACGGCCCGCTCACCTCGCGCCGCCAGCGACTCGGCGGTCTCGAAGCCCCGCCCGCCGCGGATCTGGACGAGTTCGTCGGCCATCAGCCAGGACATCTCGGAGCCGAACAGCTTGGCGAGGGCCGCCTCGATGCGGATGTCGTTACGGTCCTCGTCCGCCATCTGGGAGGAGAGGTCGACGACGGCTTCGAGAGCGAAGGTCGTGGCGGCGATGAAGGAGATCTTCGCGCCGACGGCCTCGTGTTTGGCGACCGGCTTGCCCCACTGCTCCCGTACGGCCGACCACTCTCGGGCGATCTTCAGGCACCACTTCCCTGCGCCCACGCACACCGCGGGCAGCGAGAGCCGCCCCGTGTTGAGCGTGGTCAGGGCGATCTTGAGGCCGGAGCCCTCGGGGCCGATGCGGTTGGCGGCGGGGACGCGGACCCGGTGGAAGCGGGTGACGCCGTTCTCGATGCCGCGCAGGCCCATGAAGGCGTTGCGGTTCTCGACGGTGATGCCGGGCGATCCCGCCTCCACGACGAAGGCGGTGATGCCGCCCTTGTGGTCGTCGGACCTCGGTACCCGGGCCATGACGACGAGCAGGTCGGCGACCACGCCGTTGGTGGTCCAGAGCTTGACGCCGTCGAGGACGTAGTCGTCACCGTCGGGGACGGCCGTGGTGGCCAGGCGCGCCGGGTCCGAGCCGACGTCCGGCTCGGTGAGCAGGAACGCCGTGATGTCGGTACGGGCGCAGCGCGGCAGGAAGGCTTCCTTCTGCTCCGGGGTGCCGAAGAGCTTCAGCGGCTGCGGCACGCCGATCGACTGGTGCGCGGAGAGCAGCGCGCCGACGGCCGGGCTCGCGGTGCCGATGAGGGCCAGGGCCTTGTTGTAGTAGACCTGGGTGAGGCCGAGCCCGCCGTATTTGGGCTCGATCTTCATCCCGAGGGCCCCGAGCTCCTTCAGCCCGCTGATCACCTCGTCCGGGATCCGGGACTCGCGCTCGATCAGCGCTCCGTCGATCCTCGTCTCGCAGAAGTCGCGGACTTTGGCGAGGAACTGCTCGCCGCGCTGGACGTCCTCGGGGGCCGGCATGGGGTGCGGATGGATCAGGTCGAGCCGGAAGCGGCCGAGGAACATCTCCTTGGCGAAGCTGGGCTTGCGCCAGCCCTGCTCGCGCGCTGCCTCTGCGACCTGGCGGGCTTCCCGCTCGGAGACCTTGGGGGCTGCCTGAGGTTGCGGTTTGGATGGGGCGGACATGAGGGACTCACCTCGCCGCGGCGTAGGGGGCGGCCGGACGCAAAGGATGTACCGTCCGGTGCTGCTCAATTACTACTCATCCGTATGTACCCGACCTGGGAGCGCCCCACCAGTCCTCCGGGTCCGGCCGGGTGTACGCGTGCGCCGCGCACACGATGCCGCGTACGCCGCGCACGAAGCCGCGCACACGAACCCGTGCACACGAAGCACGAAGCCGCGTACACGACGCACGAAGCCGGGCACACGAAGACGGCCGGAGCCCCCGCACAGTGGGCTCCGGCCGTCGGCTCGGGTGGTACTAGAGGGCCAGTCCGGTCAGGACCAGGACCCGCTCGTACGTGTAGTCGTCCATCGCGTAGCGCACGCCTTCGCGGCCCACGCCGGACTGCTTGACGCCGCCGTACGGCATCTGGTCGGCGCGGTAGGACGGGACGTCGCCGACGACGACGCCGCCGACCTCCAGCGCCCGGTGGGCGCGGAACGCCGTCTGCAGGTCGCGGGTGAAGACACCGGTCTGCAGGCCGAACTTGGAGTTGTTGACCTCGGCGAACGCGGCCGCCTCACCGTCGACGCGGTGCAGCGTGAGGACCGGGCCGAAGACCTCCTCGCAGGCGAGGGTCGCGTCGGCCGGAACGTCGGAGATCACGGTCGGGGCGTAGGTCGCGCCCTCGCGCTTGCCGCCGGTGAGGAGCGTGGCGCCCTTGGCGACGGCCTCGTCGACCCAGGCCTCGACGCGCTTGGCGGCGTCCTCGCTGACCAGCGGGCCGACGTCGGTGGCGTCGCTGGACGGGTCACCGGTGCCCTGCGCCTCGACGGCGGCGACGACCTTCGGGACGAGCCGGTCGTAGACCGACGCGTCGGCGATGACGCGCTGCACGGAGATGCAGGACTGGCCGCCCTGGTAGTTGGAGAAGGTGGCGATCCGGGTCGCCGCCCAGTCCAGGTCCTCCTCGGAGGCCCAGTCGGCGAGGACGACGGCCGCGGCGTTGCCGCCGAGCTCCAGGGTGCAGTGCTTGTGGGGCACGGACTCCTGGATGGCGTAGCCGACCTTGTCGGAGCCGGTGAAGGAGATGACGGGGAGGCGCTCGTCCTTGACCAGGGCGGGCATCTTCTCGTTCAGCACCGGGAGCACGGACCAGGAGCCGGCGGGCAGCTCGGTCTCGGCCAGCAGCTCACCGATGATCAGGCCGGACAGCGGGGTGGCGGGCGCCGGCTTGAGGATGATCGGCGCGCCGACGGCGATGGCCGGGGCGATCTTGTGGGCGCACAGGTTCAGCGGGAAGTTGAACGGCGCGATACCGAGGACGACGCCCTTGGGGAAGCGGCGGGTGAGGGCGAGACGGCCCTGGCCGCCGGCGTCGGTGTCGAGGCGCTGGGCCTCGCCACCGTTGAAGCGGCGGGCCTCCTCGGCGGCGAAGCGAAAGACGGAGACCGCACGGCCGACCTCGCCACGGGCCCACTTGATCGGCTTGCCGTTCTCGGCGGAGATCAGCTGGGCGATCTCCTCGGTGCGCTCGACGAGCCGCTTCGACACGTGGTCGAGGGCAGCGGCGCGGACGTGGGCCGGGGTCGCGGCGAACTCGTCCACGACGGCGTGCGCGGCGGCGACGGCCTCCTCGACCTGGGCGTCGGTCGGCACGCTGACCGTGCCGACGAGCCGGCCGTCCCAGGGGGACGTGACGTCGAAGGTGGCGTCGCCGGTGGCCTGGCGGCCGGCGAGCCAGAAGGCGTGGGTGGAAGTCATGTGCGAGTCCCGGCCCTTCAGAGGTAGAAGTAGTGCGGTGGCTTCTCCTCACAAGGTAGGGCGGCGCGTCCGGAATAGCGTTTGTCCGGCGTGGAGTGGTCAAGCGCGCGGTCTCGTACGGTTTGTTGAATGCGCAGGTCAGCGCCTGCGTTCCGTGCTCACAATCAGGCATACGCCGGCCACGACGACGGCGCCGCCGACGGCGATCGGCCAGGTGAGGCTCTCGTCCAGAATCAGCGCGCCGAGCAGGACGGCGACGACCGGGTTGACGTAGGCGTACGTGGCGACGAGCGAGAGCGGCGCGGAGTGCAGCAGCCAGGCGTACGCCGTGAACGCGATGAGCGAGCCGAAGACGATGAGGTAGGCGAGGGCGGTCCAGGAGCGGCCGGAGACCTGGTCGATCGAGAACCCGTGCTGCTCGCCGCGGCCGAGGCCGACGAGGAGGCAGGCGAGGCCGCCGGCGACCATTTCGTACGCGCTGGCGGCGAAGACGTTCTTGGGCATCGGGATGCGGGACGACGAGAACGATCCGACGGACCACATCACGGTGGCCACGATGACCAGCAGGACGCCGCTGATCCGGACGTCGCCGCTGAGCCCCGGCAGGGTCAGCACGGCAAGTCCCGCGAGCCCGAGGAGTACGCCGGCGTACGCGCCGAGGCCGGGCCGTTCGCCGAAGGCCCTGCGCAGCAGCACCACCCAGGCCGGTACGACGGCGATGAGCAGGGCCGCGAGCCCGGACGGCACGGTGGTCTCGGCGAGGACGACGAGCCCGTTGCCGCCGAGGAGCAGGAGCAGGCCGACCACGGCGGCGGAGGCCAGCTGGGCGGGGGTGGCCCTCAGGGCGGACGGCCCCTGCCGCCAGGCGATGATCGCGGCGAGGATCAGTCCGGCGGTGACGAACCGGGCTCCTGCGGAGAGGAACGGGGGCATGGTCTCGACGACGATGCGAATGCCGAGGTAGGTGGATCCCCAGACGACGTACACGATGGCCAGCGCGCCCCAGACGGGGCCGGATATTCGCCGCCGCTCGGGAGCCGGATGATCGGAGAGCGCGGCCGCGCCGCTCGGTGCGGCGGCCGTGTCGTCTGCCGGGGACGGGGTCCGGCGGGCGGGACTGGTCATGGGCGGGCGGGCTCCTGGGGCGCGGTGACGGTACGGCTGACGTAGGTCCAGCACGAGCGGGGAGGGTGGCATTCCCGCGGGGCGAGGGGAGGGCCGGGGGGCTGGGGCGGACCGCTGCGCGGGGCTTTTTCCCCGCCCCGCCCCTTCCCGCAGTGTCGATGTGCGGCTCCGCCGCGTGGGGGGGCAAGCCCCCCAGCCCCCGGTACGGCCTTCGGCCGTGTCCTCAATCTCCCCCTACTCCCCCTATGCCCTGCGGGCATGGGGGGACCCCCTGGCGGGCGTGGGGGGACCCCCAGACGGGCTGGAAATCCAGCCCCTCCGGCGATTGAGGAGCGGGGGTTCGGGGGCGGAGCCCCCCGCCTACTCCGGCTCCGGCGCCGATGTCGCCTTCAGCGCCAGCCACAGCTCCATCCGCACGTCCGGGTCGTCCAGCGAGCGTCCGAGGATCTCCTCGACCCGGCGCATGCGGTAGCGCAGCGTGTGGCGATGGACGCCCAGGTCCGCGGCGGCCGCGTCCCACTGGCCGTGGCGGGAGAGCCAGGCGCGCAGGGAGGCGACCAGGTCGCCGCGGCCGGTCGCGTCGTGTTCGTACAGGGCGCGGAGCATGCCGTCGGCGAAGGCCCGCACGGCGTCGTCGGCGAGGAGTGGCAGGACCGATCCGGCCGCCAGTTCCTCGTGCTCGACGAGGGCCCTGCCCCGGCGGCGGGCGACCGACAGGGCCTGTTCGGCCTGTTTGTACGCCGCGCCGGCCGCGATCGGGCCGGTCGGGGCGGACATGCCGACGACGAGGCCCGCGTCCTCCGCCTCCCGCTCCGCGTAGGTCTCACAGGCGAGGACGACCGCCCCGGCGTCGGCGGCGAGCACGATCAGCCGGTCGTCGCCCTCGGGCACGGTCAGTACGGCCTCGCCGGAGCGGGCGGCGGCGGACTCCAGGGACTCGGCGAGCGTGTGGACCGGGTGCTCGGCGGCCGGGTCCTGCTCGCCCGCGGGTTCGGCGATCAGCACCCGGAAGGGGGCGTCGAGCAGCCCGCCGTACAGGTCCCCGGCGACGGCCCTCGCGTGGTCCGGCTGCCCGGACAGCATCATCCGCAGCACCGCCGCGCCGAGCCGCTGCTCGGCGGCCTGGAGCGAACGGGAACGTTCCGTCGTGAGCGTCAGCAGCGCGACCGCGGAGTGCACGGCGTACCGCTCCGCCGTACCGAGCGGGGCCCCCGTGCCGACGGCGAGCGCCCCCCGCACCCGTCGCCCGGTGCCCAGCGACTGGAGCTCGACCCG
This sequence comes from Streptomyces sp. NPDC000410, assembly GCF_040300305.1. Taxonomy (NCBI): domain Bacteria; kingdom Bacillati; phylum Actinomycetota; class Actinomycetes; order Kitasatosporales; family Streptomycetaceae; genus Streptomyces; species Streptomyces sp. NPDC000410. The sequence goes on from NZ_JBEPDM010000019.1 coordinate 6,230, forward strand.
GTCGTCCGTCCCGCCGACGACGGCGCTGGCGGGCGCGGGCCGCTCGCGCAGCCGCTCCACGTCGGCGGTGAGCCGGGCGGCCCGGCGGGTGGCCCAGTCGGGTGCGGCGGCGACGACCGCTCCGGTGGTGTCGTAGAGCGCGGCCCAGCCGTCCACGTGCGAGGCGAGCTTGGCGAGCAGGGCCGCGGGGCCCTCGGCGAGCGCGGCGCGGGTGAGTTCCCGCTGGGCCTCGAAACCGGCGGTGACGGCCCGGTACTGGTCGGCGGCGATGGCGGCGGAGACCGCCTTGCTGATGGCCAGGAACGGAGTGCGGCGCGGCACCTCGAGGAGCGGGAAGTCCTCCTCCTGCGCGGCTTCGAGCAGCGCCTCGGGGATGTCGTCGTAGTTGACCCCGACGGCGAAACCGAGTCCGACGACTCCCGCGCCCGCGAGCCGCCGCACATAGCGGCGCATCGACTCCCGGTCGGCGGCGTCCAGCGTCATCGCGGTGACGAGGAGCAGCTCGCCGCCCTCCATGTACGGCACGGGGTCGGCGAGTTCGCTGACGTGCGCCCAGCGCACGGGTGTCCCGAGCCGGTCCTCCCCCGCGCGCACGGTCAGTTTGAGCGCGGAGTGCTGGACGAGCGAGGCGAGGGTGACCGGCATGGGACCGCGGGCTTTCGACGGAGGCGGGGGACTGGGGGTGGGGGACCGGGGGTGAAGGATTTCGCCGTCCCGTACGAACGGCATACCTCGATTCTGCCACCGCGTACGAGTGCCGGGGGCAGAGCCCGCTCTTCGGCCCGGATCGGCGACCGTGCCACGCGAGCCCGGCAAGCCCGGCACGGTCCGTGGGACACGGCTCTCATTCCCCTACGTCCGCAGATCCACCAGCAGCGGAGGGGCGTGCTCCCCCCGGACCGAGGTCAGGGAGAGTACCGCGTGCCCGGCGGGCACGGAGTGTGCCAGCTCGGATGCCGACCAGCGCTGCCGCTCGACCTCGCGTACGGTCACGGCTTCCGCCGTGGTGGCCTTCCCGGTCACGAGCCGGCGCATGAAGTGCATCGCCTTGGTCAGCGGCTCGTCCGAGATGATCTGCCGGTTGGTGACGTCCCTGGTCTGCACCCATTCGGTGCCCCAGCTCTCCGCGAACCGCCCGCCGTCCCAGGGCGCGAGCCCCGCGAACGCCATCCGGCAGCCGACCGCGCCCAGCAACGCGCCGCGCAGCGCCTCGGGCACGTCCTCCAGGGTGCGCAGGGCGAGGACGACCCCGGCGTGGGCGGACCGCAGCCGCTGGACGGCGCGTACGGAGTCGGCCGTGACGGTGTGCGTCGCGTCGTCGAGGACGAGGCAGGCGAACAGAGACCGGTCGGCGCGGGCGAGTGCCGCCTCCGTGAACTGTGCGAGCAGCAGCCGCGCGATGATCCGGGACGCCTCGGCGTGGCCGCGCTCCGGCAGGTCGACGCGGACCCGCAGCGGGTGCTCGACGGCGCGCAGCGAGAACTGCCGGCTCTCCCCGTCGGTGCGGAAGAAGCGCGCGAAGGCGGGCCGGTCGAGGAACGCGATGCGCTCGGCGAGCAGGACGCCGATGTCGTCGCCGCGCTCGGACTGGCGGGCGCGGGCGTCGAGTTCGCGGAGCTGGGCGGGGTCGCCCGCGACGGCCGCCCGGAGCGCGGCGAGGGCGTCCGGGGCGCCGCCGAGGAGTTCGCGCAGCTCGGGCACGGTCGGGAAGTGCCCGTGGGCGCTGCGGTAGGGACCGATGAGCTGGGCGACCGCGGTCGCGGCGCGGCGGCTGTCGGCGACGAGGTCGCCGACGAGGGCTTCGGCGAGGATCCGGGCGGCCTCGTCCGGGTCGTCGGCTCCGCCGTACAGATCGAGGTCGTGGGTGGCGTCGGGCCTGCCGACGGCGACGACGACGTCGAAGCTGTCGTCGGGGGCGAGGGCCGTGCCCTGCGCGGTGACGGCGACGACGGCGGTGCGGTTGGCGAGCGCCTGGAGGCACAGGGACTCGACGACGGGCCGCACCAGCCGGACGGTCTTCCCCGACCCGGAGGGCCCGACGGCCAGCAGCGAGGTCCCGAGCAGGGCCGGTTCGAGCGCGACGCCGGTGGTGCGCCGGGCGTAGGGGTTGCGGGGGTGGTCGGCGGCGGTGCCGATGCGTACCTGTCCGGTGGCCAGGTCGTGGGCGGCGGTACGGACGGGCAGGTCCCGTACGCCGGAGGGGTGGGCGCAGGCGGCCGCGCCGTCGGCACGTACCGCTCCGGCGAAGGCGGGCAGCCGCTCGGGGCGGGTGCGCACCCCCTGCCAGGCGCGTCGGATGCGGGCGTAGTCGACGTCGCCGAGCAGGCCCTTCGCCGTGGCCTCGGTGAGCGTGCGCGCCGCCTCCTCCAGCCCGGCGGCCCGCAGCTCGGGCCAGTCGGCGGGGTCCGCCTCGGGCCGCGGCGGCGGGGCGGGGACGTCCCGCTTGCGGGCGTACCGGCGCCAGATGTCCGGTACGTGGCCGACGCGGGCGAAGAAGACGAGGAGGCCGCCGCCGACGAGGGCGTAGTAGACGTAGCTGGCCGTCGCCCACAGCGGCGGGTCGGAGCGCCAGGAGTCCGGGGTGAGGACGAGCAGCGGCCAGATCCAGTAGCTGCCGAGGTAGCCGTTCCACAGCAGCGACCACAGCAGCCAGCCCGACAACAGCGCGATGAGCGCGCCCGCGAAGAGCCTCCGGGCCGGGATCAGTTCCGGCTCCTGCTCGGGGCGGGGCCGGTGGCCCAGGCGCCAGATGCCAGGGGCGGCCTGGGGCCGTGGCGTACGCAGCCAGTCCGCGACGGAGGCGCCCGTGACGGGCATCGGGGCGTGCGTGGGGGCCGGGGGGAGGGCGGGCGGCAGCGGCGGGGGGCCCGCGGGGCGGGGCACGGGTCGGGCGCTGTCCGCCCGCGTACCACGTGTCTCGAACGTGCCTTCGGTGTCCATGAACCCCTGCCCCCTGACCAGCCAGGACCGCGCATCTGTGCCACCGTCAATCTAGTGCCCCCGGGCGGGGAGTTCAGCGACCCCGGACGACTGCGCGGGTGAGGGGGTGTCTTGTGGATCAGGCCGGATCAGGGAGCGGGGTCTGGGGCATGGGGTCTCCCCAGGCCCGCAGGGCCTGGGGGACGGATCGCAAGACGGAGGAGGGAGTCTGGGGGTACCCCCGTGCCCGAAGGGCTACGGGGGAGGAGCCATGCCGACCGACGACAACGCAGCGAGGCGCGGTGCCAGGGCACGCGAGCCCGGCCTGATCCACAAGACACCCCCTCGCCCCGTCGGCCGGTCGCCGCCGGGCTGCCGGGCCGTGCGGCCGCGCCGCCCGGCCAGGGTCCGCGGCCGCCCGACGGGCGGACCGGTGACCCGAACGGCCCAGCGGGCCCGGGGCGGCCCGCAGCGGCCCCGGACCGCGCCCCACACCTCGCTATGTCCGTGACGGACAACGACACACCCCCACCACTCCCGAACGGAGCATGCCCGACCCCCCAACCCGGACCTAGCCTGCCAAGAAAGCAGAAGTGTGTCCGAAAGACCCCCAGGAGCCCTCATGACTGCAATCCCGCAGGAGCGCCGCGTCGTCACCGCCATCCCCGGCCCGAAGTCGCAGGAGCTTCAGGCCCGTCGTCTCTCCACGGTCGCGGGTGGCGTGGGCTCCGTGCTGCCCGTGTTCACCGCCAAGGCCGACGGCGGCATCATCGAGGACGTCGACGGCAACCGCCTCATCGACTTCGGTTCCGGCATCGCCGTGACCTCCGTGGGCGCCTCCGCCGAGGCCGTCGTACGCCGCGCCTCCGCGCAGCTGCAGGACTTCACCCACACCTGTTTCATGGTCACGCCGTACGAGGGCTACGTCGAGGTCTGTGAGGCCCTCGCCGAGCTGACCCCGGGCGACCACGCCAAGAAGTCCGCGCTGTTCAACTCCGGCGCCGAGGCCGTCGAGAACGCCGTCAAGATCGCCCGTTCGTACACCAAGCGTCAGGCCGTCGTCGTCTTCGACCACGGCTACCACGGCCGTACGAACCTGACGATGGCGCTGACCTCGAAGAACATGCCGTACAAGAACGGCTTCGGCCCGTTCGCCCCCGAGGTCTACCGCGTCCCGGTCGCCTACGGCTACCGCTGGCCCACCGGCCCGGAGAACTGCGGCCCCGAGGCCGCCGCCCAGGCCATCGACCAGATCAGCAAGCAGATCGGCGCCGAGAACGTCGCCGCGATCATCATCGAGCCGGTCCTCGGCGAGGGCGGCTTCATCGAGCCGGCCAAGGGCTTCCTCCCGGCGATCGTGAAGTTCGCCAACGACAACGGCATCGTCTTCGTCGCCGACGAGATCCAGTCCGGCTTCTGCCGCACCGGCCAGTGGTTCGCCTGTGAGGACGAGGGCATCGTCCCCGACCTGATCACCACCGCCAAGGGCATCGCGGGCGGTCTGCCGCTCGCCGCCGTCACCGGCCGCGCCGAGATCATGGACTCCGTGCACGGCGGTGGCCTGGGCGGTACCTACGGCGGTAACCCGGTGGCCTGCGCCGGTGCGCTCGGCTCCATCGAGACCATGCGCGAGCAGGACCTCAACGGCAAGGCCAAGCGCATCGAGGAGGTCATGAAGGGCCGCCTCGCCGAGATGCGGAAGAACGCCAAGAACGGCGAGATCATCGGCGACATCCGCGGCCGCGGCGCCATGATCGCGATCGAGCTGGTGAAGGACCCGGCCACCAAGGAGCCGAACCCGGCCGCCGCCGCGGCGCTCGCCAAGGCCTGCCACGCCGAGGGCGTGCTCGTGCTCACCTGCGGTACGTACGGCAACGTCCTGCGCTTCCTGCCCCCGCTGGTCATCAGCGAGGAGCTGCTGAACGAGGGCCTGGACGTCATCGAGGCCGCGCTCGCGATCGAGGCCGCGACCGCGACGGTCTGACCACTCCGGTGAGCGCGGGGGCGTGAGCGTGGCCGCGTGACCGCAGGTGTGTGACCGCGAGTAATCACGGCGCGCTCTCTGTGAAGAACGTGTGGGGGGCCAATGGCGGGATGGAGATCCCGCTGTCGGCCCCCTCCCTTCTGCCGTACGGTTTCTGCAGATGAGAGAAACACCCCGCTCGCAGGAGACTGCGGGCGACCCCAGGCCGGAGCCTCCCCAGCCCCGACCTGGTCGTGCCTTCGCGCACACCACCGGAGCTTCGGGCTCCGGATCTCCTCACCGATCGGATGGCCGCCCGCCCCAAACCCCCCGGGGCGCGCGGCAAACCGGTCCAGGCGGCCGCCTCGGAACCACCCCCCCTGTTCCGGGGCGGCCGGCTCTTCTCCTCGTACTCGTCGCCGTACTCATCGCACTGTTCGCGCTGATCACCTGGCAGGTCGTCGCCGGTGGTCCACTGCGCGTGCTGGACGAGCGGGCGAGCCGTGCGGTCGTGGGTGACGGACCGGCCGGGCTCGCCGAATTCCTCGCCGATCTCGGCAATATGCCCGTCGCACTGCCGGTGCTCGCCGCCGCCGTCGCCTACGCGGCCTGGCGCGGCAGACGCGCCCACGCCCTGGCCGCGGTCCTCGCGATGGCCCTCGTCCCCACGCTGGTCGTCCCGCTGAAGGAGCTGACCGACCGGCCGGGCCCGCTGAACCCGGCAACCGGCTACTTCCCCTCGGGGCACGCGGCGACGGCGATGGTGGCGTACCTCGCGGCGGCGCTGCTGGTCAGCCGGTGGCTCTTGCCGGCCGCCGCCCTGCTGACCGCGGGCACCGGTGCCGGGCTCGTCCTGCGCGGCTACCACTGGCCGCTGGACGTGCTGGGCAGCTGGTGCCTGTGCGGGGCGCTGCTCATCGCCGCGTGGACAGCCCCGCGATGGTGGCGAGCCCGGCAGCGTCGGCGGTCGCGGGCCTGAGGCGCATCGGCTGCCTCCTCACCGTGCGGGCAGCATGCCCGGCGACGCCGATCGCGGAACCGAGGCCCATCGGCCGCCTCCCCCACCACCGTGAACAGGCCCCCGACCGCACGAGCCCGCGAGGCCGATCGCGGAACCGCGGCGCCGCCTCCTCACCGCGGGGACGCGGCCACGATCCTCTCGATCTCCGCGTCGGTCGCCGGCCTGAGGCTCGTCAGGATGCCTCGGGCCGCCGCCAGGTCCCCGTCGCGGCTCGCCAGCGTCACGGTGTGGACGAGCCCGTCCCGGCGCAGCCGCAGCTCGCTGCGCGCGTAGCCGGTGTCGTACGCGAAGTCGACCAGCAGTCGGCCCCCACCGTCGTCCGTGCAGCGGATCTTCTCGCCGAAGGGGACCGGGCAGCCACGCGCGTCGGCCCGCTCGGTCTCGTAGCTGTCGCGGCGCACGGTGAGACGCAGCCCCGCCGCGCCCGGCTTGTCGTACGAGACACCGAAGTCGGCCCGGCTCCCACCGCCCGCGCCCAGCGCGTAGCCGGGCGGCGGGTCCCCGACCCGCAGGAAGGCGCGGTCCACACCACTGGTGCCGATCCATTCGTCGGCGGTGGGCGGACGGCCCGCCTCCCAGGCCGCGAACGCCACACCGCCCGCACAGGCCGCCGTCACCACGAGCGTGGCCAGCCTGGCCCGCGCGCCCGGCAGGAAGAGCGCGGCGGCCAGCGCGTAGCAGACCCCGCCGGCCGGGTAGTACAGGGCGCCCAGCTCCAGGCCGTGGTCGCGCCACTGCAGCATCAGGACGCCGAACGCACCCGCCGTGCCCAGCGCGTACACGCCCGCCGCCCACACCCACAGCCCACGCGTCCGGCGCGTGAGCGGCACGAGGGGGCGGGCGACGGTCCCGGCGCCCGCGAACAGCGCGACCGCGAGCGGCACCGCGACGGCGAGGACGACCGCGAGGGCCGTGCCGCCGCTGAACAGCGCGAGCACCACCGCCTGGAACTGCAGGGCGGTGAGCGCGCTGCCCACGAACCAGACGGCCGACAGATATCTCCCCATGCCACATGATCACACCGGGCGGCGGCGCGCGGTTCCCGCCCTGGCCTTGACAGGTTCGAGCGCGGAGATCGGCCCGCTCACCCCGTCGCCTCCCCGCCCCTCGCGATCGCGGCGGCCGCCTCGTGCATGGACAGCTCCAGCAGCGACGGGTCGGTCAGTGTCCCGGAACCGTCCGGCGCGATCAGCCAGCGCACCCCGCCGGTGGACCGGCCCGGATACGGGACGACGATCCAGGTGCCCTTCCCGGCGCTGCGCACGCCCGTGCCGACCCAGCGCGCCGACGTGCCCGGCGGCACGAAGAACCCCACTCGCCCATCACCGAAATCGGCGAGGACCGGGCCCGGCCGGTCCACGAGCCGGGTCAGTACGTCGAGTGCCGGACAGCCGAGCGCTCCGGGCAGGATCAGTACGTCCCAGCGCCTGCCCGCCGGGAGCAGGGCGATGCCCAAGGGGTGCCGCTCCCACTCCCAGCGGCAGGCGTCGGGGTCCCGCGCCGCCGATACCAGCCATTCCACCGCTGTCCTCGCCCCCGAGCCGTTCATCGCCAACAGCCTCCGTTCCGTGTGGTGCGGATGTCCTGCACGGCGAGAGCGCGGGTGGGGCGGATCGATGACGCGGGTTTCGGCTGCTCATGCGGAGTGAAGGGGCACAAGAAGATCGCCGGTTGTGCGCCCCCTACGCCCTGAGGGCGTGGGGGGACCCCCGGGGGCGCGCAACCGGCGATCTTGAGACGGAAGGGTCAGCTGTCGAAGCCGAGGCCCAGGCGGTCCATCGCCTTCAGCCACAGATTGCGCCGTCCGCCATTGGCATCCGCGCGGGCCAGCGACCACTTGGTCAGGCCGATCCCGGCCCAGGCGACCGGCTCCGGCGGGAACGGCAGCGGCTTCGTCCGCACCATCTCCAGCTCCGTGCGCTCGGTGCGCTCGCCCGCGAGCAGATCGAGCATCACGTCCGCGCCGAAGCGCGTGGCGCCGACGCCGAGACCCGTGTAACCGGCGGCGTACGCGACCTTCCCGCCGTGGGCCGTACCGAAGAAGGCGGAAAAGCGCGAGCAGGTGTCGATCGCGCCGCCCCAGGCGTGGCTGAAGCGCAGCCCCTCCAACTGCGGAAAGTACTCGAAGAACTGGCCCGCGAGCTTGAGGTACGTCTCCGGCCGGTGGTCCATCTCGGCGCTGACCTTGCCGCCGAAGGGGTAGATGGCGTCGTAGCCGCCCCACAGGATGCGGTGGTCGGCGGTGATCCGGAAGTAGTGGAACTGGTTGGCGCTGTCGCCGAGCCCCTGCCGGTTCTTCCAGCCGATCGCCTCCAGCTGGGCGGGCGACAGCGGCTCGGTCATCAGCGCGTAGTCGTACACCGGGACGGTGTACGACCGCACGCGCTTGACCAGCGACGGGAAGACGTTCGTCCCGAGCGCCACGCGCCGCGCGAAGACCCGGCCGTACGGGGTGCGGACGGCCATCCGGTCGCCGGACGAGGCGAGTTCCTCGGCGCGGGTGTTCTCGTAGATCCGTACGCCGAGATCGAGGCAGGCCCGCTTGAGGCCCCAGGCGAGCTTCGCCGGGTGCAGCATGGCCACGCCGCGCCGGTCGTACAGCCCCCCGAGGAAGGCCGGCGAGTCGACCTCGGCACGCACCGCGCCCTCGTCCAGCAGCTCCAGGCCGTCGGCGAAGCCGAGCCGTTCGGCCTCCTCGTACACCTCGCGGAGCTCTTCGAGCTGGTACGGCTCGGTGGCGACGTCGATCTCGCCGGTGCGCTCGAAGTCGCAGTCGATCCCGTACGTGGCGACGGCGGTCTCGATGGCGTCGAGGTTCCGCGCGCCGAGCTCCTCCAGTTTCGGCATGTCCGCCGGCCAGCGGGCGATCCCGTTGCCGAGGCCGTGGGTGAGGGAGGCGGCGCAGAAGCCACCGTTGCGGCCCGAGGCGGCCCAGCCCACCTCGCGGCCTTCGATGAGGACGACGTCCCGCTCGGGGTCGCGCTCCTTGGCCAGGAGCGCGGTCCACAGTCCGCTGTAGCCGCCGCCGACGACCAGGAGGTCGGTCCGCTCGGTGCCGGTGAGGGCGGGCAGGGCGGCGGGCTTGCCGGGGTCTTCCAGCCAGAAGGGGACGGGCTGGGCGTCGGAGAGCGATGAGGCAAAGGTCATGGCAGCTGGGGCCATGGTTTCCACTCCTTCAGGGTCTTGCTCGGGTGCTACTTGGGTAGTGCGGTCTTCTTCCGCCGGTTGGCGATGACCTGGCCGGCGACGACGACGATGACGGCGATGGCGAACATGGCCGTACCGATGACGTTGATCTGGACGGGCGTACCGCGCTGCGCCGAACCCCACACGAACATGGGGAAGGTGACGGTGTTGCCCGAGGTGAAGTTGGTGATGATGAAGTCGTCGAACGAGAGGGCGAAGGCGAGCATCGCGCCCGCGGCGATCCCGGGCGCCACGATCGGCAGCGTCACCCGCAGGAAGGTCTGCACGGGCCCCGCGTAGAGGTCCTTCGCGGCCTCCTCCAGCCTCGGGTCCATCGACAGCACGCGCGCCTTGACCGCCACCACCACGAAGCTGAGGCAGAACATGGTGTGGGCGATGAGGATGGTCGTGGGCCCGAGCTCCGCCCCCAGGTTGAGGAAGAGGGTCAGCAGCGAGGCGGCCATGACGATCTCGGGCATCGCCATCGGCAGGAACAGCAGCGAGTTGATCGCGCCACGCGCCCGGAAGCGGTAGCGGACCAGCGCGAAGGCGATCATCGTGCCGAGGACCGTGGCGCCGATCGTCGCCCAGAGGGCGATCCACAGCGACAGGCTGAGCGAGCCGCACATGTCGGCGACTCCGCACGGGTCCTTCCACGCGTCGGTGGAGAACTCCCGCCAGGAGTAGTTGAACCGCCCGGCCGGCTTGTTGAAGGAGAACACCATCACGACGATGTTCGGCAGGATCAGGTAGACGAGCGTCAGCAGGCCCACGATCACGACGAGGTTGCGGCGTATCCAGCGCATCAGACGAGGTCCTCCGTCCCGGCCCGGCGGATGTAGACGGTCACCATGATCAGCACGACCGCCATGAGGATGAAGGACAGCGCGGCCGCTGTCGGGTAGTCGAGCACCCGAAGGAACTGCGACTGGATGACGTTGCCGACCATCCGGGTGTCCGTGGAGCCGAGCAGCTCGGCGTTGACGTAGTCACCGCTGGCCGGGATGAACGTCAGCAGCGTCCCGGAGACGACTCCCGGCATCGACAGCGGGAAGGTCACCTTGCGGAAGGTGGTCGACGGCCTCGCGTAGAGGTCCCCCGCCGCCTCGTGGAGGCGCGGGTCGATCCGCTCCAGCGAGGTGTAGAGCGGAAGGATCATGAACGGCAGGAAGTTGTACGTCAGGCCGGTGACGACCGCGAGCGGGGTGGCCAGCACCCGGTTCCCCTCGGTCATCCCGAGCCAGCCGGTGACGTCCAGGAAGCCGATGGTGTTGAGGGCGTCCACCACCGGTCCGCCGTCCGCGAGGATCGTCTTCCAGGCGAGCGTACGGATCAGGAAGCTGGTGAAGAACGGCGCGATGACCAGGACCAGCAGCAGATTGCGCCAGCGGCCCGCCTTGAACGCGATGAGGTACGCGAGCGGATAGCCGAGCAGCAGACACAGGACGGTGGCCGTGCCCGCGTACAGCACGGACCGCAGGAACTGCGGGTAGTACTCGCTCAGCGCGTCCCAGTACGTCTGGAAGTGCCAGGTGACCTGGTAGCCCTCCTCCAGCGAGCCGGTCTGCACGGACGTCGAGGCCTGGTAGACCATCGGCAGCGCGAAGAAGACCAGCAGCCACAGGATGCCCGGCAGCAGCAGCCAGTACGGGACCAGCTTGCGGCGCACCGGCTGCTTGCGCAGGGCGGGGCCGGCCGGGGCGGCGGCCTCGGTGGCGGTGGTCATGCGGCCTCCTCCACCGTCTCCACACCCGCGTCGATGTCCTGCGCTGCGTCGAGGCCGAAGGTGTGCTCCGGGCTCCAGTGCAGGACGACCTCGGCGCCGGGGGCGAAGCGGCCGTCCCGCTCGATGTTCTGGACGTACACCTCCAGCTCCGGACAGACCGGGCTGTCGATGACGAACTGGGTCGAGACACCGATGAAGCTGGAGGCGGCGATCCTCCCGGTGACGCGGTTGCGGCCCTCGGCGATCTCACCGGCGTCGTCGGCGTGCGCCAGGGAGATCTTCTCGGGGCGGACACCGACCAGCAGCTTCCCGCCGGCGGTGGGACTGGTCGCGCAGCGCCCGGCGGGCAGGCGCAGCTTGGCGTCGGCGGCCGAGACGACGACACCGCCGCCGTTGTTCTCGGACACCTCGGCCTCGATGAGGTTCGAGGTACCGAGGAAGTTGGCGACGAAGGTCGTCTGCGGGTTCTCGTACAGCTCGGCGGGCGCGCCCAGTTGCTCGACCCGGCCGCCGTTCATCACCGCGACCGTGTCGGCCATCGTCATGGCCTCCTCCTGGTCGTGGGTGACGTGGATGAAGGTGATGCCGACCTCGGTCTGGATCCGCTTGAGCTCCAGCTGCATCTGTCGGCGCAGCTTGAGGTCGAGGGCGCCGAGCGGCTCGTCGAGGAGCAGCACCTGCGGATGGTTGATGAGGGCGCGGGCGACCGCGACGCGCTGCTGCTGGCCGCCGGAGAGCTGGTGCGGCTTGTGGCCCGCCTTGTCACCCAGCTGGACGAGTTCGAGCATGTCCCCGACCTGCTTCTTCACGGACTTTATGCCGCGGCGGCGCAGCCCGAAGGCGACGTTCTCGTAGATGGTGAGGTGGGGGAAGAGGGCGTAGCTCTGGAAGACGGTGTTGACCGGGCGCTTGTAGGGCGGGAGGTCGGTGACGTCCCTGTCGCCGAGGTGGACGGTGCCGGAGGTGGGGTCCTCCAGTCCGGCGATCATCCGCAGCGTGGTGGTCTTTCCGCAGCCGGACGCGCCCAGCAGGGCGAAGAAGGAGCCCTCCGGCACGGTCAGGTCCAGCGGGTGCACGGCGTTGAAGGAGCCGTAGCTCTTGCTGATCCCGGTGAGGCGGACATCGCCGCCCGCGGTCTTGTCAGTCATGGGTCGCGGTCCCGAGAGGTCTAGGGGGAGCAGGGGTGCGGGGGGCAGCGGTCAGGCGCCGATGAGCTTGGCGAACTTCTCCTCGTACGCCGTCTCTTCCTCACTGGTGAGCGAGCGGAAGGCGTGGGACTTGGCGGCCATGGCCTTGTCCGGGAGGATCAGCGGGTTCTTGGCGAGCGCGGGGTCGATCTTCGCGAGTTCGGGGCCCACTCCCTCGACCGGGCACACGTAGTTGATGTACGCGGCGAGCTGCGCGGCGACGGGGAGCTCGTAGTAGTAGTCGATGAGCTTCTCGGCGTTGGTCTTGTGCCGGGCCTTGGCCGGGACCAGCAGGTTGTCGCTGGAGGTCATGTAGCCGGCGTCCGGGATGACGAACTGGATGTCGGGGTTGTCGGCCCGCAGCTGGACGAGGTCACCGGCCCAGGCCAGACAGGCGGCCAGGTCGCCCTTGTCGAGGTCCGAGGTGTAGTCGTTGCCGGTGAAGCGGCGGATCTGCTTCTTGTCGACGGCCTTCTGGACGCGGGCGATCGCCGCGTTGTAGTCGTCGTCGGTGACCTTCGCCGGGTCCTTGCCCATGTCGAGCAGGGTCATCCCGACGGTGTCGCGCATCTCCGAGAGCAACGCCACCCGGCCCTTGAGCGCGGGGTCCTCCAGCAGCTGCGCGACGCTCTCGATCTTGCGCCCGCCGGTCGCCTTGGCGTTGTACGCGATGACGGTGGAGATACCGGTCCAGGGGTACGAGTAGGCCCGGCCCGGGTCCCAGTCGGGGCTGCGGAACTGGGGGGAGAGGTTGGCGAAGGCGTGCGGCAGGTTGGCCGCGTCGAGCTTCTGCGCCCAGCCGAGGCGGATGATGCGGGCGGCGAGCCAGTCGGTGACGCAGATCAGATCGCGTCCGGTGTCCTGGCCGGCGGCGAGCTGGGGCCGGATCTTGCCGAAGAACTCGACGTTGTCGTTGATGTCCTCGGTGTACTTGACCGTGATCCCGGTGCGCTTGGTGAACGCGTTCAGCGAGGGACGGCTCTTCTCGTCGTCACTGATGTCGATGTACTGGGTCCAGTTGGAGAAGGTGAGCTGCTTCTCCTTGGCCGAGTGGTCGTCGGACGCCGCGGCCGTGCCGTCGGAACGCTGGGCGGGCGGGATTCCGCAGGCGTTCAGGGCGCCCATGCCGCCGATCGTGAGCGCGCCGATTCCGGACGCGCGCAGGAGGGAACGGCGGGAGAGGGCGCCCCGGCCGTTCGTCATGCTGCGCCGTATCGCTGCCTCCTGCGCGGCGGAGAGACGCTCGGGCTGGTACTGCTTCATGCGCTGGTTGCCCTTTCGGGATGGTTCGCCGCCGGTCGTACGGCTGCTGGTCCACGCGGCAGTAGCCGCATATCGTTACAGTCGGTCCCCGAAGATCGTGCGGTGCCAGTCCTTCCTGACTACCGCGGTGTTGTCGTACATCACATGCTTGACCTGCGTGTACTCCTCGAACGAGTACGTCGACATGTCCTTCCCGAAGCCGCTGGCCTTGTAGCCGCCGTGGGGCATCTCGCTGATGATCGGGATGTGGTCGTTGACCCAGACGCAGCCCGCCTTGATCTCACGGGTGGCGCGGCCCGCGCGGTACACGTCGCGGCTCCAGGCGGAGGCGGCGAGACCGTAAGGGGTGTCGTTGGCGAGCGCGATGCCCTCGTCGTCGGAGTCGAAGGGCAGCACGACCAGGACCGGGCCGAAGATCTCGGACTGGACGACCTCGCTGTCCTGGGCGGCGTCCGCGATGAGTGTCGGCAGATAGTACGCGCCCTTCTCCAGGTTCCCGCCGGGCACCTGGCCGCCGGTGACGACGGTGGCGTACGAGCGCGCCCGGTCGACGAAGCCGGCGACGCGGTCGCGCTGGGCGTGCGAGACGAGCGGGCCGAGGTCGGTGGCGGGGTCGAAGGGGTCGCCGAGGCGTACGGTCTCCATCAGGTCGGCGACGGCGGCGACGAAGGCGTCGTACAGCGGTCGCTGAACGTAGGCGCGGGTGGCGGCGGTGCAGTCCTGGCCGCTGTTGATCAGCGAGCCGGCGACCGCGCCGTGCACGGCGGCGTCCAGGTCGGCGTCGTCGAAGACGACGAAGGGGGCCTTGCCGCCGAGTTCCAGGTGGAGCCGCTTGACGGTGGCGGTGGCGACCTCGGCCACGCGCTTGCCGACGGGGGTGGAGCCGGTGAAGGAGGTCATGGCGACGTCCGGATGCCCGACGAGGTGCTCGCCCGCGTCCCGTCCCGCCCCGGTGACGATGTTGACCACCCCGTCCGGGATCCCGGCCGCGCTCGCCGCCTGGGCGAACATCAGGGAGGTCAGCGGGGTGATCTCGGCGGGCTTGAGGACGATCGTGTTGCCCGCCGCGATGGCCGGGAGGACCTTCCACGCGGCCATCTGGAGCGGGTAGTTCCACGGCGCGATGGAGCCGACGACGCCGATCGGCTCGCGGCGTACGTACGAGGTGTGGTCGCCGCTGTACTCGCCCGCGGACTGGCCCTGGAGGTGACGCGCGGCGCCCGCGAAGAACGCGGTGTTGTCGACGGTGCCGGGCACGTCGAACTCGCGGGTCAGCTTGATCGGCTTGCCGCACTGCAGGGACTCGGCCCGGGCGAAGTCCTCCGCCTGCTCGGCGAGCACGGACGCGAAGCGGTGCAGGGCGTCGGAGCGCTCGCCGGGGGTGGCGCCCGCCCAGCCGGGGAACGCCTCGCGCGCGGCGGCGACGGCGGCGTCGACGTCGGCGGTGCCCGCCAGCTCGTAGTCGAGGACCTGCTCTCCGGTGGCGGGGTCGACGACGGCGTGGTGCCGCCCTGATGTGCCGGGGCGCAGCCGTCCGCCGATGTACTGTGCGCCGTCCTTGAAACGGTCCGGCACGAAACGGTCCTGCCCCTGGAAGCGGTTGCCCATGACGCTCTCCGTTGTTCCAGCTCGAATTGAGTGCCGATCCTGACAGAGCCCAACTTCGCCAACAAGTGATTCCGTAGTTGCCTTTTGGTTACGCGACGGAATCGGTCGACCATGTGTCGATTCGGAGCACCGATCCCCGTACGGAGTGTCAGTGGCGGATGCCAGACTCGCATGCATGGAGATCACCAGCCCGTCGGCCGACGCCCTGATCGAGCAGGTCAGGGGCGGCAAGCGGATCAAGTACCTGCACTTCTGGGGGCACGCGCCACGCCGCGACGGGACGATCGGGGCGAGCTGTCTGAGCCAGTGGTGGCCGTCGCCATTCACCGTGGATGGAATCGAGTATGCGACCGCCGAGCACTGGATGATGGCCGCGAAAGCCCGCCTCTTCAGGGATCCGGAAGCGGAGCGCAAGGCCGTCGAGGCGGCGAATCCGGCGCTCGCGAAGAAGGCGGGGCGGCTGGTGCGCGGCTTCAGTGACGAGATATGGGAGCGCGAGCGCTTCGGGATCGTCGTCGAGGGCAGCGTCCACAAGTTCGCCCACCACGCGGACCTGCGCGACTTCCTCCTGTCGACCGGCGACCGGGTGCTCGTGGAGGCGAGCCCGCTCGACCGTGTCTGGGGCATCGGTCTCGCCGCGGACGACGAGCGCGCCCACGACCCCTCCCGCTGGCGCGGCTTGAACCTTCTGGGCTTCGCCCTGATGGAGGCCCGGGAGCGCCTGCGGGCGCAGGGCTAGCGGGGGGCGGGGGCGGAGCCGTCCGGGCGGCGCGGGGGGGGGCTGCCCGGACGGGTCCGACCGGTATGCGGGGTTCGGGGGAGGTGGGAAGGCTAGCGGGGGGACGAGCTGACGGTCAGCGAGGAGGACGAGGAGGACCAGGGGTCGTCCTCGTAGCGGCTCGACTCGGGGCCCTGGACGATCGCCCAGATCAGGAAGCCGAGGAACGCTCCGCTGATCACGATGCCGATCGCGCCGAGGATGATGCCCGCCAACGCCATGCCGCCGTTGGTCGCCTCCCCGCGCTTGGCCTTTCCGCGACCCAGGAAGCCGAATATCAGCGCGAGGATCCCGAGCACGACACCGAGTCCGTAGAAGCAGAATCCGACGACCGCGACGATGCCGACCACCATCGCCGTGATGCCCATACCGTTCGCCGGGCCCTGCTGCCAGCCGGTCGTGCCGTAGCCGGGGTAGCCCGGGTATCCCGGGTAGCCGTACCCGGAGCCGGCGGGCGGGTAGCCGTAGCCGGAGGTGGCGGGGGCGGTGGCGGCCGGGTAGCCGTACGGGTCGGGGGTGGGCTGGGCGGGTCCGCCCGGGGCCACCGGCGGCGGCGGGACGGCACCGGCCCCGGTGCCCCCCGCGGGCATCGACGTCACCGTCGGATGGTCGTGCACCGTCGGCCGCGCGTTCGGCGCGGACTTGCCGAGCTCCACCCTGTCCTGCGGCTCCTGCGGCGCCCTGCGCTCCGGCGGAGCCCACGGATCCACCGGCTCGTTCCCACCCGGGTGCTGGTCGCTCTGGTCTGACATGGGCCTCCCCCATCGCTGGATTGTCATGCTACGGCCCCGCCCCGCACGGGCACGGCCCCCGCCTACGATGATCCCTGACCGGTTCGGACCAGCGGACACGGCCCAGCACCCAGCACCCACGGAGGACTCGATGACCGATCTGACCCCCTTCATCGAGGGGCTGCCCAAGGCCGAGCTGCACGTCCACCACGTCGGGTCGGCCTCGCCGCGCATCGTCTCCGAGCTCGCCGCCCGGCATCCGGACTCCAAGGTCCCCACCGACCCCGAGGCCCTCGCCAAGTACTTCACCTTCACAGACTTCGCACACTTCATCGAGGTCTACCTCTCGGTGGTGGACCTCATCCGCACCCCCGAGGACGTCCGGCTGCTCACCTTCGAGGTTGCCCGGGACATGGCCCGGCAGAACATCCGGTACGCCGAGCTGACCGTCACCCCGTTCAGCTCGACCCACCGCGGCATCCCCGAGCAGGCGTTCATGGACGCGATCGAGGACGCCCGCAAGGCGGCCGAGGCCGAGTTCGGGACCGTCCTGCGCTGGTGCTTCGACATTCCCGGCGAGGCGGGCCTCGAAGCGGCCGCCGAGACCGCCCGGCTCGCGGTCGACCTACGGCCCGAGGGCCTCGTGTCGTTCGGGCTCGGCGGGCCCGAGATCGGCGTGCCGCGCCCGCAGTTCAAGCCGTACTTCGACCGCGCCATCGACGCCGGACTGCACAGCGTCCCGCACGCCGGCGAGACGACCGGCCCGCAGACCATCTGGGACGCGCTGGGCGACCTGCGCGCCGAGCGCATCGGCCACGGCACCAGCGCCACCCAGGACCCGAAGCTGCTGGCGCACCTCGCCGAGCACCGCATCGCCCTGGAGGTCTGCCCCACCTCCAACATCGCCACCCGCGCCGTCGCCGACCTCGACGCGCACCCCATCAAGGAGATGGTCGCGGCCGGCGTGCTGGTGACGATCAACAGCGACGACCCGCCGATGTTCGGCACCGACCTCAACAACGAGTACGCGGTCGCCGCCCGGCTCCTCGAACTGGACGAGCGCAGCGTCGCGGCCCTCGCCAAGAACGCGGTGGAGGCGTCCTTCCTCGACCCGGCGGGCAAGGCGAGGATCGCCTCGGAGATCGACACGTACACCGAGCAGTGGCTCGCGAAGCAGGCCTGAGGCAGCGATGCGCACCGTCACCGTCGTAGGTCACCGGGGCGACCCGTACATCGCCCGCGAGAACACGCTCCCGTCGCTGCGCGCGGCGATCGAGCGGGGCGCGGACGCCGTCGAGGTCGATGTCCGGCTGACCCGCGACGGCGTACCGGTGCTGCTCCACGACGAGACGCTGAAGCGGTTGTGGGGCCACGACCGTCCGCTCGCCCGCCTCACGTACGAGCAGCTGACCGAGCTGACCGGGCCGACCGAGCCGAGGTACGGCGGGGTGGCGACGTCCGGCGGAGGACCGACGTCCGGCGGAGGACCGACGTCCGGCAAGGTGCCTGCGCACGGCAAGGTGCCCGCGTACGGCGGGGTGCCGACCCTGCGGGAGGCGCTGGGCGCGGTGGGCGGGCACCGGCTGATGCTCGATCTGCCGGGCGCCGACGCCGCGGCGGTGCGCCGGATCGTCGGCACGGTCCATGAGTGCGGCGCGGGCGAGCGCGTCTACTACTGCGGTGGCCCGGACGGGTTGCTCCACGTCCGCGCCGCCGACCCGGGCGCGGAGATCGCCCTGACGTGGACGTCGCTCGCCCCGCCCCGTCCGGTGCTGCTCGACGCGCTGCGGCCGCGCTGGCTGAACTACCGCTTCGGGCTGGTCAGCCGGGAGCTCGCGGACCGGGTCCACAGGGACGGCTATCTGCTGTCCGTCTGGACCGCCGACACCCGCCGCACGATGCGCCGACTCGTGGACTCGGGCGTCGACTCCATCACCACCAACCGCGTCGACACGCTCAGCTCGGTGCTCCGCAGGGCGAACCGCCGATGATGAGGATCCGGGCGCTGCCGGTCGCGGGCCCGTGGGCCGTGGACATCGCCATCGCGCTGCTGGTCCAGGCCGCGATGACGATGCCGTTCGTGGTGCCCCGCTCACCCGAGCTGGCGCCCGCGACCTGGGCGGCGTACGGGCTCACCACCCTGACCGTCGTGCCGCTGGTGTGGCGCCGCCGCGCCCCCGTGGCCGTACTACTGGCGATCCTGGCGGCCAGCGCGCTGTACAAGCTGGCCGTGGAGGGGCCCGGCCAGCCCCTCCCCTACACCGGCCTGGTCATCGTCTACACGATCGCCGCCGTCTCGCCGCCCCCGAAGCGGCTGGCCACCATCCTGCTGCTGGTCGTGGCGGTGCCGGTGTCCGTGTGGCTCAACACCCGCTCGGCCCGTGAGCTGACCTTCTCCCTGTTCGTCTTCGCGGCGGCGTACGTCTTCGGGCGGCTCACCGACGCCCGGCAGCGGGCGCACCGGATCGAGGCCGAGCAGGCCGCCGCCCGCGAACGGGCCCGTATCGCCCGCGAGATGCACGACATCCTGTCCCACGCGGTCAGCCTGATGATCGTGCAGGCGGAGGCGGGTCCGGTGGCGGTGCGTACGGCTCCGGAGCGCGCGGAGGCGGCGTTCGACGCGATCTCCGAGACCGGCCGGGACGCGATGGTCCAGCTGCGCCGGATGCTCGGTGTGCTGCGCGAGGACGGTGACGACGGCGGCCCGCAGGCGGCCGGTGACGCTCCGCGCGAGCCCCAGCCCGGCCTGGACGGGCTGCCGGAGCTGGTCCGGCGAGTGCGCGGGAGCGGCCTCGACGTGGCGTACGAGGTCACGGGCGAGGTCCGCCCGCTGCCCGCGCACACCGAGGCGACGGCACACCGCGTGGTGCAGGAAGCCCTGACGAATGTGGTCAAGCACGCCAGGGCGGCCACGGTCCGCGTCCGGCTCGCGTACGAGGAGGACCTGCTGCGGATCACGGTCACCGACGACGGGCGGGGCCCGGGTCCTGGTACGGGGAAACCCGGCGGCCACGGGCTGATCGGCATCCGCGAACGGGCCGCCGCCCACGGCGGCACGGGGCACACCGGACCGGGCCCGGACGGCCGGGGCTTCGAGGTCGGCGTCACGCTCCCCCTGGGCCCGTAGGATCCCGGGCGCTCCCCCTGGGCCCGTAGGATCCCGGGCGGAGGTGGGGAGTTGACGATCCGTGTGGTGGTGGCCGACGACCAGGAGCTGGTCCGCAGCGGCTTCGCGATGATCCTGGACGCGCAGCCGGACATCGAGCTCGTCGCCGAGGCGGGCGACGGCGCGCAGGCCGTCGACGCGGTGCGCCGCCTGGCCCCCGATGTGGCGCTGCTCGACATCCGGATGCCCGGCATGGACGGGATCGAGGCCTGCCGCGTGATCAGCGCGCAGAGCGCGTGCCGCACGGTCATGCTGACGACGTTCGACGCCGACGAGTACGTGTACGACGCGCTGCACGCGGGCGCGAGCGGGTTCCTGCTCAAGGACGTACGGCGGGACGACCTGGTGCACGCGGTCCGGGTGGTGGCGCGGGGCGACTCGCTGCTCGCGCCCTCCGTGGCGCGCCGGCTGATCGAGGAGTACACGCAGCACACGGCCCGCCGCGACGCCCTCCCGGCCGCCGGGCGGCTGGACGCCCTGACCGCACGCGAACGCGAGACGCTGCTCCTGCTGGGGCGCGGCCTGTCCAACGCGGAGATCGCGGCCGAGCTCGTCGTCAGCGAGCACACGGTGAAGACGCACGTGGGCAACGTGCTGGCGAAGCTGGGGCTGCGCGACCGGATCCAGGCGGTCATCTGCGCGTACGAGACGGGGCTGATCGCTCCCTCCGCGGGGGGAGACGGGCCCGCGGGCTCCCCCGTACCGGCGAGGAAGTGAGGCGGCGGGAACCGCCCGCTCCGGCGATCCGCGCGAACGGCCTGGTCAGCAGGATGTGAGCCATACAGAACAACGGCTCACAGCACAGGAGTTGACCACCATGAACAGCCGCACCCGCGCCGTCGTCGCCGCCGCGCTCGTCCTCGGGTTGTCGTCCGGCCCGGCCGCGCTTCCGGCCACCGCCCACTCCCCCGTGTCCGTCACCCGGACCGCGGGTCCCGACGCCGAAGCGCTGCGGGCGGCGATCGCCGGGCTGCCGAACGCCGGCGCGACCGCCGCGCTGGTACGGGTCGGGGGCACCGACGGCAGCTGGCGCGGCAGCTCCGGCGTGCACGACCTGGCCTCCGGCCGCCCGGCGGATCCGGGCGCCCGCTTCCGGGCCGGGTCGGTGACGAAGGTCTTCACGGCCGCGGTGGTGCTCCAGCTCGCCGCCGAGGGCAGGGTGGACCTGGACCGGCCGGCCCGCTCGTACCTCCCGGACCTGATTCCGGCGGCGTACGAGGACGTCACCGTCCGGCAGTTGCTCAACCACACCCACGGCATCCCGGCCCCCGACTTCGCCGGGGAGACGGTCGAGGAGTGGTACGAGAACCGGTTCGTGATCCACGACCCTCGTGCCATGGTCCGCTCGGCGACCGCGAAGGAGCCGGAGTTCGCGCCGGGCGAGAAGCAGCACTACCTCAACATCGGCTACACGGTGGCGGGCCTGCTGATCGAGCGCGTCGCCGGCGACTCGTACGAGGGCCAGGTGACCCGCCGCGTCCTGAGGCCGCTCGGCCTGCGCGACACGTATCTCCCCGGCACCGACCCGCGCATCCGGGGCCCGCACAACCACGGCTACCAGTCGATGCGGCTCGACGACGGCACGACGGGGCTGCGCGATGTGTCGGTGTGGGGTGTGACCGACGGCTGGGCGGCGGGCGACCTCATCTCCACCACCGCCGACCTGGAGCGATTCACGAAGGAGCTGTTCGCGGGCCGGGTCGTGCGCGGACCGCAGCTGGAGGAGATGTTCACGCTGCCGGACGTCAGGGACTCCAGGAGCGGCGAACCCGCCGCGTACGCCGCCGGTTTGGCGATGAAGAAGCTGAACGGGCGTGAGGTGTGGGGCAAGTCGGGTGGCCGCTGGGGCTACAACGCGGCGATCGCGGCCACCCGGGACGGTTCCCGCACGCTGGTCTACAGCGTCAACTCGACGGACGCCAAGGGCCAGGACACGAACGAGGTGGCCATCGGCGTGATCATGGCGGCCTTCGGCTAGCACTGCGACGGTCCGCCCAGCGGGCGAAAGGCAAGCGAGGCACCGGAAGTCGACATGGGGAAGATCCAGGGAGTTGACGGTGAAGCAGGCAGTACGGGGGATAGCCGTTTCGGTGGCGTTCATGGCGGCGCTGGGTGCGTGCGCGGGCGGGGCGGGCTCAGGGGGAGAGCAGACCGGCAGGCCGAACGGCGACTCGTTGGAGGGGCACGAGGAGGCCGTTGGCGTGTCCTTGACCGCGGAGCAGGTCCGCGTCGCGCTGCCACCCCCCGCCGGCCTTCCCGAGGGCTGGAGCACGGGCGGCGCGCCTACTGTTCAAGACGGCACGGAGGCGGCGGAGAGGTGCGGCTTCGCCACCGGTACCGGGTGCGCCGGAGCCGTGGCCTATGGCCTCAAATCCCTTGAGGGCGAGGAGAGGGTGGCATCGACCGGGGACGGGGCGCCCCTCTACATCAACGTCTACTCCTTCGACTCCGCCGAGAACGCGAAGGTCGCCTTCAAGGGCCTGACCGCCCAGGAGCGCAGGGAAGACGGCTCCGACACGCGGCCGCTCAAGATCGCCACAGGGACGGAGGAGACCGACGCCTACTTCGAGGACAGGGCTTACGGCTTCTCGGCCGACGTGATGATACGCCTCGGCGGAGTCGTCGTCCACATATGGGCGATGGAGCTCGCGGAGGCCGATCTCGTCGCTCCCGTGGCGAAACTCCAGATCGACCGGATCAAGAAGATGGCCGAAGGGAAGAATCCTGACGCATGACGTCCTCCCGGGGGGCCTGGCCGGGCCGGTCGGCCGTCGGCTCGGGCAGTGCCTCCAGGCGCTTGATCAGCCGCCGCACGAAAAGCAGCGGAATCACGCCGAAGACACCGAACGACATGTCGATGACCGACCACCAGAAGGGGATTCCCCGGATCGGGCCGCAGATCAGCGCGAGCGGGATGATCCCGGCGCAGGCGATCATGCCGAACTCGATGACCCAGATGTTGCGTACGGGATCGCGGTACGGCCCGTAGAACGCGACGGCGATGACGAGGTGGGCGAAGGCCAGCCAGTCGGTGCCGTACAGCACGAAGGGGTACGTCGCGTCCGTGGCGTCGAGCCCGGCCCGCACCCGCTCGATCCACTGCGCGAGGCCCGGCATCGCGTCGGCGACGGGTGAGGCCCAGGACGCCAGGGCGCTGTCGATGAGGCGGAGTTCGGTGACGAGGGGGAAGGCCGTCAGCCCGCTCAGTACAAGGCAGACGATGAAGAAGGCCAGCCATCCGCGTATGCGCTTCTCAAGCGCTCGTCGCTCGGTCATGCCCGCAGCGTACGCCCATCATGAACACGTTCAAAAATGAGGGGCTGCGGTCGGGCACACCAAGCTTTCCAGTTCGACGGCACGCTGACGCCCCAGGAGATCACTCGGGCCGCAGGCCTCGGCCGGTGGCACCAGGAGAGTGACGACATCGCCCTCCGGATCACGGTCACCTACCCGGCCGACGCGGCGCTGCCCGGGGACTGCTACCGCTTCGTCCTTGGCTTCCGCTGGACCCGAACACGCGGGTAGTGCTGCCGCGGGTGGGTGAGGTGCGAAGAGGGAGGCGCGTCACCTCGGTGAACTGAGGACGCGGAACTCAGAGCCCACGGCCCGGAACTCACAGCCCGGAACTCAGAGCCCGGAACTCAGAGCCCGACGATGGAGTTCCACCGCTTCGCGAAACCGGTGCGCTCCACGGAGGTGATGTCCCGTGCGATCGCGAGCCGTTTGCGCATCGCGTCGTCGGGGAAGATCAGCGGATCCTCGGCGAGCGCCGCGAGGTCCTCGTCCTTGGAATCGGCCAGCACGTCCCGCGCGGCGGGCACCGGACACACGTAGTTGACCCAGGCGGCGAGTTCGGCGGCGACTTCGGGCTCGTAGTAGTAGTCGACGAGCGCTTCGGCGTTGCGCTTGTGCCGGGCGAGGTTGGGGATCATGAGCGATTCGGCCCAGAGCTCCGCGCCCTCCTCCGGGACCACGAACGCGATGTCCGGGTTGTCGGCCTGGAGCTGGATGACGTCGCCCGAGTACGCCTGACAGGCGAGGACGTCGCCGGTGCTGAGGTCCTTGATGTAGTCGTTGCCGGTGAAGCGGCGGATGTGCTTCTGCCGCACCAGCTTCTCGACCTGGTCGCACATGGTGTGGAAGTCGTCCGCGGTCCAGCGGGTGATGTCCACTCCGTTCCCCTGCATCAGCAGCCCGAAGGACTCGTCGAGCCCGGACAGCAGCGTGACCTTGCCGCGCAGGTCGTCGGCCCACAGGTCCTGGGTGTGCTTGATCTCCCGGCCGAGCTTCCTGCGGTTGTACGCGATGCCGGTGATCCCGGACTGCCAGGGCACGCTGTGCCGGCGCCCCTCGTCGAAGCCGGGGGTGCGCAGCTGTGGGTCGAGGTACCTGGCGACGTTCGGCTGGCGGTCGCGGTCCATCTCCTGGACCCAGCCGAGCCGTACGAACCGGGCCGCCATCCAGTCGCTGATGACGATCAGGTCCCGGCCGGTCTCCTGATGGTTCATCAGGGCGGGGCTGATCTTGCCGAAGAACTCGTCGTTGTCGTTGATGTCCTCGGTGTAGCGGACGGAGACGCCGGTGCGTTCGCTGAAGGCGTCGAGGGTGGGCCGCTTGGAGGTGTCCTCGCCGTCGGTGTCTATGTAGAGGGGCCAGTTGGCGAAGTCGAGGGCCTTGTCACGGCTGGAGAGGTCACGGCCCGCGCGGTCCCGGGGCTCGACGTAGGCGGCGGGGACTCCGCAGCCGCCGAGCGCGAGGCCCGCGGCGGCGGCGAGCAGGGAACGGCGGGAGAGGCGAGTGTTCTTCGACGTCGCTGGCACGTCGGCAGAATGCCGGGCGGCCGGTGTGACGGGCAATGGACGCTGCGTCGAGCGTGGGGCGTCGCCACGGACACCCTGTCGACCATGGACGCATGCCTATACTTCCTGGACACCTGTCCATTTCCTGGGAGTGGCAATCATGGAGACAACGGCAACGGTGCTGGTCGGCCTGGTGGCAGCGCTGCACCTGTACTTCCTGGTGCTGGAGATGTTCCTGTGGGAGCGGGCCCCGGGGCGCGGGCTGTCGGGGTTCGACGCGGAGATGGCGCGGGCGACGGCGCCGCTCGCCGCGAACCAGGGCCTTTACAACGGTTTCCTCGCGGCCGGTCTGATCTGGGGGCTGATCGCGGCGGACCCGACGGGCTTCGGGGTGCGGGTGTTCTTCCTGGTGTGTGTGGTGGTGGCCGGGCTGTACGGCGGAGCCACGGCCAACCGGCGCATCTACGTGGCCCAGGCGCTGCCGGGTGCGCTCGCGCTGGCCGCGGTGCTGGTGGCGGGGTGAGCACCGATCCGCGCGCGGAGCGCACGAAGGACCGGCTGCGGCGGGCGCTCCTGGAGGCGTGCGCGGACCGGCCGCTGGCGGACGTCAGCGTCGCGGGCCTGGTACGCCGGGCGGGCGTCGGGCGCGCCACGTTCTACCTCCACTACCCGGACCTGGACGCGCTCGCCGTCGACGCCTGCGCCGAGGTGGTCCGGGACGCGGTGGAGGCGCTGCACGCGTGGCGCGGGGTGCCCGATCCGGCGGCGCCGCCCGCCGCGCTCGCCGATTTCTTCGCCCGGATCGCGCCGCACGCGCCGCTCTACCGCACGCTGCTGCGCGAGGGCGGCGGGGGCCCGCTGGGCGACCTCCTGCACCGCGAACTGCGTGCCCGCAGCCGCCGCGAACGCGAACTGGCCGGGGCGCCCGCCCCCGACCTGATCGCCTCGGCCGTCGCGGCGACGTTCACGGGCGTCCTGGCGGACTGGCTGCACGACCGCATCCCGTCCTCCCCGCCGGACACGATGTCCGCGCACGTCTGGCGTCTCCTGCTGTCCCTGCACACGACGCCCCTGCGGTAACCGGTGGGCGGGGGGGGCTGGGCGGCGCGGGCTGGGCGGGCGTGGGGGCGGAGACCCGCGGGGTACGGGCCAGCACCCCAGCGACGGCCCGGAGGCAACGCCCCGGCAGGGGCCCCGGGGGCAACGCCCCGGCAGGGGGCCCTGGGGGCAACGCCCCCAAGTACGCCGAAGGGCGGGCCGTGGGCCCGCCCTTCCACTGCCGCCCGCGCCGGGGCGAGGGGCTCGTCGGGGGCGCCGCCCCCGACGAGCCTCAACCCGCGCCCGCGCCGGAGGCGTTACGCGTCCAGGGACGTCATCACGTGCTTGATCCGCGTGTAGTCCTCGAAGCCGTACGCCGAAAGGTCCTTGCCGTAGCCGGACTTCTTGTAGCCACCGTGCGGCATCTCCGCCACCAGCGGGATGTGCGTGTTGATCCACACACAGCCGAAGTCCAGCGCCCGCGACATCCGCATCGCCCGCGCGTGGTCCTTCGTCCACACCGACGAGGCCAGCGCGAACTCGACGTCGTTCGCGTACTGGAGCGCCTGCTCCTCGTCGCGGAACGACTGGACCGTGATGACCGGGCCGAAGACCTCGTTCTGGATGATCTCGTCGTCCTGCTTCAGGCCCGAGACGACGGTCGGGGCGTAGAAGTAGCCCTTGTCGCCGACCCGGTGGCCGCCCGCCTGGACCTTCGCGTGCGCCGGAAGGCGGTCGATGAAGCCCGAGACCTGCTTCAGCTGGTTCGCGTTGTTCAGCGGGCCGTACAGCACGTCCTCGTCGTCCGGCTGACCGGTCTTGGTGTCCGCCGCGGCCTTGGCCAGCGCCGCCACGAACTCGTCGTGGATCGACTCGTGCACGAGCACCCGGGTCGCGGCCGTACAGTCCTGGCCCGCGTTGAAGAAGCCCGCCACCGAGATGTCCTCGACGGCCTTGGCGATGTCGGTGTCCTCGAAGACGACGACCGGCGCCTTGCCGCCCAGCTCCAGGTGGACGCGCTTGACGTCCTTGGCCGCCGACTCGGCGACCTGCATGCCCGCGCGCACCGAACCGGTGATGGAGGCCATCGCCGGCACCTCGTGCTCGACCATCGCGCGGCCCGTCTCACGGTCACCGCACAGGACGTTGAAGACGCCCTTCGGCACGATCGCGCCGATGATCTCGGCCATCAGCACCGTGGACGCCGGCGTCGTGTCGGACGGCTTGAGCACCACGGTGTTGCCCGCGGCGAGCGCCGGGGCGAACTTCCAGACGGCCATCATCATCGGGTAGTTCCACGGCGCGACCTGCGCGCAGACACCGACGGGCTCGCGGCGGATGATGGAGGTCATCCCCTCCATGTACTCGCCGGCGCTGCGGCCTTCGAGCAGCCGGGCCGCACCCGCGAAGAAGCGGATCTGGTCGACCATCGGCGGAAGCTCTTCGCTCGCAGTGAGGCCGAGCGGCTTGCCGGTGTTCTCCGACTCGGCCGCGATCAGCTCCTCCGCCCGCTCCTCGATGGCGTCCGCGATCTTGAGCAGTACCTTCTGGCGCTCCGACGGAGTGGTGTCGCGCCAGGCCGGGAACGCGGCTGCCGCGGCGGCCATGGCGGCGTCGACATCCGCCTGGCCGGACAGCGGCGAGGTCGCGTACGCCTCGCCGGTGGCCGGGTTGACCACCTCGATGGTCCGCCCGTCCGCGGCGTCCCGGAACTCTCCGTCGATGTAATTGCGCAGACGACGCAGTTCGGTGGTCACAGCCACCCCTCCTTGCTGTTGTCCGATAGGTGAGACACCCCACCCTACGTCGACCAGGCTAGCCCCACCACTGACGCTTTCGACAGATGCAGGGCCCTTCAACTTCGGATTCCGTGAGTTTTGGAGCTACGGACAACGATATTCATCGCTCTCGGGTTGCGGGATCGACGAGTCCGGTGCACAGTATTGGCGTGGCCAGTCGAAGCACAGACTCCAGGACCGGGAGCGGATCGTCCCCGACGGTCGATGCCGTATCCCTCGCGATCATCGAGCAGCTCCAGGAGGACGGCCGTCGTCCTTACGCCGCGATAGGCAAGGCCGTCGGCCTGTCCGAAGCGGCGGTCCGGCAGCGCGTACAGAAGCTGCTGGACCAAGGCGTGATGCAGATCGTCGCCGTCACCGACCCGCTCACCGTGGGCCTGCGACGCCAGGCGATGGTCGGGATCAACGTCGAGGGCGACCTCGATCCGGTTGCGGACGCACTGACGGCCATGTCCGAATGTGAGTACGTGGTCATGACCGCGGGCTCGTTCGACTTGATGGTGGAGATCGTCTGCGAGGACGACGACCACCTGCTGGATGTGATCAACCGACGCATCCGCACCCTCCCCGGCGTGCGCTCCACCGAGAGCTTCGTCTACCTCAAGCTCAAGAAGCAGACCTATATGTGGGGAACCCGATAGCCGTGAGCAAGGACCTCTCCAAGACCGCCTACGACCACCTGTGGATGCACTTCACCCGCATGTCGTCGTACGAGAACGCACCCGTCCCCACCATCGTGCGTGGTGAGGGCACCTACATCTACGACGACAAGGGCAAGCGCTACCTCGACGGCCTCGCCGGCCTGTTCGTGGTCCAGGCGGGCCATGGCCGCAAGGAGCTGGCCGAGGTCGCCGCCAAGCAGGCCCAGGAGCTCGCCTTCTTCCCGGTGTGGTCGTACGCCCACCCGAAGGCGGTAGAGCTGGCCGAGCGGCTCGCCAACGAAGCCCCCGGCGACCTGAACAAGGTCTTCTTCACCACCGGTGGCGGCGAGGCGGTCGAGACCGCCTGGAAGCTCGCCAAGCAGTACTTCAAGCTGGTCGGCAAGCCGACCAAGTACAAGGTCATCTCGCGTGCGGTCGCCTACCACGGCACCCCGCAGGGCGCCCTGTCCATCACCGGCCTGCCGGGCCTGAAGGCCCCGTTCGAGCCGCTGGTGCCCGGTGCCCACAAGGTGCCGAACACGAACATCTACCGTGCCCCGCTGCACGGCGACGACCCGGAGGCCTTCGGCCGCTGGGCCGCCGACCAGATCGAGCAGCAGATCCTCTTCGAGGGCCCCGAGACCGTCGCCGCAGTCTTCCTCGAGCCGGTCCAGAACGCCGGTGGCTGCTTCCCGCCGCCGCCCGGGTACTTCCAGCGGGTCCGCGAGATCTGTGACCAGTACGACGTGCTGCTCGTCTCCGACGAGGTCATCTGCGCGTTCGGCCGCCTCGGCACGACGTTCGCCTGTGACAAGTTCGGCTACGTGCCGGACATGATCACCTGCGCCAAGGGCATGACCTCGGGTTACTCCCCGATCGGCGCCTGCATCGTCTCCGACCGCCTCGCCGAGCCGTTCTACAAGGGTGACAACACCTTCCTGCACGGCTACACCTTCGGTGGCCACCCGGTCTCCGCGGCCGTCGGTATCGCCAACCTCGAACTGTTCGAGCGCGAGAAGATCAACCAGCACGTGCTCGACAACGAGGGCAACTTCCTGTCGACGCTGCAGAAGCTGCACGACCTGCCGATCGTCGGCGACGTCCGCGGCAACGGCTTCTTCTACGGCATCGAGCTCGTGAAGGACAAGAACACCAAGGAGTCCTTCAACGAGGAGGAGACCGAGCGCGTCCTGTACGGCTTCCTCTCCAAGGCGCTGTACGACGCCGGTCTGTACTGCCGCGCCGACGACCGCGGTGACCCGGTCATCCAGCTCGCGCCGCCGCTGATCTCCACCCAGGAGACGTTCGACGAGATCGAGCAGATCCTGCGGTCGGTCCTCTCCGAGGCCTGGACGAAGCTCTAGGCTCCCAGCCTCACGGCTCACCGGCGTCCACGGCCCGGGTGCACCCCTCCGAGTGATTTCACCGGAGCGGGAGCGCACCCGGGCCGTGTGCTGTTCGCACACCGGGTGTCGAGTCCCTACGGTGCTGTGACCGATCGGTCTCGATGTCGTTCCCCCGTACGGGGGAACGGACCAACGGATCTGAACCGAGCTGAACCGAGGTGTACGCCATGGTGGCCCCGCCGGACAACGATGTGCTCTGGGCGCGCTCCCTGCACCACGCCCTGGGCGGCTCGCCCGCCCTCAGCGGGGTGTCCCTCGGGGTGCGCGAGGGAGAGATCCTCGCCGTCAACGGCCCGCGCGGCTGCGGCAAGACCACCCTGCTGCGCTGCCTCTCGGGCCAGCTCGTCCCCCAGGAGGGCGAGGTGTGGTTCAACAGCAGCCCCGTCCACACCATGGGGCCCGCGCTCCGCGAGCGGCTGCGGCGCGACCGGTTCGGCTGGATCGGCCCCGAACCGCAGCTGGTCCCCGAGCTCACGGCCTGGGAGAACGCGGCCCTGCCGCTCCTGCTGCGCGGCTCCTCGCACCGCACCGCCAAGGCCGCCGCGACGGAGTGGCTGGAACGCCTCGACATCGGAGCGAGCGCGCGGAAGCGGCCACGTGCGCTGACCCAGGCCCAGCGGCAGCGGATCGCGCTGGCCCGCGCGCTCGTCACCACGCCCGCGGTGCTCTTCGCCGACGAACCCACCGCCGCGCTGCACCGCGCGGACCGCGCCCAGGTGCTGCGTACGCTCACGACGGCGGCCCGCTCGCACCACATCACCCTCGTCCTCGCCACCCACGACACGGAAGTGGCCACGCTCGCCGACCGCGTGGTGTCGATGGTCGACGGACGGCGCGTCAACTCCGTGGCCGGGGCCGACGCGGAAGGCATGGCCGAGTGCTCGCTCTCCGCCTAGCCCGTGGCGCCCACCCGCTGGTCCAGCTGCGGCGGCTGATGGTCGCCGCGGCGTCGGCGGGCGTCGGCTTCCTGCTGCTGTGCGCGCTGGCCTACGCGGTCGGCCGCCCGGACCCGGCCTCCGCGCCGCTGCCGCGGCTGCTCTGGAGTCTCCTGCCGCTCGCCGCCACCGTGCAGCTCGCCGTCGCCGTGGCGCGTACGGACCCGAGCACCCGCCCCCGCCAGGGGCTGTCGGCCGTGGGGCTCGGCCCCGTTCGGCTCCGCGCCCTCGCGGCGGCCTCGACCGCCGTCTCCTGCACGCTCGGCAGCATGGTGGCGCTGCTGTTCTTCCTCCATCTGCGCGGCGATCTGACCGGACTGCCGTTCGACGGGGCGGCCGCCGAACTGCTCGGCGCGGGACGCCCGCTGCCGGTGGCCGCCGTGCTCACCCTGCTCGCCGCCGTACCGGTGGCGGGATCCACCGCGGCGGCGCTGGCCCTGCGTCCGCGCCGCACGGACGCGGTCGAGGGCGTCGAGTACGACGGACCCGACGTCTCCGGAGCCGTACCCGGCGGGCTGCCATGGGGTGTCGCGCTCGCCGCCGCCGGACTCGCGGTCGAGGCGTACACGAGCCGGGGCACACCCGTCGGCCTCTCGGCGGAACCCTCGACCGGGGTGCTCGTGGGCTGGGCCCTGACCGCCGTCGGGCTCGCCATGGCCGGTCCCGGCATCGCCCATCTGTGCGGCCGGCTGCTCCAGTCCGTACGCCCGGGGGCGGTCCGGCTGCTTGCCGGCCGCGGTCTGATGGACGACGCGGGCCGGATCGGCCGACCGCTCGGCGTGGTCTGCGCGGTGGCCTCCGCCGTGGTCGCGGCCCTCGCGCTGACCGAGAACCGCCCCCTGCACATCGGCCCGCTGACCACCCTCGGCATCGCCCTGGTGCTGGGCTGCACCACGGCGACGCTGCTCACCTCGTCCCTGGAGGCCAGGCAGGCCCGCGAGGCCACCAGGGCCGGACTGCTGGGCCTCGGCACCCCGCCCGCCCTGATGCGCGCGGCCGTTGCCCTGCGGGCGACGGTCCTGCTCCTGGTCCTCGCCCCGTTGACGTGGGCGGTGGCGGAACTGGCGGCCCTGCCGCTGAGGTCGTAGGGGGTGTCTTCGAAGTCCCGTCCCCCCAGCAGGAAGTGGAGGACGGGCCTTGGACGAGCAGGTTCGCGGGACCTCGGACCTGCTCGCCCAGGAGCACGGCATATCGTGGGCCCATGGCGCACGGACACGGGCCCCGGCTGGGGTCATCACACGACGACGACCACGAGATCGAGACCCTCGAGGAGTTCGACAGAGTCGTCGCACGCGGCATTCTCGCGGGCCATCGCGTCCAGTCGGTCGATCTGACCACGCGCACCTTCGCCCTGCTCTCGGCGGACACCACCGGGGCGGTCTTCCTCGGCTGCCCGATGGAACCCGACGCGGCCGCCAAGGTCCGCGCGGACGGCGCGTTCGTCTTCCCGCCCATACCGGATCTGCCGTTCGACCCCTACCGGGGGCTCCTCTACTCCCCCGGTGAACTGTTCGACGGCCTCGCCGACTACGGCTACGAGTCCACGCCCGACGCCCTCACCTACGAGTGGTGCCGGCAGACCATCTCCGACCGGGACATCTTCGCGTCGATGCTCCGGGCGATCCACGACGACGCCGTCTCCGACGCCCTCGACGAACTCCTCATCGGCGTACCGGTGGTCGGCGTGATGGGCGGTCACGCGATGGGCCGCGGCACCGACGCGTACGCGGGCGCGGCCCGGCTGGGCCGCGCGCTCGCCCGGGACGGTCTGCTGGTCGCCACCGGTGGCGGCCCCGGCGCGATGGAGGCCGCGAACCTCGGCGCGTACGCGGCCCCGCACCCCGACGAGATGCTGGACGAGGCCCTCGAACTGCTGGCCAAGACGCCCTCCTTCACCCCGTCGGTCACCGACTGGGCCGCGGCCGCCTTCGAGGTCCGCTCGCGCTGGCCGCGCGGCGGTGCCTCGGTCGGCATCCCGACGTGGTTCTACGGCCACGAGCCGCCGAACCCGTTCGCGGACCACATCGCCAAGTACTTCGCCAACGCCACCCGCGAGGACGGCCTCCTCGCCCGCTGCAACGGCGGAGTGGTCTTCCTTCCGGGCGCCGCGGGCACGGTCCAGGAGATCTTCGACAACGCCACCCCCAACTACTACGAGTCCCGTGGCGAACCGACCCCGATGGTGCTCGTGAACCGCACCCACTGGACGGAGAAGCTCCCCGCCTGGTCCCTGCTGGAGTCCCTGGCGGCGGACCGCCCCATGGCCGCCCGCATCGCGCTCGTCGAGTCGGTCGACGAGGTCCCGGAAGCACTGGCCCGGCTGAAGGAGACCACACGGCCCGCCTGATACGACCCGCCTGAGCGGAAAAGCAACTTCCGCACCGAAACCCACGTCTGCCAGTCGGAACGAACGGGACCGCCCCACACCGACCCACACGTGAACGGAGCTTTCGGTGCTCATAGGACTGCTGACCGCTGTGGCGGCGTCGATCTGTTACGGCACGGGCTCGGTCCTGCAAGCCGTGGGATCGCGCAAGTCCGCCCGCCGGGAGGCGGCCGCCGACGGGGTCACCCAGCACGGCGGGCCGAGCCTCTCCTCCACCGCAAAGGCGGCGATGACCTGGGAGTTCATCGTCGGAACGATTCTCGACTTCGTCGGGTTCGGGCTCGGCGCGCTGGCGGCGCGGCTGCTGCCGCTGTTCCTGTCCCAGACGGTGATCAGCGCCAACCTGGTGATCACGGCGGTGCTGAGCGTCAAGCTGCTCGGAATCCGGCTGAACCGCGCGGAGTGGACGTCGATCGCCGTCGTCTGCTCCGCCCTCGTACTGCTGGCGACCGCGGCGGGCCCGGAGGGCAGCGGGCACACCCCGATCGCCACCCACTGGTGGCTGCTGGCCGTCTCGGTGCTGCTGATGGTGGGCGGCACCGTCGTCGTACGGCTCCTGGGCGCGCGCGCCGCGATTCTCGCCGGTCTGCTCTCGGGGCTCGGATTCGGCGCGCTCGGTGTCGGGGTTCGCGTGCTGAACGGCATCAGCCCCTTCGACGCGGGCGCCCTGCTCTCCGACCCGGCGCTCTACGCGATCGTGGTGGCCGGTGTGGGCGGAATGTATCTGCACACCGTCGCCCTGCAGATCGGATCGGTCAACGGAGCCACGGCGGCACTCGTCGTCGGCGAGACCGTACTGCCCGGCATGATCGGCGTGTGGTGGCTGGGCGACGCGTCCCGTCCCGGGTTCGCGTGGGTGGCCGTCCTCGGATTCGTCCTCGCCGTGTCGGGGGCGGTGGCGGTGGCCTGGTTCGGTGCCCCGGAGGCCCACGGCGACGCCACCGCGCCCCAGCCGTCGCCCGAGCGGGCGAAGACCGACGAGGACGTACGCGTCGGAGTGTGACCCTCTCCCGCGCCGCCGCCGGCCCGGCGCGCGGCCCCTCCGTGCCGGCGGAGGGGGCGGGTGCGGACCTCGCGCCTGTCCGGGTTGACCCGGCCCCGCGCCCACCGGCTCCGCACCCGCCGCGTCCGCGCGCGGTGCCGGCGGTCAGGGCGCGGAGAGTACGACGACGTCCTCGGCCACGAAACCCACCCCGACCGCCGCGCCCTGCTCCGGCGCGTCCCGCAGGCCGCACTCCGCCTCCAGCGGCGGCGCGCCGGCGTCGGCGGGGCGCAGCCGTACGGCGACGTGGTGGCCCCGGAAGGTGAGCGAATCGACCGTGCAGGGCAGCCCGTCCTCCGGGGCACCGAGGCGTACCGCCGCCGGGCGGACCAGGAGGCGGCAGGCGCCCTGGAGGGAGCCCGGCGGAACGGGGATCTTGCCCCAGGGCGTGTCGGCGCTCTCCCCCGTGACGGTCGCCGGCACCACGTTGTCGAAGCCGAGGAAGCGGGCGACGAATTCGGAGGCGGGCCGCTGCCACACCTCGCGCGGGGTGCCGCTCTGGGCGATGTGCCCGTCCCGCATGACCACGACCCGGTCGGCGAGCGCGAAGGCCTCGCCCTGGTCATGGGTGACGGCGAGCACGGTCGTACCCAACCGGCCGAACAGCTCGCGCAGTTCGACCACGAGGCGTTCGCGGAGCGTACGGTCGAGCTGGCCGAGCGGCTCGTCGAGCATCAGCAGCCTGGGGCGCGGCGCGAGGGCGCGAGCCAGCGCGACGCGCTGCTGCTCGCCGCCGGAGAGCGCGGAGACGGCCCGCTTCCCGGCTCCCGGCAGGCCGACGAGTTCGAGCAACTCCTCTACCCGGACGCGCTGTTCCGCCCTGGGGACGCCGTGCATGCGCAGGCCGAAGGCGACGTTGCCCGCGACGTCGCGCTGCGGGAAGAGCTGGTGGTCCTGGAACATCAGGCCGACGCCACGCCGGTGCACCGGCACTCCCGTCTGGTCGGTGCCGCCGAGCAGGACCCGGCCGCCGTCCAGCGGCTGGAGCCCGGCGACGGCCCGCAGCAGGGTGGACTTGCCGCTGCCGCTCGGCCCGAGCACGCACACGATCTCGTGGTCGGCGACTTCCAGGTCCACCGCGTCGAGGGCCGCCCGCCGCCCGAACCGTACGGTCGCGTCGTCCAGCGTCAGCATCAGAACTCCCCCGAGGAACGGCCGGGCCGGATACGTTCGAGCAGCAGCAGCGCCGCCGCGCAGACGATCATGAGGATGGTGGACAGGGCCATCGCCTGCCCGTAGTTGAGCGCGCCGGGCCGGCCGAGGAGCCGGGCGACGGCCACCGGCAGGGTCGGGTTGTCGGGCCGGGCGATGAACACGGTCGCGCCGAACTCGCCGAGCGAGACGGCGAACGCGAAGCCCGCGGCGACCAGGAGCGCACGGCGCACCAGCGGCAGATCGACCTCGCGCCAGGCCCGCAGCGGCGAGGCGCCGAGGACGGCCGCCGCCTCACGCAGCCGTGCGTCGACGGCGCGCAGCACGGGCAGCATGGTCCGTACGACGAACGGCACGCCGACGAGGGCCTGGGCGAGCGGCACGAGGATCCAGGAGGTCCGCAGGTCGAGCGGCGGTTCGTCGAGGGTGATCAGGAACCCGAAGCCGACGGTGACGGCGGACACGCCCAGCGGCAGCATCAGCAGGGCGTCGAAACCCCGCACCAGCCGTCCGGCCTTCCGGGTGAGGGCGGCGGCCGCGAGTCCGCCGATGACAAGCGCGATGGCGGTGGCGGCGAGCGCGTACTGGAGGGAGTTGCCCACGGCCTCCAGCGGCGGGACGAGGAACGTGCCGCCGCTCGCCTCCACCGAGCGCAGTGCCTCGTAGTGGGCGATGCCATATCCGCCCCCTCCGCCCGCTTCGCGCAGCGACCGCTCGACGAGCACGGCGAGCGGGGCGAGGATCAGCAGCGCGACGGTGACGAGGACGGCCACGAGCAGTGACCACTGGCCGATGCCGCGCGGCCGGTGCGCGGTGTGCGCGGGGTCGACGAGCTTCAGCGCGCTCTCCCGGCGGCGTACGGTCCAGGCGTGCACGGCCAGGATCGCGCCGACCGCCGCGAACTGGACCAGCGTCAGCACGGCGGCCGTCGACAGGTCGAGGACCTGCGCGGTCTGCCGGTAGATCTCCACTTCGAGGGTCGAGTACGCGGGCCCGCCGAGGATCTGTACGACGCCGAAGGAGGTGAAGGTGAAGAGGAAGACCATCAGCGCGGCGGCGGCCACGGCCGGGGTCAGCGCGGGAAGGGTGACACTGCGCCAGGCCGCGAAGCGGCCGGCCCCGAGGACGCGTGCGGCCTCCTCCTGGCGCGGGTCGAGCTGCGACCACAGGCCGCCCACGGTCCGTACGACGACGGCGTAGTTGAAGAAGACGTGCGCGAGGAGGATCGCCCAGACGGTCGTGTCGAGGCGTACGCCCCACAGTTCGTCGAACAGTCCGGCGCGGCCGACCAGGGCGAGGAAGGCCGTTCCGACGACGACGGTCGGCAGCACGAACGGCACGGTGACGACCGCGCGCAGCAGCTGCTTCCCGGGGAAGTCGAAGCGGGCGAAGACGTACGCGCCGGGGAGCGCGATCAGCAGGGTGAGCCCGGTGGAGGCGAGCGCCTGCCAGGCCGTGAACCAGAGGACGTCGAGGATGTCCGGGCGGGCGAGTACGTCACCGACGCGGCCGAGCTGCCAGACGCCGTCCACCTGGAGCCCGCGGCCGATGATCGCGGTCACGGGGTAGGCGAAGAACAGCGCGAAGAACGCGACGGGCACGGCCATCAGGGCGAGCCGCGCCGCGTTCCCACGCGCTCTCGTCACTACTTCAGGACGAGCGAGGACCACGACTGGATCCACTGGTCACGGTTGGCCGCGATCTTCTCGGGAGCCATGGTCTGCGGCTTCGCGATCACCACACCGTGCTGGGTGAACAGCGGCGGCAGCGCGGCGTCGTTCGCCACCGGGTTCACGAACATGTTGAGCGGCATGTCCTCCTGGAACTTCTTGCTGATCAGGAAGTCCAGCAGGGCCTTGCCCCCGGCCTCGTTCTTCGCGCCCTTGAGCAGGCCCGCGGCCTCGGTCTGGCGGAAGCAGGTGCCGGTGGAGACCCCGGTCGGCGCCTCCTTGGGCTGCGGCTTCGCGTAGAGCACCTCGACCGGCGGGCTGGAGGCGTACGAGACGACGAGCGGCCTGTCGCCCTTGGCCTCCTTGCCGCCGGCGGAGCCGGAGAACTCCTGGTTGTAGGCGAGCTCCCAGCTGTCGACGACCTTCACGCCGTTGGCCTTCAGCTTCTTCCAGTAGTCCTGCCAGCCGGTGTCGCCGTAGGCGGCGGCGGTGCCGAGGAGGAAGCCGAGGCCGGGCGAGGACCGCTCGGCGTTCTCGACCACGAGCAGGTCCTTGTAGGCGGGCTTGGCCAGATCGTCGAGGGTCTGCGGCGGGGCCAGCTTCTTGTCGGCGAAGTACTTCTTGTCGTAGTTGACGCAGATGTCGCCGGTGTCGATGGGCGTGACCCGGTGCTTGTCCTTGTCCAGCTGGACGGCGGCGGGGACCCGGTCCAGGCCCTTGGCCTCGTACGGAGTGAAGAGGTCGTTGTCGAGGGCGCGGGAGAGCGTCGTGTTGTCGACGCCGAAGAACACGTCGCCCTGTGGGGAGCCCTTGGTGAGGATCTCCTTGTTGAGCGCCTCGACGGCGTCGCCGCTCTTGAGCACCTTGACGGTGTAGCCGGTCTGCCGGGTGAATTCCTTCAGCACCGCGGGGGTGTAGTTGAAGGAGTCGTGGCTGACGAGCGTGACCGTCTTGGACCCCGAGCCCTTGCCCTTCGGCTGCTCGGACTCGCCGCCGCAGGCCGCGAGCGTGGTGATGCCGAGGGCGGCGGCCACGGCCGTGGCCGTGATCCTCTTGGTGGTGCTCACTGAGATGTCCTCCTGGGTGTGACCAGGAAGAGACGCGGCCCTGCCCATGGGAATGGGCAGGGCGCAACAGCTTGAGTAACGTCCGAACTTCCTACCCCGAATGACCGGGGCGAGGTTCAGAGGGTCTGCGGTCTGACGGACACCGCACTCTCAGCGCTGTGGCGCTCCCCTGTCGGAATATGCAAATGTTCGAGCCCAGATTACACG
This sequence comes from Streptomyces sp. NPDC000410, assembly GCF_040300305.1. Taxonomy (NCBI): domain Bacteria; kingdom Bacillati; phylum Actinomycetota; class Actinomycetes; order Kitasatosporales; family Streptomycetaceae; genus Streptomyces; species Streptomyces sp. NPDC000410. Next base: position 43,920 of record NZ_JBEPDM010000019.1, read on the forward strand.
GGGCCCTTCCAGGGGCACGGGGCCCTCCAGGGGAGCTGGCCTCGCAGGGGTCGTCAGCGCTCGGAAGCCGCCAGCTGACCACACGCTCCGTCGATCTCCTGCCCCCGCGTGTCACGCACGGTGACCGGCACGCCGTGGGCGGCGATCGCCTCGACGAACGCCTTCTCGTCCTCGGGGCGCGAGGCGGTCCACTTCGACCCGGGGGTCGGGTTGAGCGGGATCAGGTTGACGTGCACGCGCTTGCCCTTGAGCAGCCTGCCGAGCAGGTCGCCACGCCACGCCTGGTCGTTGATGTCACGGATCAGGGCGTACTCGATGGAGATCCGGCGGCCGGACTTCTCCGCGTACTCCCAGGCGGCGTCCAGGACCTCCCGCACCTTCCAGCGCGTGTTGACCGGCACGAGGGTGTCGCGCAGCTCGTCGTCCGGGGCGTGCAGCGAGACAGCGAGGCGGCACTTGAAGCCCTCGTCGGCGAACCGCAGCATGGCCGGGACCAGTCCGACGGTCGAGACGGTGATCCCGCGCTGCGAGAGCCCGAGGCCGTCCGGCTCGGGGTCGGTGAGCCGGCGGATGGCGCCCACGACCCGCTTGTAGTTGGCGAGCGGCTCACCCATGCCCATGAAGACGATGTTGCTGAGGCGGGCCGGTCCTCCGGGGACCTCACCGTCGCGCAGGGCGCGCATGCCGTCCACGATCTGGTGCACGATCTCGGCGGTGGACAGGTTGCGGTCGAGCCCGGCCTGGCCGGTGGCGCAGAACGGGCAGTTCATACCGCAGCCCGCCTGCGAGGAGATGCACATCGTGACCCGGTCCGGGTAGCGCATCAGGACCGACTCGACGAGCGTGCCGTCGTGCAGCCGCCACAGCGTCTTACGGGTCGTGTCGTCGTCGCACGAGATGTGCCGGACGACGGACATCAGATCGGGCAGCAGCTCGCTCGCGAGCCGCTCGCGCGCGGCGGCGGGAATGTCGGTCCACTGGGCGGGGTCGTGGGCGTACCGCGCGAAGTAGTGCTGCGACAGCTGCTTGGCGCGGAACGGCTTCTCGCCGATCGCGGCGACGGCGTCCTTGCGCTCGGCGGGCGAGAGGTCGGCGAGGTGCCGCGGGGGCTGCTTGGCTCCGCGGGGCGCGACGAAAGTGAGTTCTCCGGGCTTGGGCATGGTTTCTCAAGTGTCGCAGACGGCAGCTCGTGCCCTGAGGCGGAAGACCGCCATGGTGGTCGTTGGTGGTCGTTGTGGGTCGTCCCGGGTCACCCCGGGACGGCCCACAGACGGCCCGGCGATCGCCTCTCTGGCCTTGGCGGACGCTCGCGCGAGGCTGGCAGAAGGCCGGTCACACCGAGCCCTGGCTCGTCTGCGTCGACGGCCGGATCCGGCCGCAAGGGCCCAGGAACTGGCCTGCTGAGACGAACGGCACACCCGCGCCGACCGGCTCAGGGGACGATTCTCCTGTCTCGCTCCATCGACAGGGGAGGACACGTGGGCTACCAGGTCAAGTGCGGATCGACCAAGACCACGACGGGGAGGCCATGCAAGAACCCAGCAATGATCGGCTACTCCCGCTGCCAGCTCCATCGGGGGGAATGGACGCCCCCGCAGCAGCGGAAGACCAAGAAGCGCTGAAGACTCGCTCGCCTTTACGGTGACAAGCGGGTCATGCGCATGAGCCCCAGGCCGAGGGTCCGGGGCTCATCCTTCGAGAAGGATGTCGGCTACGAGGCACCCGCTCAATCGTGTCTGCGTTCCCCATCGTCCGGACAGCCCCCGTGTCGCGAACCCGGTGCCCCCGGGTCAGCCTGGAGACGGGGACTCGTGATCCGGAAGGTTCTCGCATGAACGCCGTGTCGGACTCCACCGGTGGCCGGCGGCCGGCCGGTCTGCTCGACAATCCGGTCCTGGGCATGGCCCCTTGGATCATCTTCTCGGTCCTCGTGGGCCCCGGGCGTTTCGAACTCTCGGTGGCGCTCGCCCTCGCCGCCTCGCTCGTGCTGGTCATCGGCGGCCGGATCGCGCGTCCCGGGAGCTCGCTGAAGATCCTGGAAGTGGCGGACGTGGTCTTCTTCGCGCTGCTCGCGATCATCGGGATCTTCGCCGACGCGGGTACGCTCCGCTGGCTGGAGACCTACGCGGGCGAGGTCTCGAACATCGCCCTGATGCTGGTCGCCTTCGGCTCCATCATGGCCCGGGTGCCGTTTACGGTGCAGTACGCCAGGGAACAGGTCGACCGCGCGTACTGGAACTCCCCCACGTTCATGCGCGTCAACTACGCGATCACCGGCGTGTGGGGGCTCGCCTTCATGGTGGCCGCGATCGCGGGTGCCTACGGCGATCTCGTCCTGCAGGACCCGGACAACGTCTGGACCGGCTGGATCATCCAGATCGCGGCGATCGTCGCGGCCTTCCGCTTCACCGAGTGGTACCCGGACCACGTACGCGGCCGGGCGCGCGGCAGCACGGAGGGGCCCACCGTCCGTGGACGGTGAGCCCCTCCGTACATGCGTAAGGCGTCAGTCCGCCCCCATGCTGTGCTCGATTCGCGGCTCCGCCGCGCGGCACCGTGGCCGGTCAGCCCGCCCCCACGAACACCACCAGCAGCAACCACACCACCGGTGCCGTCGGCAGCAAGGAGTCGAGCCGGTCCATGATGCCGCCGTGGCCGGGCAGCAGCGTGCCCATGTCCTTGATGCCGAGGTCGCGCTTGATCATCGACTCGCCCAGGTCGCCCAGGGTCGCGCTGACAGCGACCGCGAGGCCGAGCAGGAGGCCCTGCCACCAGGTGCCGCCGTCGATCAGGAGCGGCATGCAGAGCGCGCCGGCGCCCATGCCGAACGCCACGGCTCCGAACAGTCCCTCGCGGGTCTTCCCGGGGCTGATCCGTGGCGCGAGCTTGTGCTTGCCGAAGCGCCAGCCGATCGCGTACGCGCCGGTGTCGCTGACCACGGTCAGCAGCAGGAACAGGAACACCCGCTGCGGCCCGTCCTCGGCCGTGAGCATCATCGCGACGAACGTGGCCAGGAACGGGACGTAGAACACGGCGAAGAGGCCCGCCGTGACGTCCTTGAGGTAGCCGTCGGGCGGCTCGGTCATCCGCCAGACCAGCACCGCCAGCGCGGTCAGCGCCGTGGCGACCCACGCGCCCTCCGCACCCCGCACATAGCCGGCCACGACCATGGCCGCGCCGCCCAGCGCGAGCGGCACCAGAGGCGCCTTGATCCCCTTGCGCTCCTCGAGCCGTGAGGTGAGCTCCCACAGCCCGACGACGACGGCGACGGCGATCACGCCGACGAACACCGCCTTGACGACGAACAGGGCCGCGATGATCACCGCGCCGAGGCCGACACCGACCCCTATCGCGGCCCGCAGATCACGGCCGGCGCGCTTCTTCGGCGGTTGAGGCGGCTGCGAGGGCTGGGAGGCCGCAGGCGGCGGGGGGGTGGGCATGGGCTCCTGCGGCATCTCGTCGCGGAACGGGGGGCCACTCTGCGGAGCGGCCCCCCGGGCGCGGGCGTAGCGGTCGGTGACGTCTCTACCTGCGTCGGGATCGCCGGGAACGTCCGGCACGATGGGCATGGGCCGAGTGTGCTGGGCAGCATGCTCATCGTATGCGGGACCCGCCGGGAGGGCCCCCTGGTCGGGCGGCCCCCAGTAACCGGCGCTCGGCGGGGACCCCCAGGAAGAGTCGTTCATCAGACCTCGAGCAGCTCGGCTTCCTTGTGCTTGAGCAGCTCGTCCACCTGCGTGACGTACTTCGCGGTGGTGTCGTCGAGCTCCTTCTCGGCGCGCCGGCCCTCGTCCTCGCCGACCTCGCCGTCCTTGATCAGCTTGTCGATGGCTTCCTTGGCCTTGCGGCGCACGGAGCGGATCGAGATCTTCGAGTCCTCGGCCTTGCCCTTGGCGACCTTGATGAACTCGCGGCGGCGCTCCTCGGTCAGCTCGGGGAAGACCACCCGGATGATGTTGCCGTCGTTGCTCGGGTTGACGCCCAGGTCCGAGTCGCGGATCGCCTGCTCGATGTTGCGCAGCGCGGTCTTGTCGAACGGGGTCACCACGGCCATCCGCGGCTCCGGCACCGAGAACGACGCCAGCTGGTTGATGGGCGTCAGCGCACCGTAGTAGTCGGCCACGATCTTGTTGAACATCGCCGGGTGCGCACGCCCGGTGCGGATCGCGGCGAAGTCGTCCTTGGCGACCAGGACGGCCTTCTCCATCTTCTCCTCGGCTTCGAGGAGGGTCTCTTCGATCACCACTTGCTCCTGCGTGTCTTGAGTAGGTCCCGGGGGGAGTGCCCCCGGATCAGGCCCGGGTGCCCTGGTCGCTCACGAGCGTGCCGATCTTCTCACCCCGGACCGCCCGCGCGATATTGCCCGCGGCCAGCAGTTCGAAGACCAGGATGGGCAGATCGTTGTCGCGGCAGAGGGTGATGGCGGTGGCGTCGGCGACCTTCAGGTCGCGGGCGAGCACCTCGCCGTACTCCAGCGCGTCGAACTTCACCGCGTCCGGGTTGGCCTTGGGGTCGGAGTCGTAGACCCCGTCGACACCGTTCTTGCCCATGAGCAGGGCCTCGGCGTCGATCTCCAGGGCGCGCTGGGCCGCGGTGGTGTCGGTGGAGAAGTACGGCATGCCCATACCGGCGCCGAAGATGACGACGCGGCCCTTCTCCAGGTGGCGCACGGCGCGCAGCGGGATGTACGGCTCGGCGACCTGGCCCATGGTGATGGCGGTCTGGACGCGCGAGTCGATGCCTTCCTTCTCCAGGAAGTCCTGGAGGGCGAGGCAGTTCATGACCGTGCCGAGCATGCCCATGTAGTCGGAGCGCGCCCGGTCCATGCCGCGGACCTGCAGCTCGGCGCCCCGGAAGAAGTTTCCGCCGCCGATGACGATCGCGATCTGTGCGCCGTCCCGTACGACGGCGGCGATCTCGCGGGCGATGGCGTGTACGACGTCGGGGTCGACGCCCAGTCCACCGCCTCCGGAGAACGCTTCACCGGACAGCTTCAGCATGAAGCGGCCGGCCTTCTTGCCGGCGTGGTCGCTGTTGTCGTCGGCAGCCTGGTTGGCGTCCGCGCCCTTGTTCATGGAGATCTCCTCGTGCACATACGAAGAAGGCCATTGCCGGTGGGTCCTGGTGTCCCTGCGGCAATGGCCTCCTCGTCAGATCTGCGGTCGTCCGGCATCCACGCGGCCGACGACTGCTGGGAAACCCTAGCGGGCTCCCGTGTCGATCGCGTACCGGCTCAGATGCCGACCTTGATGCGCGAGAAGCGCGTCAGGGCGACACCGGCCTCGTCCAGAACCTTCTGGACGGACTTCTTGTTGTCGAGCGCGTACGGCTGGCCAAGGAGGGTGGCGTCCTTGAAGAAGCCGTTGAGACGACCCTCGACGATCTTCGCGATGGCGGCCTCGGGCTTACCCTCGGCGCGCGTGGTCTCCTCGGCGACGCGGCGCTCGGACTCGATGACCTCGGCCGGGATGTCCTCGCGGGAGAGGTACTTCGGCGCGAAGGCGGCGATGTGCTGCGCGACGCCCTTGGCGACCTCGGCGTTCGGCTTGTCGAGCTCGACGAGAACACCGATCTGCGGGGGCAGGTCCGGCATGGTGCGGTGCATGTACGCAGTGACGAACCCGCCGGAGAACTGGGCGAAGCGGTCGAGGACGATCTTCTCGCCGAGGTTGGCGTTGGCCTCGTCGACGTACGCCTGGACGGTCTTGCCGGGCTCGATCTCGGAGGCGAGCAGCGCCTCGATGTCGGCCGGGTTCGACGCGGCGACGTGGGCGGCGAGGGCGTTGGCGACAGCCTGGAACTTCTCACCCTTGGCGACGAAGTCCGTCTCGCACTTCAGCTCGAGGATGACACCGGAGGTGTTGTCGTCGGCGATCAGGGAAACGACGGCACCGTTCTCGGCGGAGCGGCCCTCGCGCTTGGCGACGCCCTTCTGGCCCTTGATGCGCAGCGCCTCGACGGCCTTGTCGACGTTGCCGTCGGCCTCGTCCAGCGCCTTCTTGCAGTCCATCATGCCGGCGCCGGTGAGCTCGCGGAGCTTCTTAACGTCAGCGGCGGTGTAGTTCGCCATGTCTGTGATCTCTCTGAAGTCTGAAGTCGAAGAGTCGAACGATCTACGGGCCAACGGCGGGGGCTTTATGGGCCCCCGCCGTCAACAACCGAACCTGTGGTGTCAGGCCTGCTCGGCGTCCGCGGCCGGAGCCTCGGCGGCGGCCTCGGCAGCCTCGGCGTCCGCGGCCGGAGCCTCGGCAGCGGCCTCGGCCGGCTTCTCGGCCTCGTCGGCCTTCTTCTCGCCCTCGAGCAGGTCGCGCTCCCACTCGGCCAGCGGCTCGCCCGCGGCCTTGTCGCCCGGCTTCGAGTCACCGGTGGCGACGCCGGAACGGGCGATGAGGCCCTCGGCGACGGCGTCGGCGATCACGCGGGTGAGCAGGGTGACGGAGCGGATCGCGTCGTCGTTGCCCGGGATCTTGTAGTCGACCTCGTCGGGGTCGCAGTTGGTGTCGAGGATCGCGACGACCGGGATGTGGAGCTTGCGCGCCTCACCGACGGCGATGTGCTCCTTCTTGGTGTCGACGATCCAGACGGCGCTCGGCACCTTCTGCATCTCGCGGATACCACCGAGGGTCTTCTCCAGCTTGGCCTTCTCGCGGGAGAGGACCAGGAGCTCCTTCTTGGTGAGGCCGGAGGCGGCCACGTCCTCGAAGTCGATCGCCTCGAGCTCCTTCAGACGCTGAAGGCGCTTGTAGACGGTGGAGAAGTTGGTGAGCATGCCGCCCAGCCAGCGCTGGTTGACGTAAGGCATGCCGACGCGGGTCGCCTGCTCGGCGATCGCCTCCTGCGCCTGCTTCTTGGTGCCGACGAACATGATGGAGCCGCCGTGCGCGACGGTCTCCTTGACGAACTCGTAGGCGCGGTCGATGTACGACAGCGACTGGAGCAGGTCGATGATGTAGATGCCGTTGCGCTCGGTGAAGATGAAGCGCTTCATCTTCGGGTTCCAGCGACGGGTCTGGTGACCGAAGTGGACGCCGCTCTCCAGCAGCTCCCGCATCGTGACGACGGCCATGGCCGTATCTCCTTGAGTTCTCGGTTATGTCCTGACGCCCCGACGCGCCGTGCCACAAGGGACCGAGGAGCGCGGCCACCGACCGAGGTTGAGGGTGGTGGCGGGGCGTGCGAAGTCGACCCGGTGACCCGGATCGCCAGAAGAAGTGTACGGGACGGGCGCGGTGCCGGGTGACGGCGCTGTCCACAACCAGTCAGTAGTCCACAGATCCGGACCATGATCAGCGGGGGCGGGGCGGGGTGCGGGACCGTCGGCCCATGAATCGCGTACGTGTCGTGACGTCGGTGCTGGTGTCGGTGCTGGTGGGGCTGGCTGGGCTGGTGTGGGCCCTGGCGGGAGGGACCGCGTGGGCGGGGCCTCCGGGCCCGGGTGCGGGTGCAGGTGCGGGGCCGGGTGCGGGGCCGGGTGCGGGTACCTGGCCGGTGGGTCCGCCGCGCCCCGCCGTGGTGAGGGGGTGGGAGCCGCCGGACTCCCCGTACGGGCGAGGGCACCGCGGGGTGGACCTGGCGGCACCTCCGGGCACGGCGGTGCGGGCCGCGGCGGCGGGCGTGGTGTCGTTCGCGGGGACGGTGGCCGGGCGCGGGGTCCTGTCCATCACCCTGTCGGGTACGGGCGAGCCCGCGCTGCGCACCACGTACGAACCGGTGCGCGCTGTGGTGACGGCGGGCACTTCGGTGACCGCGGGCCAGGTGGTGGCCGTCCGCCCGGCCGGCCCGTCGCACTGCCCCTCGGGGTGTCTCCACTGGGGCCTGCGGCGCGGGGACGTCTACCTCGACCCGCTGTCGCTGCTTTCCGAGGAGCAGCTGCGCCGGGGCCCTTCCCGGCTGCTGCCGGTCTTCGGCGTCCCGCTACCGCGGCCGGATCCGGTCCCTGCGGATGCGCCCGCGCCGGGGGATGCGGATACGGATACGGATACCGCACAGGCGATGGCGCTGGCCGCCGCGGCGGCGTGGTCGCACCGGACGCTGACGCGGTCCGGCGGGCACGTCCCGGAGAGTGGCGGGCGGGCACCGGCCCGGAGGAGCGGCGGGCGGGGCCGAGCCGGGGGGTCAGTCGCCGCAGACCCCGCGCAGAGCCATCGACACCGCGGCCTCCGCGATCTCGGCGGGCTCTTCCGCCGCGCCGAGTTCGATACGGCGGACGGCCGCGTCGACGACGCCCTGGAGGAGCATCGCGGCCAGCCTGGGCTGCTGGTGGCCCAGCTCCCCGAGCGCCTCCACGATCATCGCGACGAGCCCGCCGTGCGCAGCGCGGATCTTCTCGCGCGCGCCTGCGTCCAGCTCGCTCGCGGAGATCGCCACGACGGCCCGGTGACGCCGGTCGCCGACCAGTTCGAGCTGCTGGCGCACATACGCCTCGACCTTGCCCTCGGGCGTCGCGGCCCGCTCCATGGCGGCCTCGACCTCGGCCGCCCAGACCGGGAAGTCGACGGCGCACAGTTCCTCGACGACGGCGGCACGGGAGCGGAAGTACTCGTAGACGGACGACCTGGCCAGGCCCGTGCGCTCGGCGAGGGCGGGGAAGGTCAGCGCTTCCGTACCGCCTTCGGACAGCAGGGAGCGCGCGGCGTCCAGCAGGGCGCCTCGCTGCATGGTCCGGTGCTCGGCCACGGAGGCCGCTCGAATCCTGGGCACGGGACCACTTTACGGCCGAGACCGTTCAGGGGGACGGGGACAGGGACGATTTCGCGGCGGGGGGGTGATCGCGTCGGTTCGTGTCAGCGGCCGACGTCGGCCAGCTTGGCCCGCAGCTGCAGCACGGACTTGGTGTGGATCTGGCTGACTCTGCTCTCGGTGACCCCGAGGACATTGCCGATCTCGGCGAGCGTGAGGCCCTCGTAGTAGTAGAGCGTCACCACGGTCTTCTCGCGGTCCGGGAGGGTGTTGATCGCGCGCGCGAGGAGGCGGCGCAGCTCGCGGCCCTCGGCGACCTCGACCGGATCGTCCGCCGCGGTGTCCTCCAGCGTGTCCATCAGGCTGAGCCGGTCGCCGCCTTCGCCTCCGACGTGCAGCAGCTCCTCCAGGGCCACCACGTTCGCCAGCGACAACTGGCTGAAAACGGAGTGCAGTTCCTCCAGCCCGATCCCCATCTCCGCGGCGACCTCGCTCTCGGAGGGGGTGCGCCGCAGCTGGGCCTCCAGGGTGGCGTAGGCCCGCTCGACCGCACGGGCCTTCTGCCGCACGGAGCGCGGGATCCAGTCCAGGGCCCGCAGTTCGTCGATCATGGCGCCCCGGATGCGGGTGATCGCGTATGTCTCGAACTTGATCGACCGCTCGATGTCGAACTTCTCGATGGCGTCGATGAGACCGAAGACTCCCGAGGAGACGAAGTCGGCCTGCTCGACGTTGGCCGGCAGTCCGACGCTCACCCGGCCCGCGACGTACTTCACCAGCGGTGAGTAGTGCAGGATCAACTGCTCCCGCAGCCGGCCGTCGCCCGTGGCCTTGTACGACCGCCACAACTCGTCGAGCGACGAGGGCGCGGGCGGCCGCAGGGCGCCACGGGCAGCGGGTGTCACTGCCGCGCGGTCAGACCCGGAGGTGTGCTGGGGCATGCGTTGCCTTGAGCCGTTCTGCTGTGGTGTGTGAGGGGACGTTCATGTGGACCGATGGCTGGGTGGGGAACCTGGTGAGCGTAGCGTGACTGGAGCATTGCGGTGCGCGAACATCGGGGGATCGCGCCTGTGCGGGGTACGCACGGTCGGCCACACCTTCGAACGGGGGCCGACGCCGTACGCGCCGGCCCCCACGGCGTCACCGCGGGAAATGCGAAGGTCATCCCCCTCACCATTTCACCCGAATGCGCCAGGTCAAGCACCGCCTCGCCGGGCGTTCGAAGGGCACATCGCGCTCGGCGTCAACTGCCAGCCGTCACCGTGACGTTCGACGAACCCCAGCGACTGCAGTTCGTACAGCCTGACGACCGCCTCGTCCGGTGTGGTCCCGGCCCTGCGGGCGATGGCACCCCCGTCGAGGCCGCCCCGGGCCGGGAGCGCCTCCAGCACCCGCGCGCCGGAGGGTCCGAGGAGGTCCCTGGGGAGTACGGGCCCGCGACGCTCCGGCGCGAGATCGCCGATGTCCCCCACCAGCTCGGCGACTTCGGCGGCGTCGGTGACGAGCACCGCCTCTCCGCGCAGCAGTTCATGCACCCCGGCCGAGAGTCCGCTGGTCACCGGCCCTGGAACGCCCATCGTGAAGCGGCCGAGACACCGGGCGTGGCGGGCGGTGACGAGCGAGCCGCTGCGGTATTCGGCCTCCACGACGACGGTGCCCCGGGTGAGGGCGGCGATGACGCGGTTGCGCAGGACGAATCTGCTGCGGGTCGGATGGCCGCCGGGCGGCAACTCGCCGATGACCAGACCCTGTTCCACGATGCGGCCGATCAACTCGGCGTGAGCGCGTGGATAGACGACGTCGACGCCGCAGGCGAGCACCGCGACCGTCGCTCCTCCGGCGGCGAGCGCGCCCCGGTGCGCGGCCCCGTCCACCCCGTGCGCGGCACCGGAGACGACGACCCAGCCCCGCTCGGCGAGCCCGGAGCCGAGGCTGCCGGCGACGTGCGCACCGTACAGCGTGCACGCCCTGGCACCCACCACGGCGACCGAGCGCAGGGCCCATATCCGCAGATCAGGGCGGCCCCGCAGCCAGAGCCCCACGGGTCTCGCCGCCCCGAGGTCATCGAGCTGGCTCGGCCATTCGGGGTCGCCCGGGCAGATGAAACGCCCGCCCGCCTCCGCCATCGCTTCGAGGTCCCGCTCCGGGCAGGCGCCCGCGGCCCGTATCCGGTAGCCCGCGATGCGCCGCTCCCCCGCGCCGGTCAACGCGCCCTCCGCCGGCGCGGGCGCGGGCGCGGTGAGCCGTGCCATGAGCTCCACCGCGCCGTACTCGCGCAGCCACCGCCCCGCGTGTTCGTCACCCGGTTCGACGACCCTCGTCAACGCGGCGCGCGCCAGCCGCTCCTCATCACTCACGCCCGCCGTCATACGAGCCCCCCGCGCCCACGGCGCCCGGGGCCCGTGCCCCCGGCGCGCCCCGTCACGGCGCGGCTCCTGCCACCGCCCCGGCCGGGACACCTCTGGCGATGCCGGTGCGCAGTTGCAGCGCGAGGTCCACGTCGCGGGCGTCGGGCCGGTCGCGACCGGCGAGGTCGGCGACCGTCCAGGCGACTCGCAGGACGCGGTCCATGCCCCGGGCGGTGAGCAGCCCCCGCTCCATGTCGCGCTCGGCCGCGCCCAGCGCGCCGGGGGCCACCTGCCAGCGGGTGCGCAGTTCGTGGCCGGGGACCTCGCTGTTGACGCTCCAGGGGGTGCCCTCCAGCCGGGCGGCGGCCCTGGCCCTGGCTTCCCGGACCCTGGCGGCGACGACCTCGGTCGGCTCGCCCCGGCCCCCGTGCCCCAGCAGATCGGAACGGCTGACCGGCTCCACCTCGACCCGCAGGTCCACCCGGTCGAGGAGCGGCCCGGACAGCCTCGCCTGGTAGCGGCGGATCACCGAAGCCGGGCACTCGCACCCGGCGCCGTGCAGGGTGTGCCGCCCGCACGGGCACGGGTTGGCCGCGAGCACCATGAGGAAGCGCGCCGGCAGCCGGACCACCCCCGCACTGCGGGCGACGACCACATGCCCGGCCTCCAGAGGCTGGCGAAGTGCGTCGAGCGCCTTCGCCGAGAACTCCGGGGCCTCGTCCAGAAACAGCACACCCCGATGCGCCAGGGACACCGCTCCGGGCCTCGGCAGGCCCTGTCCGCCGCCGACGAGGGACTGCATCGTCGCCGAGTGGTGCGGAGCGCAGTACGGCGGCCTGCGCACGAGGGGCTCACCGGGCGGCAGGATTCCCGCGACCGAGTGGACGGCGGTGACCTCCAGGGACTCCTGGCGGGCCAGCGCCGGCAGCACCGCCGGCAACCGCTCGGCCAGCATCGTCTTGCCCGCGCCCGGCGGGCCCTGGAGCAGCAGATGGTGGGCTCCCGCCGCCGCGATCTCCAGGGCGGTCCGGGCGGCGTGCTGGCCGGCCACGTCCGCGAGGTCGGGCCACTGCCCGTCGGCGTCGTCCGGGTGTGCGGCCAGCCCCGTGCCCACCCCGGCACCGGGCACCATGAGCCCGGCGAGCATGGCGTCGGGGCGGCCTTCGCCGTCGGGCTCCTCCTGCGGCACCGGCTCGTCGTTCAGCACGGCGATCAGCTGGCGCAGGCTCCGCACTCCGAGGACGGACACGCCCGGCACGAGCGACGCCTCCCCTGCCGTCTGCTCGGGGACGACCACCTGCCGGTATCCCGCGTCGGCTGCCGCGAGGACTGCCGGCAGCACCCCGCGCACCGGCCGGACCCTGCCGTCCAGCCCCAGTTCACCGACGAGCACCAGATCGGCGATCGCCCTCGGGTCGATGCGCTCCGCCGCGCCGAGCACGGCGCACGCGACGGCGAGGTCGAAACCCGATCCGCTCTTGGGCACGGACGCGGGGCTGAGTCCCACCGTGAGTTTCTTCTGCGGCCATTCCGCGTCGGAGTTGACCACGGCCGCCCTGACCCGGTCACGGCTCTCCACCAGGCTCTTGTCGGGCAGGCCTACGAGGGTGAAGGCCGCGACGCCGGGCTCCAGGTCGGCCTGGACCTCGACCACCACGCCCTCGACACCCACCAGCGCCACCGAGCACGTACGCGCGAATCCCATCAGGCCACCCCCCGCGCGTGCTCGACCACGGGCGCGCCGCGCTCGGGGACCAGGACTCCGACGAGGTCGATCCGGACCCCTCCCGGCGGAGCGCCGCCGTGCTCCTGCATCCAGCGCTCGGCCAGTCCCCGCAGCCGCTCCGCCTTGGTGGCCGTGACGCCCGCCATCGGATGCTCGAACGGTCCGGCCTTGCGGGTCTTGACCTCGCAGATCACCAGGGCGTCGCCGTCCCGGGCCACGATGTCGATCTCACCGGTCCTGCCACCGCGCCAATTGCGCTCCAGGACCGTCATCCCGGCTTCGGCCAGCCGCCGCGCGGCCAGCTCCTCGCCGTACCTGCCCAGTGCCCCCCGTGCGTTCATGTCGGCACCACCTCCGGCACCGACTCTGACGCCTCGCACCCTCAGCAGTGGATCTTGGTGGACAACCGCACGACTGTGGACAACTCCATCACCCTTCGGGGTGATCACCCGCCGGCCATCACCCGCCGGGAAGCTCCAGGTCGCTCTTGTTCAGCTCCTCGATGTTCACGTCCTTGAACGTCAGCACCCGGACCTGCTTGACGAACCTGGCCGGCCGGTACATGTCCCAGACCCAGGCATCCGCCATCGAGACCTCGAAGAAGACCTCACCCTGCACCGAGTGCACCTGCATCTCGTAGTCGTTGGTGAGATAGAAGCGACGCTCGGTCTCGATCACGTATTTGAACAGACCGACGACGTCGCGGTACTCCCGGTAGAGCTTCAGCTCCATCTCGGTCTCGTACTTTTCGAGGTCCTCGGCACTCATGGCATGTTCCCCTTCAGCCGTGCGTCCCCCTATTGTGCGCCAGCGCCCCGCTCCCCTAAACGATTTCTGGGGCCAGGACCACCGGCGAACTCGGAGGACCGTCGTCGAGCAGCGTGCGGAGCAGCTCGGCGAGTCTGGTCGGGTACACCGTCTCACGCGCCGCCGACAGTTCCGCGGAGGTCCACCACCTGAGCCCCGTGACGCTGCGCCGCTCCAGCCCGGTCAGCCCGGCGAGACTGGTCGCGGTCTGCCGCGTACGCGCCAGGTAGTACCACTCGTCCTGCTCCCAGCGCCGCCCGTCGAACGGGAACGAGCACTCGCGCTTCCAGATCACCGGGCCCAGCTCGACATCGGTGATCCCGGTCTCCTCCGCGACCTCACGCAGCGCGGCCTCCTCACGGGTCTCACCGCCCTCGATCCCGCCGCCCGGAGTGAACCACCAGGTGTCCGTGGGATCGTCCGGCTCAAACCCGTGGATCAGCAGGACCCGGTCCTGCGGGTCGAGCAGGATCACCCTCGCGACCTCCCTCAGTCGCCGCTCAGACATCGGCCGTCACCTTCCCAGGCTTCCCCGGCTCGGGGCGGGCACGCCGTCGGCCGATGAACCGCGCGACCGGCCCGTACACCCCACCTCCCAGCACCAGTACGGCCCCGAGCACCACGGCCCCCGCAACCAGCTTCACCGGCCCCGGCTGCGACACCCCGCCCGGCAGCGCCGCGAAGCTCTGCGGGCGCTCCAGCAGACTGCCCAGCGGCCAGACCACGGCGTCCAGCCGCCCCTGGACCGCTTCGCGCGGCACGGAGCCCTGCCCGGCGTCCTGAAGGTGCGTGCGGGAGTCCAGGGAACCGCCGCGCTCGTCGCCGAGCAGGAACAGCTGTCCCTCGGGCACGGTGACGCTGAACTTCGTCAGCGACGCCGCTCCCTGACCGCGCAGATACGGTTCTTCGATGGCCTTGCCGTTGATGGTCATCCGGCCGTCCGCATCGCAGCACGCGACCTTGTCACCGCCCACCGCGACCACGCGCTTCACCATCGGCATATCGGCCCACACCTTGTCGGTGAAGACCACGATGTCACCGCGTCGCACCTCGGAGCCGTCGATCCGCTGCGCCAGCACCCGGTCGCCCGCGGCGACGGTCGGCGACATGGAGTCCGTGGGCACCGTGTACGGCTTGTACTGGACGGCTCCCCAGCCGAACCCTCCGAGGAAGAGCACACAGCCGACGGCCACGGCCAGTCCCGACAGCAGGCTGCCGAGACGGCCGTGGCCGTCCTCAGTACGTCCTGTTCCGCTCATCCCAGCGCTCCCCACCTCGGAGATCGACGATCGCTGATCCGAGCGGCACCCTACCCGGCGGTCCGCCCGGCAGTCTGCCCCACACTGTGCGCGGCGACCTGCTCGGTGGCCTGCGCGGCAGCCTGCCCCGCGGCCTGCCTGTCGGTGAGCCTCTTCCTCCTCAGCATCACGATCGGCAGCGCGCCCGCCACCCCGAGCGCGGCAGGCGCCGCCGCCGCCGCGACAGCGGCCGCGGCGTTCAGACCCGGCTGGTCGAAGGTGGCCGGCACCGGCAGCGTGGACCAGCGGCCGAGCGGCCACGCCACCACGACGGCCCGCCCGACGACCTGATCGTTGGAGACGGTGCCCTGGCCGGGAAGCTCCTGGTGGTAACGCGAGTCCCGCGAGTTCTGCCGGTTGTCGCCCATCACCCAGATCCGGCCCTCAGGCACCTTGATCGGCCCGAACGGCTCGTCGTCGCAGGGGGTGCTGCCGGGGTGGATGTACGACGTCTCGTCCAGCGTCTTGCCGTTGACGGTGACCTTGCCGCCCTTCTTGCACTCCACGGTGTCCCCGCCGACCGCGATGACCCGCTTGATCAGGTCCTTCTCCTTCGACGACGGCATCAGGCCGATGAAGCTGAGGAATTCCTGCAGCGCGTTCGGCTCGGGCGTGTAGGTGTCGTCCAGCCAGCCCCCCGGATCGTGGAAGACCACCACCTCGCCGCGCTCGGGCTCCGAGCCGAACCACGGCGTCAGCTTGTCGACCAGCACCCGGTCGCCCCGCTGCAGCGTGTTCATCATCGAGTCCGACGGAATCGAGAACGCCTGCACCAGGAACGTCTTGATCAGCAGCGCGAGGACCAGCGCGATGACGACGAGCAGCGGCAGTTCTTTCCAGAAGGACCGGTGCTTCCCCGACTTCCCGCCGCCCCCGTCCGCGGAGCTCTCGTTCCCGTGCCCGTCCGGATCTTGTGTGTCGTCCGCGGGATCGTAGGCGGAGTCAGCGGGTTGCTCGGGCCTCTTCTCGGGCTCTCCGGGTCCAGATCGTGCACCGACGGCCACGTCGCTCACATCCACTCCTCATTCCGCGCCAACGCCTGCCCTCTGGGCCCTGTTCGTCACAAGCCCACTTCCCCGAATAACGAGCGGAAGTTCCGCGGAGCTACTGCCGTTCTCCGATCGCCTTTCCGTCGGTGGGCCGCCGGGCACCGCGGCACGCCCACCACAGACGAACGCCCCCGGTCGCTCGGCATGATCGCCGAACGGCCGGGGGCAGTTCATCCTGCCGACTCGGACGTCAGCCGGCCGACCCCGGGCGCTGCGGCTTCCGCCTGCGCCAGAGCGCGATCGGCACGACAGCGGCGATCGCGATCGCACCGGGCGCCACAGCCGCCGTGGCACTCACACCCGGCTGATCGAAGGTGTCCGGCACCGGCAGCGTGGACCAGCGGCCGAGCGGCCACGCCACCACGACGGCCCGCCCGACGACCTGGTCGACCGGCACGAAGCCGTTGTTCGCGTCCTCGGTGTGATAGCGGGAGTCCCACGAGTTCTGCCGGTTGTCGCCCATCACCCAGATCTTGCCGTCGGGCACCTTGAACGGCCCGAAGGGCATGTCATCGCACGGCGTGCTCCCCGGGAAGGTGTACGACGTCTCGTCCAGCGCCTTCCCGTTGACGGTGACCTTGCCGCCCTTCTTGCACTCCACGGTGTCGCCGGCGACCGCGATGGTCCGCTTGATCAGGTCCTTCTCCTCGGCCGACGGCATCAGGCCGATGAAGCTCAGAACGTCCTGCATCACGTTCGGCTCAGGAGTCGGCTCCCCCTCCAGCCAGCCGCCCGGATCGTGGAAGACCACCACCTCGCCGCGCTCGGGCTCCGAGCCGAACCACGGAGTCAGCTTGTCGACCAGCACCCGGTCGCCCCGCTGCAGCGTATTCATCATCGAGTCCGACGGAATCGAGAACGCCTGCACCAGGAACGTCTTGATCAGCAGCGCGAGGACCAGGGCGATGCCGATCAGCAGGGGCAGTTCCTTCCAGAACGACCGCTGCCTCGGGGAGCCGTCCTCCCCCGGACCGGCCCCGTCCGGATCACCTTCGCCGACCGTCGCGTCCGCGGATGCCCCGCCCGGCGGATCGGGCAGTTCGCCGGGTCCCCCAGGTCCTTCGGGTCCTTCGGGTCCTTCGCGTCCGGATCGTGCGTCGACCGCCACGTCCCCCACATCCACTCCTCGTCCACTCCTCGCCCCACGCCCGCCCGTACCGGAGGCGATGCAGGCCCACCACTCCCATAACGAGCGGGAGTTCCGCAGAGCCCGGGAGCCGGGTCATTCCGTTCAGATCCTGAGTGGCCACACTATGCGACGGGCCGCGCGCGGTGGCCGCACCACCACGTGCGTCCGGTACCGACGCGTACGCATCACGCTGCTCCAGCGTGCGCCAGTGGCCGAACGGCCAGGCGATGACGACCGCGCGGCCGACGACCTCCTCCTCGGCGACCGTGCCGCGGAACTGCTCTTCGAGGTGGAAGCGCGAGTCGGCCGAGTCGGAGCGGTGGTCCCCCATCACGAAGTACCGCCCGGCGGGGACGGCGACCTCGAATGATCGTTCGGACGGGGTGTCGAGATCGTCGGGGTGCAGGTACGGCTCGTTCAGCGGTACGCCGTTGACGGTGACCTTGCCGTTCGCGTCGCAGCACTTGACGGTGTCCCCGCCGACCGCGACGACCCGCTTGATCAGATCCTGCTCGTCGTCGGACGGCAGCAGCCCGATGAAGGTCAGGGCCTGCTTGATCTGCTTGATGCCGACCGGATCGTCCTGCTTCGGGGCCTGCTCCTGCTGCAGCCAGTTGCCCGGGTCCCTGAAGACGACGACGTCGCCGCGTTCGGGCTTCGATCCGAACCAGGGCGTCAGCTTGTCCACCAGCACCCGGTCGTCGATCTTGATCGTCTGTTCCATCGAGCCGGACGGGATCACGAAGGCCTGGACCAGGAAGGTCTTCAGGACCAGCGCGATCAGCAACGCGACGGTGATGAGGAGCGGTATCTCCTTCACGGCGGACCGCTGCCGCCGTCGCTTCACCTTGCGTGCGAGCCTGCGCCGCTCCGCACGCCCTGGCAAGGGCCGCGCACCGTCCGTGGGACGGGTGCCGGTAGGCAGCCGGGTGTCGGACCGATGGCTCGCGCGACGTCCGCGGTTACCCATGGGCACCTCCGGGAGCCGGTACGCCGTCGAAGGCGGCGGTCGGCTCCAGCGAGGACCACCGGCCGGCCGGCCAGCCGATCCAGTCCGCCCGGCCGATCACCATGTCGAGGGGCACCATGCCGCCGCCGGGGTCCCCCAGGTGATCACGCGAGTCGCGGGACTTGCTGCGGTGGTCGCCCATGACCCACAACGTGCCCTGCGGTACGACGATGTCGAAGGGCACCCGGGACGGGGCATCGCCGACGTACACGTAACGCTCGTCGACGGGTACGCCGTTCACCTCGACCCTTCCCCCTTCGTCGCAGCAGACCACGCGGTCGCCCCCGACGCCCACCACCCGCTTCACGAAGTCGGTCTCGTCGGGCTCGGCCAGACCCAGCCCCGCGGCCGCCCCGTGCAGCAGCCCGGCGACCGGGCTCTCCTCCGGCGCCTGGCGGACGAACGAGCCGCTGCCGTCGAACACGACGACGTCCCCCCGCCGCGGCTCGGAGCCGAAACGGTACGCCAGCTTGTTCACCAGCACCCGGTCACCGACGGCGAGGGTGGGCTCCATCGAGGTGCTGGGGATCAGGAAGGGCTGCACCACGAAGTGACTGAGGAGCAGCAGGAAGACGGCACAGACGCACCCGAGCAGCCCGGCACGCCGCCAGGAGATGCGCGCCCAGAAGGCGGACGCCTCGGGGCGCCCGGAAACGCGCGCGGAGCGCGACCCCTCCTCCGGCCCGGACTCGGTGGTCTCGGGTGCGGATGAGCGGTCGCGCTCCGTGTGCTGTGCTTCGGTGTCCATCGCGGCCAGATGCTATCCGGCCGCAGGTATGAGCCGTATGAAGTCCACAGCGGGGGCGCGGGTGTGAGCCGGAGCTCAGTTCTCGCGCTTCTCCTTGATCTTCGCGGCCTTGCCGCGCAGCTCACGCAGGTAGTAGAGCTTGGCGCGACGGACGTCACCGCGGGTGACGAGCTCGATCTTCTCGAAGATCGGGCTGTGCACCGGGAAGGTGCGCTCGACGCCGACGGAGAAGGAGACCTTGCGGACCGTGAAGGTCTCGCTGACGCCCGAGCCCTGGCGGCGGATGACGACACCCTTGAACTGCTGGATACGGGAGCGGTTGCCCTCGATGACGCGAACGTGGACGTTCACGGTGTCACCGGGACGGAAGGCGGGGACGTCGGACCGCAGGGACGCGGCCTTGACAGCGTCGAGGAGCTGAGACATGTTCGTCTGCTTTCTTCGCCGATGCCACAGGTCATCAGCGGGAGAGAGGGAGAGTCATGGGGCCGTGGCGTCGGAGCGGGCGTCGTATCCCCCTGTGGCAGGGGCGCACGCCGGACGTACGGCAGCGGCCTATTCTTCCACGGCCTGGGGCCTGCGCCAAAATCGACCGTCGGGCGAGGGCGCCCAGCCCAGGATGGAGAGGATCTCCCGGTCCTTCTTGTCGAACGCCGAGGGGTCACAGCGCTCGATCAGATCGGGCCGGTTGGCCACGGTGCGCCGGAAGGCCTCGTCGCGACGCCAGCGGGCGATCTTCCCGTGGTGCCCACTGAGCAGCACGTCCGGAATGCCGCGCCCGCGCCACTCCGGAGGCTTGGTGTAGACGGGCCCCTCCAGGAGGTTCGCCATCGCTCCGGGCGCGAAGGAGTCGTCGCGGTGCGATTCGGCGTTGCCGAGGACGCCGGGCAGCAGACGCGCGACGGCCTCGGTGATGACCAGTACGGCCGCCTCGCCGCCGGCCAGGACGTAGTCCCCGATGGAGACCTCGTAGACCGGTATCCGGGTGGCGTACTCGTCGATCACCCGGCGGTCGATGCCCTCGTACCGGGCGGGGGTGAAGATCAGCCAGGGCCGCTCGGAGAGCTCGACGGCGACCTCCTGGGTGAACGGGCGCCCGCTGGGGGTCGGCACGACCAGCGCCGGGCCGTGCGCGCCGGTCTCGTACCCGGCGGCCAGTGCGTCGTCGAGCGCGTCGCCCCAGGGTTCGGTCTTCATGACCATGCCGGGGCCGCCGCCGTAGGGCGTGTCGTCGACCGTGTTGTGCCGGTCGTACGTCCAGTGCCGCAGGTCGTGCACGTGTACGTCGAGCTGCCCGCGCGCCCGGGCCTTGCCGACCAGCGAGACGTTCAGCGGCTCCAGGTACTCGGGGAAGATCGTGACGACGTCGAGCCGCATCAGGCGCCGTCCTCGGAGTCCTCGTCCCGGCTGGAGTCGATGACTGCCCGGTCGTCGATCAGTCCGGGGGGCGGGTCGATGACGGCTTTCTGCTCCGCCAGGTCGATCTCGGTGACGATCTCCTCGACGAAGGGGATCATCACCTCGCTGCCGTCGGGACGTTCGACGATGAAGAGATCCTGCGAGGGCAGGTGGGAGATCTCGGTGATCCGGCCGATCTCAGTGCCGTCGGCGAGCACCACGTCGAGGTCCATCAGCTGGTGGTCGTAGTACTCGTCGGGCTCTTCCGGGAGTTCGTCCGGGTCCACGTCGGCGATCAGCAGCGTGTTGCGCAGGGCCTCCGCGCCGTTGCGGTCCCGTACGCCCTCGAAGCGCAGCAGCAGGCGGCCGCTGTGCACACGCCCGGTCTCGATCCTCAGGGGCCCCGCCGAGGCCGGATCGGTGGCCAGTACGGCGCCGGGCGCGAGCCGCAGCTCCGGTTCGTCGGTACGTACCTCGACGGTGACCTCGCCCTTGATGCCATGGGCACGGCCGATCCGTCCGACTACCAACTGCACGTCTAGCTCCTGAGTCCGTTGAAAATGCGAGGGCCGGAGGTGGCTTGCGCCACCTCCGGCCCCGTTACATCAGCCCTCAATACAAAGGTCAGACCTGATCCACGTCGACGAGGTCGACACGGATACCACGGCCGCCGATGGCGCCCACGACGGTGCGCAGGGCGCGCGCGGTGCGACCGTTGCGGCCGATCACCTTACCGAGATCGTCGGGGTGCACCCGGACCTCGAGCACCCGGCCGCGGCGCAGATTGCGCGAGGCCACCTGCACTTCGTCCGGGTTGTCGACGATGCCCTTCACGAGGTGCTCGAGAGCCTCCTCGAGCATGCTCAGGCCTCGGTCGACTCGGCGGCGGCCTCGGCCTCGTCCGCCTTCTTCTCGGTCTTCTTCGCCTTCGGGGTGATGGCCTCACCCTTGGCGTCGTCACCCTCGAGCGTCTTGGCGAAGGCGTCGAACGAGGCGCGCTTGTCCTCCTTCGTCGCCGGCTGCAGCAGCGGCGCCGGGGCCGGCAGGCCCTTGTGCTTCTGCCAGTCACCGGTGAGCTTCAGGATGGCGAGAACCGGCTCGGTCGGCTGGGCGCCGACGGACAGCCAGTACTGCGCACGCTCCGAGTCGACCTCGATGCGCGACGGGTTGTACGTCGGGTGGTACAGACCGATCTCCTCGATGGCCCGGCCGTCACGGCGGGTACGGGAGTCGGCGACGACGATGCGGTAGTGGGGCTGGCGAATCTTGCCGAGACGCTTCAGCTTGATCTTGACTGCCACTGGAGTGGTGTCTCCTGGTCTTGACGTGGTTGGGCACAACGGGATGCCACGTGGGGTT
This sequence comes from Streptomyces sp. NPDC000410, assembly GCF_040300305.1. NCBI lineage: Bacteria > Bacillati > Actinomycetota > Actinomycetes > Kitasatosporales > Streptomycetaceae > Streptomyces > Streptomyces sp. NPDC000410. The sequence continues at coordinate 65,470 of NZ_JBEPDM010000019.1, forward strand.
GCGGTACTCGGAGTGCCCGATGGACGCGTCAGCCGGAGGAGAGAGGGGTCCTATGCGACTGTCGAGTACAGCTGACCATTGTGCCACACGGATCCCGGCGGGCCGACCCGGTCCCCCGCGGCGGCCGCCCCGCCGGCCAGGCAGGTCAGCTCGCCGCGCCCACGGCTTCCGGGATGCGGAACGGCTTTCCGCAGCCGCCGCAGACGATGGGCGCCTGGGCGAGGACCGACGGCACCACTCTGACGTTACGACCGCAGTCGCACACGGCCTTGACCCGCACACCGCCACCGGACGAGCCGTGCCGGGCGGCTGGGCCCCGGAAGGTGCGCTTGGTGTCGGAGGCGGTCGCGACGGTGTGCGCGGCGAGGGCACGCTGCAGCCGCTCGATCGTCGGGCGGTACCTCCGCTTCGCCTCGGGGTTGAGCGTGACCAGGGAGAAACCGCTGCTCGGGTGTGGCTCCTCCGGGTGGTCCAGGCCCATCTCCTCGGCGATCGCCAGGAACCGGCGGTTGTGGTAGCGGCCGGCGCGGGAGGTGTCTCGGACCCCTCGGGCGGCGGCGATGCCGTGGACTGCCTCATGGAGCAGTCGCTCGAAGGAGAGCTCGTGGCCGCAGGCGGACGAGGACTCTCCGATCAGGGATTCGGGCGCGGCAAGATCCGGCAGGTCGGGGTGGTGCCGCTGAATGTCGGCCCACGCCTGTGCCAGCTCTGCGGCGAGAACAGGTGGTGTCGTGCTCACGTCGTGCTAACGAGCCGGGCCGCGCCTGGGTTCCATTCCGGGGCATCCCAAATAATTTGCACGTACCCGTCAGTTGCCGTTGATGCGTCCTGACGAGGGCGGGTGCGCCGATCTGCGGAGAAGCCTCACAGCTCCCACCAAGGTGGTACGTAGTGACACGTACGCCCACCCGTCTCCCACCACCGCCCTCAACGGAGGCTTCGGGCCACCCCTCCGGCTCGGCGCGTACCGCCGGGGCGCGGTTGCTCTCCAGGGGCGCGAGGGCGCCGGGTTGCGCCCCGGGCACCGTCAGTAGGCCCGTGCGACGATCGCGAGCGTACCCGGGGCGTCGTCGCTCTCCGGCACCGACCCGTCCTCCGCGACCAGACACCGTACGGACACGGCCTGATCGGCGAGCAGTGCCTCCCCCTCGGTGCCCAGCGTCGCCCACGGGATGCGCGCCCAGCCACCGGCGACCGCCGCGTCGGCGGCCTCGGCGATCGTCGACACATCGGCGGTACGGGACTCCCGGCGCTCGCGCGACTGGCTCAGCAGCAGCGCCTGGTCCTCCTCCAGCACCTTCGGCAGCAACTCGGCGAGCGCGTCGATGGCGACGGGCTCCTTCCCCCCGGGAATGCGGCGGGCCAGCATCGCCGTACCGCCCTCCAGGTCGCGCGGGCCGACCTCGATGCGTACCGGCACGCCCTTCAGCTCCCAGTCCACGGCCCGTCGCCCGAAGGGGGTGTCCGTGCGGTCGTCGACCTGGACCCGGATGCCCGCGCCCCGCAGCCGGTCGCCGATCTCGCGCACCTTGGCCAGCACGGCCTCGTCGCCCTTGATGGCCAGGACCACGGCCTGGACGGGCGCGAGGCGCGGCGGCACGCGCAGTCCGTTGTCGTCGCCGTGCGACATGATCAGACCGCCGACCATCCGGGTGGAGGAGCCCCAGGAGGTCTGCCAGGCCAGCTCCTGCTTGCCGGCCCGGGACAGATAGGTCGTGTTGAAGGCCTTGGAGAAGTTGGTGCCGAGCTCGTGGCTCGTGCCCATCTGCAGGGCCTTGCCGTCACCCATCATGCCTTCGAGCGTGAGGGTGTTGACGGCCCCGGCGAAGCGCTCCCTGGGGGTCTTGCGGCCGAGCACCACATCGATGCCGAGGACGTTCACCATGAAGTCGGCGTAGACCTCGCGGTGGATGTGGGCCGCGTAGTCCCGGGCCTCCTCGTACGTGGCGTGGGCGGTGTGGCCCTCCTGCCAGAGGAACTCCGTGGTGCGCAGGAAGACCCGGGGGCGCATCTCCCAGCGGACCACGTTCGCCCACTGGTTGATGAGCAGCGGCAGATCGCGGTAGCTCTGGATCCACTTGGCGAAGTACTCGTTGATGATCGTCTCGGAGGTGGGCCGGACGACGACCGGCTCCTCCAGCTCCTTGCCGCCGCCGTGCGTGACGACCGCGAGCTCGGGGGCGAAGCCCTCGACGTGCTCGGCTTCCTTCGTCAGGTACGACTGCGGGATGAAGAGCGGGAAGTACGCGTTGGACGCCCCGGCCTCCTTGATGCGGGCGTCCATCTCCTGCTGCATCCGTTCCCAGAGGCCGTAACCGTACGGACGGATCACCATCGTGCCGCGCACCGGGCCGTTGTCGGCGAGCTCGGCCTTGTTGATCAGGTCCTGGTACCAGCGGGGGAAGTCCTCGGCCTGCGGCGTGAGAACGGGTGCCTTTGCCATGGCGGGAATCGTACGGCGGCTGCACCCTGGATGAGGAATCGACCGGGGCGCGCGGGGGCGCGCGAACGGAGCACGCGAGGCTTTGCGGCGCGACCTCTGGACGCGGGAACGGATGCGGAGTTCCCTGACATACAGGGGGAGCGCGAGCGCACGTACACGGGGGGCTGTCTTTCCGGGCACAGCTGACCTCTTGGCGGATTGGGGCGCTTTTCGATGACACCTACGCTCGTCCGGCACCATCCCCGTAAGGCATCGACCACGGCATCGGTATCGGCGTCCACGGACCCCGCGGCGCGCGCCCGCGACTGGGCCGAGATCCAGGAGCGCATGCTGGTGCCGCTCTACGAGGCGGTGTACGAGCACCTGGAGGTCGGTCCGGATTCCCGGGTGCTGGGACTGGGCTGCGGCTCAGGACTCGCCCTGCTGATGGCCTCGGCGCGCGGGGCGGGGGTCACGGGCGTCGACACGGATCCGGCCCGGATCGCGCTGGCCCGCGAGCGGCTCACGCCGGAGCCGGACGGCGCACGGGCGGCGGGCGCGGCAGGCGCGGCGCGGCTCGTCGAGGGCGGTCCCGAGGAGGCCGCGGACCCCACACGCGCCCGGTTCACCATGATCACCGCATTTCACCCGATCGGGTGCACGGCGGGGGACTCGGAAGGGCTCGTACCGGCGCTGGAGGCGGCAATTCCGCTCGCCGAGCGCGGCGGGGCGGTCGTCCTGGCCGGGTGGGGCCCGCCGGAGCGCTGCTCCACATCGGCCGTGCTGCGGGTGGCCGCCCGTCTCACCGACCGCCTCCGCACGGGCGGCGGCTGGCGGCCGACCCGGCGCGACGACCTGGAGGACGTGGCGACCCGCGCCGGCCTCAAGCCGGACGGCTCGGGTCGTGTGGCGTGCCCCTTCGGCTACGCGGACGTGGACAGCGCGGTGCGCGGGCTGATGTCGACGGGGCTGTTCGACGCGGCGGTGCGGGCGACGGACCCGGGGCAGGTGGAGAAGGAGGTGGCGGAGGCGCTGCACGCCCATGTGCGGGCGGACGGGGCGGTGTGGATGCCGAACGTCTTCCGGTACCTGATCGCGCGCACACGGTGAGGTTTGGGAGGCGGAGGTCGCCCTACGCCCCCTCCTCCTTCGTCAGCCGCGGGATCCCCGCCGCCCGGTAGGCCTCGGCCTCCTCCAGGGTCTCGTTGACGAGCAGCGCCGCCGCCAGGGCGTCCAGGCGGTCGCGGTTGTCGCGGAGTTGGTGGCAGGCGCTCTCGTAGCACTCGTCGACGATGCGCCGCATCTCGTGGTCGACGGTGTCCAGCGTCGCCGGGGCGGCGGTGAGGCCGTACGGCTCCTGCGCGTCCGAGGGGACCGCGGTGAGGCGGCCGACCCGCTCGCTCATGCCCCAGCGGCCCACCATGCCCCGGGCGAGCCGGGTGACCTGCTCCAGGTCGCTCTCCGAGCCGGTGGTGACAACCCCGAACACGACGCTCTCGGCCGCCATCCCGCCGAGCGCGCCCACGATCCGTCCGCGCAGGTACTCCTCCGTGTACGCGTATCTGTCGGCGTCCGGGGTCGACAGGGTGACCCCCAGCGCACGGCCGCGCGGCACGATCGTGATCTTGCGAACGGGGTCGGCGCCCGGCTGGAGCATGCCGAGCAGGGCGTGGCCGCTCTCGTGGTACGCGGTCCTGCGCCGCTCCTCCTCGGGCATCACGAGTGAGCGTTCCGCACCGAGCTGGACCTTCTCCAGGGCGTCGGAGAGATCGCTCTGGGTGACCTCCCGCTGCCGCCGCTTCACCGCGAGCAGCGCGGCCTCGTTGGCGAGGTTGGCGAGTTCGGCGCCGGTCATGCCCGGGGTCGTACGGGCCACCTGGGCCAGGTCGACGCCCTCGGCGAGCGGGATCTCCCGGGTGTGGATCCGCAGGATCGCTTCGCGGCCGCCCCGGTCGGGCGGGCTGACCTGCACGATGCGGTCGAAGCGGCCGGGGCGGGTGAGCGCGGGGTCGAGGACGTCGGCACGGTTCGTGGCGGCGAGCACGACCACGCCCTCCGAGCCGGTGAATCCGTCCATCTCGGTGAGGATCTGATTGAGGGTCTGCTCGCGCTCGTCGTGGCCCCCCAGTCCCGCCCCGCCGCCGCGCACCCGTCCGATCGTGTCGATCTCGTCGATGAACACGATCGCCGGGGCGACCTTGCGGGCCTCGGCGAACAGTTCCCGTACCCGCGAGGCGCCCACGCCGACGATCATCTCGATGAACTCGGAGGCCGACGCGGAGAAGAACGGTACGCGCGCCTCGCCCGCCACGGCCCGCGCGAGCAGCGTCTTCCCGGTGCCCGGCGGGCCCGCGAGCAGGACCCCGCCGGGCATCCGGGCGCCCATCTCCCAGTACGTCTGCGGCTTCTTGAGGAAGTCGACGACATCGTCGAGCTCGCCCGCGACCTCGTCGATCCCCGCCACGTCCTCGAACGTGGTCCGCCTGCCCGCCGTCACCTCGACGGGTTTCGGCGGCGCCTTGCGGCCCAGCATCCCGCCGCCCAGCCCTCCGCCCATCCGGCGGGCGATGAACACCCACAGCAGGACGAGCAGCACGATCGGCGCGAGCGAGATCAGCAGATTGGCGAGCAGTCCGCGCTGGGCGACAACCGGTTCGGCCGTCACGGTCACACCCTTCTGGGTGAGCTGCGCCCAGAGGTTGTCATCGGCGAAGGCGGGCCGCTGGGTGGTGAATTTGGTGTAGTCCCCCTCGCCGCCCGGTACCGGCTTCTTGTTCTTCAGCTCGCCCTGGATGGCGTCGCCCTTGGCGTAGATCTTGGTGACGTTGTCCGCGGTGACCTGTTTGCTGAACTCGGTGTACGAGATCGTCGGCTCGTCGCCCTCCGTGAAGTACGACAGCGCCAGATTGGCGAGCACGAAGACGGCGATCGCGGCGACGGTGAGTCCGATCCAGCCGCCGGGCATCTTCCTCTTGGGCGGCGGCGCGCCCTCGGAGCGCCAGGGCTGGTCGGTGCGGTCGCGCGGGGGTACGGAATTTGCCACGCCTGCCCTCCTGCCCTGCTGCCTCGCCGACCTGCTCGCTCCGGTGGTCTCCGGCCGGACCTCTGCCCATGACCGCACAGATCCGGCAGCCCCGCCACCCGGGCACCGCGCAGGACGGGGCCCGCGCACACGGCGGAGGGCCCCGCGGTCATCCGACCGCGGGGCCCTCCGAGTGATCGCCGTGGGCGTCAGCCCATGAACTTCTTGAACTCGTCCGGGAGCTCGAAGTCCTGGCCCGCGCCGCCTCCGGCCGGCAGGCCGAACGCACCGCCCTGGGCGGCCTGCTCGCGGCGCGCCGCGGCCGCCTGCTCCTCGGCCTTGCGCTTCATCGGGTTACCGCTCTTGCGCTTGCCCTTGGCCTGCTTCTGCTGCTTCTTCTGGCGACCGGGGCCGCCGCCCATGCCGGGGATCCCCGGCATGCCGGGCATGCCGCCGCCCTGCGCCATGCGCGACATCATCTTGCGCGCCTCGAAGAACCGCTCGACCAGGCCCTTCACGGCGCTGACGTCGACACCGGAGCCCTTGGCGATACGGGCGCGGCGCGAGCCGTTGATGATCGTCGGCTCCTGGCGCTCGGCCGGGGTCATCGACTTGATGATCGCGGCCGTGCGGTCCACGTCCCGCTCGTCGATGTTGTTGATCTGGTCCTTGATCTGACCCATGCCGGGCAGCATGCCGAGCAGCTTGCTGATGCTGCCCATCTTCCTGACCTGCTCCATCTGCGCCAGGAAGTCGTCGAGCGTGAAGTCCTTGCCCTGACTGCTCGCCAGCTTGGAGGCCATCTTGGCGGCCTCTTCCTGGCTGAAGGTCTGCTCGGCCTTCTCGATGAGCGAGAGCACGTCGCCCATGCCGAGGATGCGGGACGCCATGCGGTCCGGGTGGAACGCGTCGAAGTCGTCCAGCTTCTCGCCGTTCGAGGCGAACATGATCTGCTTGCCGGTGACGTGCGCGATCGACAGCGCGGCACCACCGCGCGCGTCGCCGTCCAGCTTGGAGAGCACGACGCCGTCGAAGCCGACGCCGTCGCGGAAGGCCTCCGCGGTGTTGACCGCGTCCTGGCCGATCATCGCGTCGACGACGAAGAGGACCTCGTCGGGGCTGACCGCGTCACGGATGTCCGCGGCCTGCTGCATCATCTCCTGGTCGATACCGAGGCGGCCCGCGGTGTCGACGATGACGATGTCGTGGACCTTCGACTTCGCGTACTCGATCGACTCCTTGGCGACCTGCACCGGGTCGCCCACGCCGTTGCCCGGCTGCGGTGCGAAGACGGCGACACCGGCGCGCTCGGCGACGACGGCCAGCTGGTTCACCGCGTTCGGACGCTGGAGGTCGGCGGCGACGAGCAGCGGGGAGTGGCCCTGGCCCTTGAGCCAGAGGCCGAGCTTTCCGGCGAGGGTCGTCTTACCGGCACCCTGGAGACCCGCGAGCATGATCACGGTGGGCGCGGTCTTGGCGAACCGCAGTCGGCGCGTCTCGCCGCCGAGGATGCCGATGAGCTCCTCGTTGACGATCTTGATGACCTGCTGCGCCGGGTTCAGTGCCTGGGAGACCTCGGAACCGAGGGCGCGCTCCTTGATCTGCTTGATGAAGGCGCGCACGACGGGCAGCGCCACGTCGGCCTCGAGCAGCGCGATACGGATCTCACGTGCCGTGGCGTCGATGTCCGCCTCGGACAGGCGGCCCTTGCCCCGGAGGTTCTTGAATGTCGCTGCAAGGCGGTCGGAGAGGGTATCGAACACGGCGGTCGCGGATCCTCAGGTGTCGGGGGCAGGCGGACAGATGACCCCAAGGGTATCCGCCCGCGCGGCGTGGGGTCTGCCCCCTGTGGACAAGCCCACGTCGGCCGTCAGCCGCGCAGGGCGTTTTCGAGCGCCCGGGCCACCTCCACGGCCTCCTCCGCCGGCAGCGGCGCACCGTCGGGGTCGGTGACGTAGAACGCGTCCACCGCGTTCGCGCCCAGCGTCGACACATGGGCGCTGCGCACCCGTACGGCCGCCGATTCGAGGGCGTGCCCGATGCGGTGCAGCAGCCCGGGGGCGTCCTGCGCGCGCACCTCGATGACCGTGGCGAGCCGGGACTGCGCCGGGGCGACCGTCACCCGGGGCGGCGGCGCCTTCACCCCGCGCCGTCTCGGGTACGCGGCGTCGCGCTCGGCGAGTCTGGCCGGGATGTCCAGCGAGCCGTCGAGGGCGCGTACGAGATCGGCGCGCAGCCGGGCGGCCTGCGGCAGCGAGCCGTACGCGGCCGCGACCCGCCAGCTGAGCACGAGGACGGCTCCGGGGCCCACCTCGCTCGGCAGCTCGATCGCGCGCAGATCGGCGGCCCGGACGGTGAGCCGGTGCAGGGCGAGCACGCCCGCCGCCGCGGGCAGTACGCCCGGCTGGTCGGGCACGGCGATCAGCAGCTCGACGCCGACGGGGTCCGGCTCGCCGTCCGGCTCGTGGGGCTCGGGCTGGGTGTGCAGGGCGAGTACGGGTCCGCCGGTGCGCAGCGCCTCGATGGCGAGCCGTTCCTGTTCGGCGCTCGGAGCGGTGGGTTCCGGCTGTGCGGGGGCCTCTCCCGCGAGCACCCCGCCGACCCGTTTCACCAGGTCGGCGACGAGTGAGCCGCGCCAGGCGGACCAGGCGGCGGGGCCGGTCGCGAGCGCGTCCGCCTCGGTGAGGGCGTGCAGCAGCTCCAGCGTGCCCGCCGATCCCACGACCGAGGCGACCGCGCGGATCGTCGCCGGATCGTCCAGGTCGCGCCGGGTCGCGGTCTCGATGAGCAGCAGGTGGTGCCGTACGAGGGTGGCGATGACGCCCACGTCGTGCTGGTCGAAGCCGATCCGTGTCGCGACGTCGCGGGCGATCGTCTCCCCGGCCACCGAGTGGTCGCCGGGCCAGCCCTTGCCGATGTCGTGCAGCAGCGCGGCGACGAGGAGCAGGTCGGGGCGGCCGACCCGGCGGGTGAGGGCCGAGGCGCGTACGGCGGCCTCGACCAGGTGGCGGTCGACGGTCCAGGTGTGCACGGGGTTGCGCTGGGGACGGCAGCGCACGCGCTCCCAGTCCGGCAGCAGCCGCGTGATCAGTCCCTCGGCCTCCAGTGCCTCCCACACGCCGACGGTGGGCTCTCCCGCGCCGAGCAGGGTGACGAGCTCCTCGCGGGCCTCGGCCGGCCAGGGCACGGGCAGCGGCCCCGTGGCTGTGGCGAGGTGGCGTACGGCGTGCAGGGAGAGCGGCAGCCCCGACTGGGCGGCCGCGGCGGCGGCCCGCAGCGGCAGGACCGGGTCGCGTTCCGGCCTGGCGGTGCGGGCGAGGACGGCCTCTCCGTCCATCTCGACGACGCCGTCGGCGAGCGGGGTCCGCTCGGGTTCGGGCCGGCGGCCGCCGCCGAGCATGGCGCGCAGGCGGGGCCGTCCGGAGCGGGCCTTGAGCACCCGGTTCACCTCGCGCCAGGTGACGTCGGAGGCGTACGAGACCGTCCGCGCGGCCTCGTAGACCTGCCGCAGCAGCGCGTCGGCGTCGAGCAGGCCCAGTTCCTCGGCGACCTGGTCGTGTTCCTGGAGGGCGAGCCGGTCGGTGGCGCGCCCGGTGGACAGATGCAGGGCGTCGCGGGTGTCGAGGAGGGCGCGCCGCGCGTCGGCGAGTCCCTCGCGGGGCGCGTCGGCGAGCCAGGAGGCGGCGACGGCCTGCAGGGCGGTGGCGTCGCGCAGTCCGCCGCGCGCCTCCTTGAGGTCGGGTTCCAGCAGGAACTGCAGCTCGCCCTGCCGCTCCGCCCGGTCGCGGCAGAGCTCGTGGAGCTCGGGGAGGCGTTTGGGGGCCTGGTTGCGCCAGTCGGCGAGGACTGCTGTGCGCAGCCCCGCGAGCATTCCCAGGTCTCCGGCGACCGCGCGTGCGTCGAGCAGCCCGAGCTGCACCTTGAGGTCGTCGCCCGCGGTCCTGCGGGCCTCCGCGGAGGTGCGGACGGAGTGGTCCAGCGCCAGTCCCAGATCCCATACCGGGTACCAGATCCGGTCGGCGAGGGAGGCGATCCTCCCGGGGTCGGCGCTGCCGTCGTGCAGCAGGAGGAGGTCGAGGTCGCTGCGTGGCGAGAGTTCGCCGCGTCCGTATCCGCCGACGGCGACGAGGGCCGCGCCGCGTACGCCCGCCTCCGCCGCGGCGGTGGTGAACAGCGCGCCCAGCCAGTCGTCGGTCAGCCGGGCGAGGGCGCTACGGCGCGGCGGCCCGGACCGCGCCTTCTCCTGGAGGAGGCGCAGCCGGGCCGCCGCGTAACCGCTGGGTCCCGAGTCTTCTGCTTCCGTGGCTTCATCGAGGCTCGTCACCCAGCAACTCCCGTCTACCAGCGCGTCCGGGGCCTACAGCGCGTCCGGGCCGCGTTCGCCGGTCCGGACCCGGACCGCCGTCTCGACCGGCACGCTCCACACCTTGCCGTCTCCGATCTTGCCGGTTCGGGCCGCCTTCACCACGACGTCGATGAGCTGTTCGGCGTCATCGTCCTCCACCAGGACCTCGATACGGATCTTGGGGACGAGGTCGACGGTGTACTCGGCACCCCGGTAGACCTCGGTGTGGCCGCGCTGCCGTCCGTAGCCGCTGGCCTCGGTGACCGTGAGGCCCTGGATCCCGAAGGCCTGCAGGGCCTCCTTGATCTCGTCCAGCCGGTGCGGCTTCACGACCGCGGTGATGAGCTTCATGCGTCCACCTTCTTGTTCGGCGCTGCTGCGGCTCCGGATGAGGCTGCCGCGATGTCGGCGGAGGGAACGGCCTTGCGGGATCCGGCGCCGCCGCCCGCTCCGCTGAAGTCGTACGCGGTCTCGGCGTGCTCGACCTGGTCGATGCCGGAGATCTCGTCGTCCTCGGGGACCCGCATACCGATCGTCCGGTCGAGGACGAAGGCGAGGATCGCGGAGACGATCAGAGAGTAGGCGAGGACCGCGAAGACGCCGATGGCCTGCTTGCCGAGCTGTTCGAAGCCGCCGCCGTAGAACAGGCCCTTGGCCTTGGACTGGACACCGCCGGTGGCGAAGAAGCCGACGAGGAGGGAGCCGGCGACACCGCCGACCAGGTGAACGCCGACGACGTCGAGGGAGTCGTCGTAGCCGAACTTGTACTTCAGGCCGACGGCCATGGCGCAGAGCACACCGGCGATGGCGCCGACGGCGATCGCGCCGAGCGGGCTCACCGAGCCGCCGGACGGGGTGATGGCGACCAGGCCCGCGACCGCGCCGGAGGCGGCGCCCAGGGTGGTGAAGGAGCCGTGGCGGATCTTCTCGTACGCGAGCCAGGCGAGCATCGCGGCGGCGGTGGCGACCTGCGTGTTGACGAACATGACCGCGCCGACGCCGTCGTCGTTGCCGAGCCAGGAGCCGGCGTTGAAGCCGAACCAGCCGAACCACAGCAGACCGGCGCCGAGCATCACCAGCGGCAGGCTGTGCGGGCGCATCGGGTCCTTCTTGAAGCCGATGCGCTTGCCGATGACCAGGATCACTCCGAGGGCTGCGGCACCGGCGTTGATGTGGACGGCCGTGCCGCCGGCGAAGTCGATGACGCCCATCTCGAACAGCCAGCCGCCCGTGCCCCACACCCAGTGCGCGACCGGGAAGTAGACGACGGTGACCCACAGGGCGATGAACAGCGCCCAGGCGGTGAACTTGACCCGGTCCGCGAGCGCACCGCTGATCAGCGCGGGCGTGATGATCGCGAACATCAGCTGGAAGACGGCGAAGACGTACACCGGGATGGTGTAGCCGTCCCACAGCTGGGTGACGCCGATGCCGCTCAGTCCGACGTAGTCGGAGGACCAGGCGATGACGGAGCCGGAGTCGGTGCCGAAGGCGAGGCTGAAGCCGTACAGCACCCACAGGATCGTGACGATCCCGAGGCTGATGAAACTCATCATCAGCATGTTGAGGGTGCTCTTGACGCGAACCATGCCTCCGTAGAAGAAGGCCAGGCCCGGTGTCATGAGCATCACCAGGGCGGAACAGATGAGCATGAATCCGGTGTTGGCGGCAGACAGCTCGGGGGCGTCTGCGGCAAGCGTCGTGATGCCTGGAGGCATCGGCGTCTCCTCGTCGTCGGTACGGCTGTGCGGGGCGGGGAGCCTTCAGGACCGGCCGACCTGTGGGGGCCGGCACAGCTGGTGCGGCTGTACCCGGTGCGGCTGCCTATGGAGTCGGCCGGTTATGGCCCAGAGGTTGGCGCGCCGCCGTTTCCGCCGATGCAGCTCGATGTTTCGCGGTAGTGACGAAGAGATGGGGCGTGTTACACCCCGATGAACTGTCGCTGACGATCCTGTCCCCGGGCATACCATCCGGCTGTCCGGGGGAAGTCCTGCCGACCGCGCCCGGTCACACCGCTTCGGCGGTCTCGGGCAGCTGGGCGGTGAGCAGATCGGTGAGGTGCGCGACCTCGGCGACGTCGCCGAAGTCCCTGGCGGCCGTGTCGACGGTCTTGCGCAGCCGGGTGTTGACCCGCTCGGAGCGGACCCGTTTGGCGATGTGCAGCGCACGCTCGGCGAGCTGGGTGGACTGCTCCGGCTCCTTCTTCAGCAAGTGCACCGTGGCCATGCCGACGAGGTTGAGTGCATACGAGCGCTGGTGCTCGTCGTCCTTGCCGAACAGCTCGACGGCGCGCTCCATGACCGGCTCGGCGAGCGAGGCGTACGTGGGGCTGCGGCCCGCGACATAGGCCAGGTCCCGGTAGGAGTGGGCGTTCTCCCCGTTGAGCTCGGCCTCGGAGAAGAAGCGGATCCAGTCGGGCTCGGCCTCGTCGCATTCGAGGGCGTCGGCGAAGGTGTCCTCGGCCATGCGGACGGCCCGCTTGGTCTTGCTGGGCTGGCCCATGTTGGCGTACGCCCGCGCCTCCATCGCATACAGCATCGCCTGGGTGCGCGGGGTGGCGCAGTCGCGGCTTCCGTACTGCGCGAGGTGGATGAGCTCCAGGGCGTCGTCGGGACGGCCCAGGTGGATCATCTGGCGGCTCATCGAGGACAGGATGTACGAGCCCAGGGGCTTGTCACCGGCCTCCTTGGCGGCGTGCAGGGCGAGGACGAAGTACTTCTGGGCGGTGGGCTGGAGGCCCACGTCGTAACTCATCCAGCCGGCGAGCTCGGCCAGCTCGGCCGCGCAGCGGAACAGCCGCCGGGAGGTGGTGTGGGGCTGGGGCTCCTGGAGCAGGTCGGTCACTTCGTGGAGCTGGCCGACGACGGCCTTGCGCCGTAGCCCGCCGCCGCACTGGGCGTCCCACTGGCGGAACATCGCGGTGGTGGACTCCAGCAGGTCCAGCTCCGGCTTGGAGAGCCGGGAGGGGCGCCGCAGGGCGGCCGGCTCCGGCGGCCCGGCCTCCGAGGAGGGGCTGGGAACGAGCCAGCGCTGCATGGGCTCGATGAGCGCGGGGCCCGCGGAGAGCGCGAGGGACGTACCGAGGAAGCCGCGGCGGGCGAGCATCAGGTCGCTGCGGGAGAACTCGCTGAGGAGGGCGACGGTCTGCGGTCCGGCCCAGGGCAGGTCGACTCCGGAGACGGACGGTGACTGGTGCGCCGTACGCAGACCGAGGTCCTCGATGGCGACGACGCTGCCGAACCGTTCGGAGAACAGCTCGGAGAGGATGCGCGGGATCGGTTCGCGCGGCTGCTCGCCGTCGAGCCACCGGCGCACGCGCGAGGTGTCCGTGCTGATGTGGTGCGCGCCCATCTGGCGTGCTCTGCGGTTGACCTGCCGCGCCAGCTCGCCCTTCGACCAGCCGCTGCGCACGAACCACGAGCTCAGCTGCTCGTTCGGGCGCTTGCCGGTGGCCGTACCGTCTGCGCCGCTGCCGCTCACTGGAACGCCCCCATCCATGGTGCCTTCATCACGTGAACCCGTATCAGAATGCCGTGACTTACTGCCCTCCGTACGGAGGTTGCAAGCCCATCGAGGCGGCACAGGGATCCGACTTGCCTCCGGCATACCCGTGGGCGCGCAGATTTCCAGGGTTCGTGTACCGAAAGTAATCCTACGATCACGGCTCAGGCCATGGCGATTCCGCAATCGCCACCATTCGCCACCCCTTCGAATGAACTCGCCCCGGGCCAGGCGCGATTCACTTGACACGCAACGAAACCAGGAGCGGACGGAGTGTTGCGCGTCAGGGCGCGTGGGCGGAAGCGCGCCACCCCGGGTGCCTCTGGGCGCCGCCTCGGCCGACGTGGCGGCAACTCTGTGTCACACAGAAACTCCGGTTCGTAACCACCGGCGAGTTCGACCCGTTGGAGGGGGCATGGGCTTCACGATCGGCAGCGGCCGGGGGGTCCGGGAGATCCGGCCCGGCTCACGGCGGCGCGGCCGCACGACAGAGTGCACGGCGGTGGCCGAGTACACAGGACTGTGGGGCTGGGACGTGGTCCCGGGCGCGCGGGCTTCCGCGGGGCGCTGCTCCTGCGGGGATGCGTCGTGCACGTCCCCGGGCGCGCATCCGCTGGCCTTCGCGCCCGAACTCCCGGCGGGCGCGACGCTCGACGACGCGACGAAGGCGTGGGCGCGGGTGCCGGGGGCGGCGGTCCTGCTCCCGGTGGGCCGCTCCTTCGACGTCCTGGACGTCGCGGAGCCGGTCGGCCGCCGGGCGCTCGTCCGGCTCGAACGGATGGGCCTCCCGCTGGGCCCGGTGTGCGCCACCCCGACCGGGCGCGCGCAGTTCTTCGTGGCCCCGGGGGCGTCCTCGGAGCTGCCCGAGCTCCTGTACCGGATGGGCTGGGACGACGCCGATCTGGACCTGCACTGCCTGGGCTCGGGCACCCACGTCACCGCCCCGCCCTCGGACCACGCGGGCCTCGGCCCGACGCGGTGGCTGCGCCCGCCGTCCCTGGACACGACGAGCGTGCCGCCGCAGGCACGTCTGCTGCTGGGCACGCTGGCGTACATCTGCCACCGCTCGACGACGACGTAGCCCTGAGGCCCCCGGGGGGGGCGGGTCGGGCCGTGCGGGTGGGGGGCGCCTGCGGCGGGCCTCCCCCCGCCCCGCCCCTTCCCGAAAACTGGGGGCGCCGCCCCCAGCCCCCCGTACGGCCTTCGGCCGTGTCCTCAAACGCCGGACGGGCTCAGAATCAGCCCCGCCGGCGATCGAGGCGCGGGGTCCGGGGCGGAGCCCCAGTTGCGGGAAGGGGCGGGTAGGGGAACAAGCCCGCCACAGGCACCCCCCACCCCCGCCCCAGGCCGCCCACCTCCCCGGGGCCGGCGCCAAAGCCAGGGGCCCCGGGGAGGGATCCCCCGGGAAACACCGTCCCGCTAGTCGCCGATCAGGGCGTCGACGAACGCCTCCGGCTCGAAGGGCGCCAGATCGTCCGCGCCCTCGCCGAGGCCGATGAGCTTGACCGGGACGCCCAGCTCGCGCTGGACGGCGATCACGATGCCACCCTTCGCCGTGCCGTCGAGCTTCGTGAGCACGATGCCCGTGATGTCGACCACCTCGGCGAAGACCCGCGCCTGGACCAGCCCGTTCTGGCCGGTCGTCGCGTCGAGGACCAGCAGGACCTCGTCCAGCGGGCCGTGCTTCTCCACGACGCGCTTGACCTTGCCGAGCTCGTCCATCAGGCCGGTCTTCGTGTGCAGCCGGCCCGCCGTGTCGATGAGGACGACGTCCGCGCCCTCCGCGATGCCTTCCTTGACCGCGTCGAAGGCGATCGACGCCGGGTCGCCGCCCTCGGGCCCGCGTACCGTACGCGCGCCGACGCGCTCGCCCCAGGTCTGCAGCTGGTCCGCCGCCGCCGCCCGGAACGTGTCCGCCGCGCCGAGCACGACCGACCGCCCGTCGGCCACCAGCACCCGCGCCAGCTTGCCCGTGGTCGTGGTCTTGCCGGTGCCGTTGACGCCGACGACCATCACGACACCCGGGGTGTCCAGCCCGCTCTCGGTCTTCACCGCGCGGTCGAAGTCCGTGTCCAGCAGCGCGAGCAGCTCCTCGCGGAGCAGTCCGCGCAGCTCGTCCGGCGTGCGCGTGCCCAGCACCTTCACCCGCTCGCGCAGGTGCTCCACCAGCTCCTGCGTCGGTGCGACGCCGACGTCCGCGGTGAGGAGCGTGTCCTCGATCTCCTCCCAGGTCTCCTCGTCGAGGTGCTCGCGCGACAGCAGGGTGAGCAGCCCCTTGCCGAGCGTGTTCTGCGAGCGGGCCAGCCGGGCGCGGAGCCGTACGAGACGGCCCGCGGTCGGCTCCGGGATCTCGATCTCGGGGGCCGCGGGCGCCTCGGGCGCCGCCACGACCGGAGCCTCGGCGACCGGCGCCTCGGCCGTGGGGAGGTCGACCTCCTCGATGGTGCGGCGCGGTTCTTCCCGTGGGGTCTCCGCTTCCTCGCCGACATGCGGCTCGGCGGGCGGAGCTGTGATGGTCGGCGTGCTCGGCGGGGCCGAGGGCGGCAGCTGCTTCTTCTTGCGGCTGCTGACCACGAGCCCGCTGATTGCGCCGACCGCGACCAGAGCGATGACTACAGCAAGGATGACGGTTTCGAGGATTCCCATAACGCACCCAGTATCGGGCACGCCTCCTGACGGAAGGCGGCCCCGGAGGATCAGACAAGAAGATTGCTCACCATTTGGACCTTTGGGGGGATCGTACGATGGATGAGGCCCTGGCCTCGTCGGCCCGGATTCCGCCTGGCTTACCCCCCACATCTGTACGGAGCCTCTTCATGCCCCACGCCTCCGAAACCGAAGGCGCGATAGAGACCCGCGGCCTCGAGCCCGTCCCCCACGACGAGCGCACCGGCCACGTCCGCGAACTCTTCCCGACCTGGGTCGCCGCGAACATCAGTGTGCTTCTGCTCACGATGGGCGCCGGCCTGATCGTCTTCAACGGCCTCAACATCTGGCAGGTCCTGGTCGTGGGGATCACGGCGCCCGTCCTGTCGTACGGGATCGTCGGCCTGATCTCCCTCGCGGGCAAGCGCGGCGGCTCTCCCGGCATGGCGCTGTCCCGCGCGGTCTTCGGCCAGCGCGGCAACCTCTTCCCCGGTTCGCTGATCTGGGTGGCCCGCTGGGGCTGGGAGACCATCAACGCGGTCACCGGCGCCTACGCCGTCCTGACCGTGCTCGATCTGCTCTTCGGCATCAAGTCCAACACCGCGCTGATCGTGATCACGCTGCTGTTCTTCGTCGCGGCGACCTTCCTGGTCTCCGGCCTCGGCATCAACGCCCTGCGGGTGTGCAGCAAGTGGTCGACGTACCTCTTCGGCGCCTTCTCGGTGCTCGTACTGGTCCACCTGGTCGCGAACACCGACTGGTCGGCCGTCCTCGACAAGCCGGCCGGCTCCACGTCGATGCTGATCGCCGGGATCGGCACGATCGCGGCGGGCGGCATCAGCTGGGTTCCCTCCGGTCCGGACTTCACCCGCTACCTGCCGCACACCGCGTCGAACCGCGCGGTGGTCGCCTCGACGGTCGGCGGCGCCGGCATCGTCGTCCTGCCGATGGTTCTGATGGGTGCGGTGATGGCGGTGGCCACGCCGGATCTCGCCTCGGCCCAGGACCCGGTGTCGTTCATCGGCGAGCTGCTGCCGGCCTGGATCTCGGTGCCGTATCTGCTGATCGCGCTGATCGGCATGCTGCTCATCAACTCGATGTCGATGTACTCCGCCGGTTTCACCGCGCAGACGCTGGGCATCAAGGTGCCGCGCGCCTGGGCCGTCAGCGTCAACGCGGTCATCTCGCTCGTCTTCGGCTTCCTGCTGATGGTGGTGGCGACCAGCTTCATCGGTTCGTTCATCTCCTTCCTGACGCTGCTCGCGGTGGCGTTCTCCGCGTGGATCGGCGTGTTCGGAGTCGACATGCTGCGCCGCCGTACGTACGACGGCGAGGCTCTGATGGACACCACGCGCACCAGCGCCTACTGGTACCGGGGCGGGTTCGCCTGGCAGGCCATGTCCGCCTGGGCCCTGGCGCTCGTGGTCGGTCTGCTCTTCACCAAGGTCGACTGGTTCGCCGGTCCGCTGGCGTCGTCGTTCATCGGCGAGAACGGCCTGGGCTGGGGCGTGACGATCGTCGTCGCCGCGCTGCTGTACGCGGTGCTGCCCCGTACGGCCGCCGAGCGCGCGCCCGAGCCCACGCACGAGCCCGCTCCGGAGCCCGCGACTGTTTCCATCTGACGTAGCGTCAGCTAACGTCCCCTTCGCCACGCTCGACGCATCCGGCGGAGGGGACGTTTCGTCATGGCCTTCACAGTCGTCCGGTTCAACCTCGTCGACCCGAACGCGACCCCCGAATCCCTCGCGGACCGCTACCGCGCCGCCCTGGAGATGGCCGTGTACGCCGACGATCGCGGTGTGGACACCGTCCAGACCGAGGAGCACCACGGCGCCGCGAACAACTGGCTGCCCTCCCCGTTCGCCTTCGCGGGCGCGGTCTTCGGCGCGACCCGCCGGATCGCGGTCACCGTTTCGGCGATCATCGGCCCGCTGCACGATCCGCTGCGGCTCGCCGAGGAGATCGCCGTACTCGATCTGCTGAGCCGGGGGCGTCTGGTCACGGTCGCGGGCATCGGCTACCGGCCTGAGGAGTACGCGGCCCACGGCGTCGACTGGAAGAGGCGCGGCGCGCTCCAGGACGAGCTCCTGGACACCCTTCTCGCGGCGTGGACCGGCGAGGAGTTCACCTATCGGGGGCGTACGGTACGGGTCACCCCGCGCCCGTACACCCAGCCGCATCCGATGCTGCTGGTCGGCGGCTCCTCGAAGGCCGCGGCCCGGCGCGCCGCCCGCCTGGGGCTGCCGTTCTTCCCCAGCGCTCATCTGCCCGAGATCGAGGCGTACTACCACCGGCTGCGCGAGGAGTACGGGACGGACGGCTTCTGCACGATGCCGGCGGAGCGGACCCCGCTGCTGCACATAGCGGAGGACCCGGACGAGACCTGGGCCCGCTACGGAGAGCACTTCCTGCACGAGGCGCACACGTACGCCTCCTGGCAGTCCGAGGACATCCGCTCGGCGGTGAGGTCGGCGGCGACGACGGTGGACGAGCTGCGCGCGGAGGGGGTGTACCGGATCGTCACGCCGGAGGAGTGCGTATCGCTCGCCGCCGACAGTCTCGTCCTGCATCCGCTGTGCGGCGGCATGCCGGTCGACGAGGGGTGGCGCAGCGTGCACCTGTTCTGCGAACAGGTGCTGCCCCGGCTCAAGGGCTGAGCCGGGGCAGTTCCGTGGCCATCGGTGGCCGAGGAGAGGGGCAGCGGGGATTAGCCCATCTCCTCCAACGCCTTGCCCTTCGTCTCCGGCACCCACTTGAGGATGAAGGGGATCGAGAGCAGGGCGAAGAATGTGTAGATCACGTACGCGCCCGAGAGATTCCAGTCCGAGAGGGGCGGGAAGGTCACGGTGATCAGCCAGTTGGCGATCCACTGGGCCGAGGCGGCCACACCCAGCGCGGCGGCGCGGATCTTGCCGGGGAACATCTCACCGAGCAGCACCCACACCACGACGCCCCAGGAGAGCGCGAAGAAGAGCACGAAGAAGTTGGCGGCGAAGAGAGCGACCGTGCCCTGCAGGCTGGGCAGCGAGACCTCGCCGCCGACCTCGGTCTTGTACGAGAACGCCCAGGCAGCCAGGCCCAGCGAGACCGCCATGCCGGCGGAGCCGATGAGTGCGAGGGGCTTGCGGCCGATCCGGTCGACGAGGAGCATCGCGATCACCGTGCCGATGATGTTCACGATGGACGTCTCGAAGGAGTAGAAGAACGAGCTCTCCGGGTCGATACCGACGGACTGCCACAGCGAGGAGCTGTAGTAGAAGATCACGTTGATGCCGACGAGCTGCTGGAAGACGGAGAGGCCGATCCCGACCCACACGATCGGCAGGAAGAGGAACTTGCCGCCGAGCAGGTCCTTGAACGTGGGCTTCTGCTCGTGGCGCATGTTGAGCTCGATCTCGGTGACCCGCTTGTCCAGGTCCACCTCGGTGCCCTCGACGTCGCGGAGCACCTTGCGGGCCTGCTCGGTGCGGCCGACGGAGATGAGATAGCGGGGCGACTCGGGGATGACGAAGGAGAGCAGCCCGTAGAGCACGGCCGGGACCACCATGATGCCGAGCATCCACTGCCAGGCCTCGAGGCCGCCGATCTCGCCGCGCTGCTCGCCGCCCGCGAGATTGAGGATGCCGAAGTTGACGAGCTGTGAGACGGCGATGCCGGTGACGATGGCGGCCTGCTGGAAGGAGGCCAGGCGGCCTCGGTACGCGGGCGGCGAGACCTCGGCGATGTAGGCCGGGGCGATGACCGAGGCCATGCCGATGGCGATGCCGCCGATGACCCGCCACAGGGCGAGGTCCCAGAGCGCGAAGGGCAGCGCGGAGCCGAGTGCGCTGGCGGTGAACAGCACGGCGGCGATCTGCATGACGCGGATGCGGCCGATGCGGTCGGCGATCCGGCCGGCGGTCGCGGCCCCGATGGCACAGCCGATCAGCGCGGCGGCGATGACCTGGGCCAGTACCTCGGAACCGACGTCGAAGCGGTCCCGGATCGCCACGACGGCCCCGTTGATCACCGCACTGTCGTAGCCGAAGAGGAAGCCGCCCATCGCGGCCGCGGCCGCGATGAAGATGACATGGCTGAGATGCTCCGGCCGGGCCTTGCGGCCTTCGGGCTGCGCCTGCGGTGTGCTGGTCACATGTACTCCTGGGGCCGCCCGGCAGCGGCGCCGGGCGTCGGGGGCGAGCCCTTCAAGTGGCGCACAAGAACACGCCGCCCACCACTTGAAGGTAAAAGCAACGCTGCAGAGACTATGCGTTCAGGTTTCGAAGTCAAGGGGCGGAGCAGTGGGAATCCCTCCGTAAGGCTCAGCCAGTTGAGTTCAAGTCTTGAAGATCGGTCTCAGCGAAGACGCTGGCTGATGACCTTGGAGACGCCGTCACCCTGCATGGACACTCCGTAGAGCGCGTCCGCGACCTCCATCGTCCGCTTCTGGTGCGTGATCACGATCAGCTGGGAGCTCTCCTGGAGTTCCCGCATGATCCGGATCAGCCGCTGGAGGTTGGTGTCGTCCAGCGCCGCCTCGACCTCGTCCATCACGTAGAACGGGCTCGGCCGTGCCTTGAAGATCGACACCAGCATGGCCACGGCGGTCAGCGACCGCTCGCCGCCGGACAGCAGCGACAGCCGCTTCACCTTCTTGCCCGGCGGGCGGGCCTCGACATCGACCCCCGTGGTGAGCATGTTGTCCGGGTCGGTCAGGACGAGCCGGCCCTCACCACCCGGGAAGAGCCGCGAGAAGACGCCCTCGAACTCGCGCGCCGTGTCCCGGTACGCCTCGGTGAACACCTGCTCGACGCGCTCGTCGACCTCCTTGACCACCTGGAGCAGATCCGCGCGGGTCTTCTTCAGGTCTTCGAGCTGCTCGGAGAGGAACTTGTGGCGTTCCTCCAGCGCGGCGAACTCCTCCAGGGCGAGCGGATTCACCTTTCCGAGTTGCTGATACGCCCGTTCGGCGGACTTGAGCCGTTTCTCCTGCTCGGCGCGGACGAAGGGCCGGGGCTGGTTGCTCGGGTGCTCCGGGTCGTCCGGAAGGTCCTCGCCCCCGGCGGGCGGCGACGGCGGTACGAGCTGGTCGGGGCCGTATTCGGAGACCAGACCGGCCGGCTCGACGCCGAGCTCCTCCAGGGCCTTGGCCTCCAGCTGCTCGATCCGCATCCGCTTCTCGGCGCCGAGGACCTCGCCACGGTGCACCGAGTCGGTCAGCTTGTCCAGCTCGCTCTTGAGGTCACGGCCCTCGTTGCGCGCCACCGCCAGGTCCCGCTCGCGCTCCGCCTTGGCGCGCTCGGCCGCGGCCCGCTCCTCCTCGGCCCGTACGAGGGAGACCTCCACGTGCGCGAGAAGCTGCCGGGCGCCGCTCGCCACGGCCGCCGCGACGTCGGCCTCGTACCGCAGCCGGGTGCGCAACCGCTCAGCCCGCGCCCGCGCCTCGCGCTCGGCGCGCGCCCCGCGGTCGAGCGCGTCGGCGCGCCCCGAGAGCCCCTTCACCCGCTCCTCGTGGGTACGGGCCTGGAGCCTGGCCTCCATCTCGGTCTGGCGCGCGTTGGCACCGTCGGCCGCGAGCCGGTCCCGCACGGAGGTGTCCGGCTCCTCCTCGACCGGGGTCTCCTCGGCCACCGCCAGCCGCTCGGCCAGCTCCTCGGCCTCGTACGTCGCCTTCTCCAGCGCCTCCTGGGCGCGGGCGGCCGCCGCGGCCGTCCGCTCGGCCTCCCCCGCGGCGCCGCGCGCCTGACCCGCGAGCCGCCCCAGCTGCTGGGCGAAGCCCGCCTTCTCCTTCTCGGCCGCGCGCCGGCGCTCCCCCAACTCCTCGACGAGCCCGGCACATTCCCTGCGCCGGTCCGTCGCCTCGTGCTGCTGCCCGGCCAGCTCCTCGCACCGTACGGCCAGCTCCGCCAGTCCGGCCGCGGCCTCGTCCACGGCCGCCTGCACCTCCAGCAGGCTGGGCGCCCCCGCGGACCCGCCCTGCGCGAAGTGCGCCCCGAGCACGTCCCCCTCGGCGGTGACGGCGATCAGCTCCGGCCGCGCCTGCACCAGGTCCTCGGCGTCCTCCAGCGTCCCGACGACCACCATGTCCCGTACGAGCCGCTCCACCGCGGGCATCAACTCGCGTGGTCCCCGCACCAGGTCGACGACCCGGGCCGGTCCGTGCGCGGCTGCCTCGGCACCGGCCGGCGGAGCCTCGGCCGTCCCAGGCACGGCACCGGCCGGCGGAGCCTCGGCCCTCCCGTCCGCGGCACCGCTCACCGTGGCGGACGCCCCGGTCGGCGAGGCACCGCCCGTCCCGGTGGAGAGCAGCAAGGACGCGCGCCCCGCGTCCTGCTTGCGGAGCAGGCGGATCGCGTCCGCCGCCGTCGACGGGTCGGTCGCCGCGAGGGCGTCCGCCGCCGCGCCGAGGGCCGCCGCGACGGCGATCTCGTGGCCCGGGGTCACGGACAGGAGCTCCGACGCCGAGCCGAGGAGACCGTTCAGGCGGTCCTTCGCGGCCAGCAGCGCGCCCGTACCGTCCTTGCGGCGCAGGCCCTGGGCGAGGGCGTCGTGGCGGGCGGCGAGGGCCGCGCGTCTGCGTTCGGCAGCCGTGGCCGCCTCCCGGGCCGCGGACAACGCCGACTCCGCATCGCCCAGTTCACGCTTCGCGGCCTCGTGCCGGTCCGCGAGCTCCGAGTCGTCCGCGTCCAGCCCGTCGACCTCGGCCTTGAGCTGCTCGTACTCCTCCTGCGCGGCGACCGCCCGCTCCTGCGCCTCGTCGCGGGCCGCCGCGAGCCGGCCGATCTCCGCCTGGGCGGAGGCCGCGCGCGAACGAGCGGCGTTGACCTGCCCGTTCAGCCGGGCCAGGCCCTCGCGCCGGTCGGCGATCGACCGGGCCACGTCCTTCAGCCGCCGCTCCTCGACAGCGAGCTCGCGCTCCAGTTCGGCACGGTGCGCGACCGTGTCCTCCAGGGCCCGCTCCGCGGCCTCCAGCGCGGCCTCCAGCTCCGCCTCCTGCTCGCGGATCCGGGCGGCCTCGCGCTCCATGTCCTCGGGATCCCGGCCACGCCGCTCCTCCGCCGGCGCCGAGGTCGCGCTCTTGACCCGGGCGTCGGCCAGCGAGACCGTACCGCGCACCCGTTCGGCCAGCTGCGACAGTTCGTACCAGGTCTGCTGGGCGCGCTGGAGCCGCGGCGCGAGCCGCCGTACCTCGTCCTCCAGCTCCGCCTCGCGCGCCAGCGCCGCCTTCAGCTCCGCCTCGGCGCTCTCCTTGCGCTCCTTGAGCGCCGCCTCGTCCGCGATCTCGGAGCGCAGGGCCTCCCGCAGCCGTACGAGATCGTCGGCGAGCAGCCGCAGCCGGGCGTCGCGCAGGTCGGCCTGGATGACGGTGGCCCGCCGCGCCACCGCGGCCTGCCGGCCCAGCGGCTTGAGCTGCCGCCGCAGTTCATCGGTCAGGTCCTGGACGCGCGCGAGATTCGCCTGCATCGCGTCGAGCTTGCGCAGCGCCTTCTCTTTGCGCTTGCGGTGTTTGAGTACGCCCGCGGCCTCCTCGATGAACGCCCGCCGGCCCATGGGGTCCGCGTGCAGAACGGAATCGAGCTGGCCCTGTCCGACGATGACGTGCATCTCGCGGCCGATACCGGAGTCGGAG
This sequence comes from Streptomyces sp. NPDC000410, assembly GCF_040300305.1. Classification (NCBI taxonomy): domain Bacteria; kingdom Bacillati; phylum Actinomycetota; class Actinomycetes; order Kitasatosporales; family Streptomycetaceae; genus Streptomyces; species Streptomyces sp. NPDC000410. The sequence goes on from NZ_JBEPDM010000019.1 coordinate 89,015, forward strand.
AGCAGTTCCTGAATGTCCAGCAGCCGGCAGGTGTCGCCGTTGATCTGGTATTCACTGCCGCCGTTGCGGAACATGATCCGCGTGATCGTGACCTCGGCGTACTCGATCGGCAGCGCGCCGTCGGAGTTGTCGATCGTCAGGGAGACCTCGGCCCGCCCGAGCGGCGGCCGGCCGGTCGTCCCGGCGAAGATCACGTCCTCCATCTTGCCGCCGCGCAGGGATTTCGCTCCCTGCTCGCCCATGACCCAGGACAGCGCGTCCACCACATTGGACTTGCCTGAACCGTTCGGCCCCACGACGCAGGTGATTCCGGGCTCGAAACGCAGTGTCGTGGCGGAGGCGAAGGATTTGAACCCGCGGAGGGTAAGGGCCTTGAGGTGCACGCAGCCGGACTCTACCTTTCACCTCGGTTTCACGCATGAAGGTGCAGGGCACATCAGACGGTAAAGGAAGGCTTACGGGCAGCGAAACAAAGAAAGAAGGGACGCCGAAGCGTCCCTTGCATGCGTAGCTTTGCGCATACGTACCTTGCGTGAGTGTTTCTCACCTGATCCCGAAGGGGGGATGACATCAGGTGAGCGCAGGCTCCGCCTTGGATACGTCGATGTCGATGCCTTCGAGCAGCGACTCGCCATGGTGCTGTGCGGCGGCAGCGCTCAGCGCGTCGTTCTCGGACTGGATCCGTACGAGCTCGGACTCCAGGTCCTGGACGCGCTGCTGAAGCCGTCGCATCTCGGCGAGGAGTCGCGGGTCGGAACCGCCGACGTAACCGAGAAGCGCCTTTGCCATGATGGATGGTCCTCCACACTGAGTGACCGACCGATGCGGTGTGGGTCGTGAGGGATTTCGCACCCGCGGTGCTCGGCAGCGGCTTGTCATCACTGCGGTTCTTACTGCCAAACAGCTAAGGTGCGCGGGGCTTCCAGCGTCTCACCAAAAAGTTTGACGGTCAACACGATCACGCCCCGTATCGGCGGGCAACCCGGGGGTCGCGGCCGCGAATCACACGGCGGCGGCTCTCCAGCGGGGCCCTGGGGGCGTAGAGATCATCCTTACTGCCGCAGCCTGGCACGACAAGCCCCTATCTGGCAACCACCAGGCTCTTTCCCTCGAACGAGCGTGCACGGGGCAGTCATCTGAACACACCGCGTGGCCTCGAAACGGCGTACGTGATCAGCGGATCGCGAATCCGTCATATCCGCCCCTCGGGACACCCCAGATCTCGGTGACCCCGTCGACGCTGCCGGGCGTGTCGTCGGAGCGAAGCCACTCCAGCAAGCGGTGGCAATTCTCACGTGGCCCCTCGGCGACAATCTGCACCCGGCCGTCGTCGAGATTGAGCGCGAAGCCCTCGATCGCGCCGATCTCCATGGCGTTCTCCCTGGTGAACCAGCGGAAGCCCACGCGCTGTACTCGCCCGCGTACCCAGGCCGTGAGCCGTACATGTTCATTCATTGCCGCAAGGTAACCGCCCAATTCCTCAGGGAGCACATCGCCCCCCTCGTGCCTTGGCGTACAGTCGCGACCCGATGAACGTCACCCGTTCGGGTGCGCCATTGTGTCGAGGCAGAGAACCGGGAAGCACGGAAAGGGCCAGCGGAATGGGACGCCACCGCCGGAAGAACCGGGCCACAGGCCCCGTACGCACCGGACTGCTCGGGGCCTGCGCCGCCATGGCGGTGGGCGCTGTCGCCGTGGCCACCGGTGTGCTCCCGGGCGGTGAGAAGTTCGTCGTGGGCAGCGGCAGCACCAGCGGTGAGCAGATACGCACCGACGGACCCGGACAGCTGAACGCCCAGGGCGGCGCCTCCGCCACCCCGTCGGACCGCCCCTCGACCGCCGCGACCCGCAGCGCCGAGCGCGTGCCGGTGACCCCCTCGGCGTCTCCGTCCTCGGCGTCCGCCAAGCCGTCGTCCCCGACGCCTTCGAAGACGTCCGAGGCACCCGAGCCGAAGAAGCCGACGACGGCGCCGGAGAAGAGCGAGAACGCGACGCCGGAGCGCCGGGCCGCTCCCCCGAAGCCCTCCCGGAGCAAGGCACCGTCCGGCGCGGTCGCGGCCGAGGCCACCGTGCTGAGCCTCGTGAACGCGGAGCGCGCGAAGGTGGGCTGCTCCCCGGTGCGCGCCGACGCCTCCCTCGGCGCTCTCGCCGGCGCCTTCAGCGCGGACATGGCCGCGCGCGGCTTCTTCGACCACACCGACCCGGACGGCGACGATCCGTGGGACCGGGCCAGGCAGTCCGGTGTCAGCGGGCTGGGCGGGGAGAACATCGCCCGGGGCCAGGCCGACGCCCGGACGGTGATGGACTCCTGGATGAACAGCGACGGCCATCGCGCGAACATCCTCAACTGCGACTACAAGACGCTCGGCGTGGGCGTGCACTTCGCCGACGGCGGTCCCTGGTGGACCCAGGACTTCGGCTTCTGAGGCCGCACACGCCGGTGAGTCTTCGCCGAGTCCTGACGCTGCGCGCGTTGCACGAAGGCGGCTTCCGCATCTGCGAGCTGCGGCGGCGCGTCGACGGTGTCAGCGAGAAGACGCTCTCCCAGACGCTTCAGGCACCGGAACGCGACGGGCCCGTACGCCGCGAGGCGCAGTTCACCCGTCCCGAGGTGCTCACGGCCAGGGAGCGTTACGACGAGACACGCGGCACGGCCGCCGCCGCACGGGACGGGCGCGGCGGGCGCTGACAGCGCGGGCAGAAGTAGCTGGACCGGTTCATCCATGGGCGCCTGCGCATCGGCGTACCGCAGCGGCGGCACGGCTCGTCCTCGCGGCCGTACGCGTCCAGGGACCGGTCGAAGTACCCGGATTCGCCGTTCACGTTGACGTAAAGGCTGTCGAAGCTGGTGCCGCCGGCGGCGAGGGCGGCGTTCATCACGTCGCGTACGTGCCCGAGCAGTTCGGCGGAGCGGGGCCGGGTCAGGCTCGCGGTCGGCCGGTCGTAGTGGAGCTTCGCCCGCCACAGCGCCTCGTCCGCGTAGATGTTGCCGACCCCGCTGATGAGCGTCTGGTCGAGCAGCGCGCGCTTGATCGTCGTACGGCGAAGGCGCAGCGCCGTGACGAAGACGGCGTCGTCGAACTCCGGGTCCAGCGGATCACGGGCGATGTGCGCGATCGCGTCCGGGAGGCCCTCGGGGGTGGTGTCGTGCAGCGAAAGCCCTCCGAAGGTGCGCTGATCGACGAAGCGGAGTTCGGTGCCGAGCGCGTCGTCGAAACGGATGCGGATGCGCAGGTGCTTCTCGTCGGGGGCCTCGTCCGGCTGCACCAGCAGCTGCCCGCTCATGCCGAGATGCCCGAGCACGGCGGCTCCGCTGTCCTCCAGCGGCAGCCACAGGTACTTCCCCCGGCGCTGGGCCGCCCCGATCCGATGCCCTTTGAGGCGAGCGGCGAAGTCCTCGCCACCGCCCAGGTGCCGGCGCACGGCGCGCGGGTGCAGGACCTGCACCTCGGCCACGGTCCGCCCGGCGATCCAGCGTGCGAGTCCGCGCCGTACGACTTCGACCTCGGGCAGCTCGGGCACGGTGCTCCTCCGGAGGGGACTGGGGTGACGACGCCCGCAGCGTACCTCCGCGCATCCCGCGCACGGATCCCGGGGTTGGGGTGCTGGACGGGCTCCTTTCCCCTACCCGCCCCTTCCCGCAGTGTCGATTTGCGGCTCCGCCGCGTGGGGGGGGGCTCCGCCCCAGCCCTCGTTGCGGGGGCTCCGCCCCCCGAACCCCCGCTCCTCAATCGCCGGAGGGGCTGGAACCGGAGGACACGGCCGGAGGCCGTACGGGGGTCTGGGGGCCTGCCCCCCCCCACGCGGCGGAGCCGCAAATCGACACTGCGGGAAGGGGCGGGGTGGGGAGAAAGGCCCGCCGCAGGCGCCCCCGCCCGCGCTCCGCGGCGGGACGGCCCCCGCGGAAAAGAAAACCCCCGCCGCACCAATGGCGCGGCGGGGGCAAGAAGCGCAGCCTCAGGCCGTGGCCCTGGGGGACGGGGTGTCGGCGGACCCGTCCGCTTCGGGGGCGGGCGCTTCGGGCACGGCCTTGGCCGCCGCCGCGCGCTCGTCCGCCGCCGCGCGAATCGCGCGCCATGCGGACTCCGCCGCCTGCTGCTCCGCTTCCTTCTTGCTGCGGCCGGTGCCGGTGCCGTACGAGACACCACCGACGCGGGCGGCAGCAGTGAAGGTCTTCTCGTGGTCCGGTCCGGTCTCGGTGACCAGATACTCCGGCACTCCAAGGCCCTCGGCCGCGGTCAGCTCCTGGAGGCTGGTCTTCCAGTCCAGGCCGGCGCCGAGGTTCGAGGACTTCTCGATCAGCGGGTCGAAGAGCCGGTGTACCAGCTCCGAGGCCGCGTCGAGGCCCTGGTCGAGATAGACAGCGCCGATCACCGCTTCCAGGGTGTCGGCGAGGATGGACGCCTTGTCCCGGCCGCCCGTGCCCTCTTCGCCCCGGCCCAGCCGGATGAAGGAGCCCAGGTCGAGCCCGCGGCCGACCTCCGCCAGCGCACGCGAGTTGACCACCGCGGCCCGCAGCTTGGCCAGCTGGCCTTCAGGCAGGTCGGGGTGGGTGCGGTACAGCGTGTCCGTGACCACCAGACCGAGCACGGAGTCCCCGAGGAACTCCAGCCGCTCGTTGGTGGGCAGGCCGCCGTTCTCGTACGCGTACGAACGGTGGGTCAGCGCACGCACCAGAAGGGCGGACTCGACCTGATAGCCGAGCCGCCCTTCCAGAAGCGTGTGGGACGAGGCCGTACTGATGCTCTCAGACATCGTGCCTCTCACCAGCCTCAGACCGCGAGGACCTGGCGCTTGTTGTAGGTGCCGCAGCTGGGGCACGCGATGTGCTGCTGCTTCGGCTCCTGGCAACGCTCACACGAAACCAGGGTGGGGACCGCAGCCTTCCACTGCGACCGGCGGTGGCGCGTGTTGCTGCGCGACATCTTCCGCTTCGGAACAGCCACGGCTACTTCTCCTGCTTCTCGTCGACGCCCGCTTCGGCGCCGCTCATGTTGTCCTTCTCATCGGTTCCGAGTGAACCGGCGAGTCCCTGCAGTGCCGCCCAACGGATGTCGACGGCGTCGTGGTGGTGGTCCGGGTCCTCGTTCAGGCTGGCGCCGCAATCGGCACACAGCCCTGCACAGTCCTCCCGGCACACCGGCTGCATCGGCAGTGCGAGCACCACCGCATCACGCAGCACCGGCTCGAGGTCGAACATGCCGTCCTCGAGGGGGATCATGTCCTCGTCCTCGGCGTCGTCGTCCGGCTCCGCCTTCTTGTGGCGGCCCCGGTCATCGGCGTCGGGATACGAGTACATCTCCTGGAAGTCCGCCGCGACCTCATGGCGCGTCGGCTCCAGACACCTTACGCACTCCCCCTCGGCCCCGGCACGGGCGGTGCCTGTGACAAGCACCCCTTCCATGACGGACTCGAGGCGGAGCTCAATCTCCACGGGCGCGCCCTCGGGCACGCCGACGACCCCTTCGATACCGAGGTCCGCGGGAGCCGCGATCGAGCGGGAGAGCCGCTGGAGCGCACCGGGCCGCCGGCCCAGCTCGTGCGTGTCGAACACGAGGGGGTTGCGGTGGTCGAGGCGGGCGTTCAGGGTTCTTCCTGCTTTCGGATCGTGTGAGGGGCCGCGAATCAGCGCAGCATGAGCAGAGCGCACGCGCGACCGAAGAGCCAGGATACTGGACCGTTCGCTATTGGCCCAATCCAGTCAGCGCCCTTGCTCGTATCCCTGCTCGTAGCGGCGCAGCTGTTCCAGGTCGATCATGCTCGTGTCGAAGAAGCTCGTCTCGTCGAGCTGCGGCTGTTGCTGCGCCTGCTGATGGGGCTGTGCCTGCTGGGCCTGTGCCTGCTGGGGCTGCTGGTACGCCGCGTACGGGTCCGGCTGCTGCTGGTATCCATACGCCTGGTCGTACCCCGGCTGCTGGTACGCGTACGGGTCCGCCGGCTGCTGGTAGGCGTACGCCTCCTGCGACTGGTACGCGTACACCTGCGGCTGCAGGGGCTGCGGCTCCGGGTCGGCGAGCTCCGCCAGCCCGGCCAGATAGTCCGCGTCGCTGGTGTGGAGAACGCCGCCCGCCGCGTCCTGGGCCGCCATGTGCGCGCCCAGGTCGTCGGTCGCGATGCGGCCGTGCAGCTTCTGCCGACCGCGGCCGACGGCCTCCAGGGTCTTGCTCAGGACGGCCTCGAAAGCCCCCAGCTTGGCGTCCACGTACTCGTCGGCCCGCTGGATCAGGGTCTGCGGGTCGGCGCTGTACTCGGGGGCGTCCTCGTCGCCCGGGTCACCGGGTCCGCGGCCGAGCAGCTTCTCGCGGCCCCGGTCGACCGACCCGATGGTCTTGTTGAGGACGACCTCGAAGTTGGCGAGCTTGGAGTCGACGTACTCGTCGGCCTCCGCGCGGATCTCCTCGGCCTCCCGGCGGGCCCCGGCGAGGATGCGGTCGGCCTCGTCCTGCGACTGCCGGGCGATCTGGGTGTCGGAGATGAGCGAACCGCGCTCGGAGTGCGCGGCCTCGATGATCCGCTCGGCCTCCTGGCGTGCCTGCTCGACCATCTGCTCCCGGCCGCCGATCAGCTCCTGCGCCTGGGCGAGCGAGCCGGGCAGCGCCTGGCGCACCTCTTCGAGCATCGCGAGCAGCTCGGCGCGGTTGACCACGCAGGAGGCCGACATGGGCATGGACCGGGCGCTCCCGACCGCCTCGACGATCTCGTCGAGCTTCTTCTGCACGTCCACCGTGTGCTCGCCACTCTCTACAGTCACTTCAGCCGCTACGGCCGATTTGGAGACGGACGGGACGACTGTACGGGCAGGCGGTCCCCGTCCGACACCGGGTGACGGTCAGTCAGGAAGGGACGCTGTACGTCACTTCTTCGGGAGGCGTTCGGTCAGCGCCGAGAGCACCGCGGGGGGCACGAGGTGGGAGACGTCTCCGCCCCACGCCGCGACCTCCTTGACCAGGGAGGACGACAGGAAGCTGTAGGTCGGGCTGGTGGGCACGAACAGCGTCTCGACGCCCGAGAGGCCATTGTTCATCTGGGCCATCTGGAGCTCGTAGTCGAAGTCGCTGACGGCGCGCAGGCCCTTGACGATGGCGGGGATGTCCCGTTCCTTGCAGTAGTCGACGAGCAGGCCGTGATAGGCCTCCACCTCGACGTTCCCGAACTCGGCGGTGACCTCGCGGATCAGCTCGATCCGCTCCTCCACCGTGAACAGGCCCTGCTTGGACTGGTTGATCATCACCACCACGTGTACGACGTCGTACAACTTGGAGGCGCGGGCGATGATGTCGAGATGTCCATTGGTGATGGGGTCGAACGACCCCGGACAGACGGCGCGGCGCAACTGATGTCCCTCGCTCTCCGGTCCGGTGTTTCCGGTCATGGTGCGTCTTCGCTCGTGGCGGCGGCGCGACCGTACCAAAGCGTGCCCTCGCCGTAGCGACGGGCCCGCAGTGGTTCGATGCCCTCCGGCCAGAGGAACTCACCGCCTCGGGTACTGCGCTCCACGGTGACGAGGGCGTCGTCCGCCAGCCAGCCCCGGTCGCGGAGTGTGAGGAGAATCTCCCGGAGATCGTCGTCGGTGACGGCGTAGGGCGGGTCGAGGAACACGATGTCGTACGGGGCCTCGGGCTGCGGCCCCTGGACGATCTGCTCGGCGCGGCCCGTACGGACCTCGGCGCCGGGCAGGGCGATCGTCCGTACGTTCTCCCGGACCGTGCGGGCGGCGCGCTGGTCGGCCTCGACGAGCAGCGCGTGGGACGCGCCGCGCGACAGCGCCTCCAGGCCGACGGCGCCCGAGCCGGCGTACAGGTCGGCGACGCGGGTGCCGTGCAGGCTGCCGAGCAGCGCCTCCCAGGTGGAGAACAGGCCCTCGCGCGCCCGGTCGGAGGTGGGGCGGGTGCCGTTGCCCGGCGGCACGGCCAGGCGGCGTCCGCCGGCCGCACCGGCGATCACGCGGGTCATGTGAGTGCGAGTCCTTCTGGGTACTTGTCCGTTCCGGTCACCTCCACGATAACCAGCGCCGGGACGTCAGCCCTTGTCCAGATAGCGCTCACGGTCCTTGTCGAGCAGGGCGTCGAGGGCGGTGCGCAGCTCCGGCAGACGCTCCAGCTCCGGGTCGGCGGTGACGACGGACACCGCCTCCTCGCGGGCGGCCGCGATGACCTCCTCGTCGTCGATGACCGCGAGGACGCGCAGCGAGGAGCGCACGCCGGACTGGGCCTGGCCCAGCACATCGCCCTCACGGCGCTGTTCGAGGTCGATACAGGACAGCTCGAAGCCGTCCAGGGTGGCCGCGACGGCGCCGAGCCGGGCGCGGGCCGGACTCGCCTCCGGCATCTCCGTGACCAGCAGGCACAGTCCGGGGGCCGAGCCACGGCCCACCCGGCCGCGGAGCTGGTGCAGCTGGGAGACGCCGAAGCGGTCCGCGTCCATGATCACCATCGCGGTGGCGTTCGGCACGTTCACCCCGACCTCGATGACCGTGGTCGCCACGAGCACGTCGACCTCGCCCGCCGCGAAGCGGCGCATGACGTCGTCCTTGTCGTCGGGCGCCATACGGCCGTGCAGCACCTCGACCCGCAGGCCCTTCAGCGGGCCCGCCGCGAGCTGCTCGGCGACGTCGAGCACGGCGAGCGGCGGCCGCTTCTCGGCCTCGTCCTCCGCCGACTTCTTCTTCGGCTCCTCCTCGTCGTCGCCGATGCGCGGGCAGACGACGTACGCCTGGTGGCCTCCCTCGGCCTCCTCGCGGACCCGCTCCCAGGCGCGCGCCAGGAAGTGCGGCTTGTCGGCGGCCGGGACGACGTGCGTCGCGATCGGCGAGCGTCCGGCGGGGAGCTGGTCCAGCACGGAGGTCTCCAGGTCCCCGAAGACCGTCATCGCGACCGTACGCGGAATGGGCGTGGCGGTCATGACCAGCAGGTGCGGCGGCTGTTTGCCCTTGCCGCGCAGGGCGTCGCGCTGCTCGACACCGAAGCGGTGCTGTTCGTCGACGACGACCAGGCCCAGGTCGTGGAACTGCACCTTGTCCTCGATCAGCGCATGCGTGCCGATGACGATCCCGGCCTCGCCGGTCACCAGGTCGAGCAGCGCCTGACGGCGTGCGGCGGCGCCCATGGAGCCGGTGAGCAGGACCACCTTGGTCCCCTGCTCCGCGCCGCCGAGCATGCCGCCCTCGGCGAGCTCGCCCATCATCTCGACGATCGAGCGGTGGTGCTGCTGGGCGAGGACCTCGGTCGGCGCGAGCATCGCCGCCTGGCCGCCCGCGTCGACGACGGCGAGCATGGCCCGCAGGGCCACCATCGTCTTGCCGGAGCCGACTTCGCCCTGGAGCAGCCGGTGCATGGGGTGCTCGGTGGCCAGGTCGCCGAAGATCTCGGCGGAGACCTTCTGCTGGCCTTCGGTGAGGGTGAACGGCAGCTTCGCGTCGAAGGCGTCGAGCAGCCCGCCCGGTGCGGGTCTGCGGGCGACGGCGGGGAGCTGCGCGTCCGCGTACCGCCGCCGGGCGAGGGCGACTTGGAGGACGAAGGCCTCGTCCCACTTCAGTCGCCGGCGGGCGTCCTCGATGTCGGCCTTGGTCTCCGGTCGGTGGATCTTGAGCAGCGCCTCGGTGAGGGAGACGAATTCCCGGCCCTCGCGCAGCGCCGGCGGCAGTGGGTCGACCGCTTCCCGCGCCTGCGGCAGAACCGCGTCCACGGCCTTGGCGATCTTCCAGGACTCGAGTCCCTTGCAGGCCGGGTAGATCGGGATGAGCCTCCCCGCGAACGCGCTCACGGCGCCGTCACCGCTGTCCGCGTCCAGCCGCTCGTAGGTGGGGTGGGCGAGCTGGAGCTTCCGGTTGAACACGGAGACCTTGCCGGCGAACATCGCGCGGCTGCCGGGCGGCAGGTCCTTGTGCGGCTTGTGGATGCCCCGGCCGAAGAAGACCAGCTGAAGCCGTCCGCTGCCGTCGGTGATGGTGATCTCCAGCCGCTGGCCCCGGCCGGCGTTGAACTTGAGCACGCGGGAGTCCGCGACCTGGGCCACCACCGTGACGTCCTCGTCCAGGGGCAGCTCGTCGAGCCGGGTCAGCTGGCCGCGCTCCTCGTAGCGGCGCGGATAGTGGTGGAGGAGGTCACCCACGGTGTGCAGGTCGAGGCTCTCGGCCATGACCTTGGCGGTCGCGGGACCGAGGGTCTTCTTGAGCGGTTCAGCCAGTGCGGACACGCGGTCCATTGCACACCACCGCGCTGACAACCGTCGCGCCCCTGTGGATACCCGCTGGTCACGAGGGTGGCGCGGCCCCGGGGAGGAACGGGGGCCATTTCACGGGGGCTGTCGCACGGGGGCTATTCCACGCCGATGAGGAGAGGGGCTCCGGGGCCGCCGTGGTAGATCACCGTGTCGACGGCCAGGTAGCCCTCGCGGACGTGGGTCTCGAGGCGGGCCACGAGCGTGGGCGGGGCGTCGTCCGGGAGGACCAGGGTGACCAGTTCGCCGCCCGCCGAGAGCATGCGGTCCAGGACCGTTTCCGCCGTCGTCGCGAGGTCGGCGCCGATCACCGCCACATCGCCCTCGATCAGGCCGAGCACGTCCCCGGCCTGGCACACACCCGCCGACGTGAACGACTGCCGCTCGGCGACGGCCAGTTCGCCGTACCGGGTGGCACCGGCCGCCGAGGTCATCGCGACGACGTCCTCGTCGAAACGGCGGTCGGGTTCGTGGACCGCGAGCGCCGCGATGCCCTGGACCGCCGAGCGGGTCGGGATGAGGGCGACCCGGACGCCCTCGGTGCGGGCCTGTTCGGCGGCCGCGGCCGCCGTGTGCCGCAGCTCGGCGTCGTTGGGCAGGAGCACCACCTCACGCGCGTGGGCGCGCCGGATCGCCTCCACGAGCTCCCCGCTGGCGGGCGGCTCCCCCGGTCGCGCGAGCACCGTGGTCGCCCCGGCCTCCGCACACAGCCCGGCCAGCCCCTCGCCCGGCACCACGGCGACCACGGCCCGCTGCACCCGTTCGCGCGCCTCAGGCGCGGCCGCGCCGAAGTGGGTGATCCGGATCCGGTACGGCCGCCCTGCCTCGACGCCCGCCTCCACCGCCGCGCCCGCGTCGTCCACGTGCACATGGACGTTCCACAGCCCATCGCCGCCGACCACGACGAGCGAGTCGCCGAGCCCGTCCAGCCGCGCCTTGAGGCGGGTCACCGCCGCGTCGTCCGCCTCCAGGAGGTAGATCACCTCGAAGGCGGGGCCCCCGTCGGCGCACGGCTCGGTGACGGCGGCCGCGACCGGGACCGGCGTGGGGTGGGCCCGTACGACCGGACGTACCGCGGGCGCTTCCCCCGTCACCGCCTCCACCAGCGCGCCGAGCACCGCCAGCAGCCCCTGCCCGCCCGCGTCCACCACACCCGCCCGGCCGAGCACCTCCAGCTGCCCGGGGGTGCGCTCCAGCGCCTCGCGGGCGCGCGCGTACGCGGCTGTCACCGCCGTCGCGTCGTCGTCCGTCACGGGGCCCTCCGCGGCCGCCGACGCCACGCTCAGGATCGTGCCCTCGACCGGGTGCGCGACCGCCTCGCGCGCCGACTCGGCCGCCCGGCGCAGCGCGCCCGCCAGCCGCGGGTCATCGTCCCCGCCGAGGACCTCCGCCATGCCCCGCAGCAGCTGCGCCAGGATCGTCCCCGAGTTCCCCCGGGCGCCGATGAGCGCTCCGTGGGCCATGGCCCGCGCCACGTCGGCCGGCGCGGGCTCGCCGGTCTCGTACGCCTCGAAGACCGCTTCCACCGCCCGCGCCGCGGACTCGACCGTCAGGTACAGGTTCGTGCCGGTGTCCCCGTCCGCGACGGGATAGACATTGATCGCGTCGATCTCCTCGCGCTCCCGGCCCAGCGCCTCCAGCGCCAGTGAGCACCACGTGCGTACCGCCAGGGCATCGAGAGACTGCGGCAATTGACGTCCTCCTTGTGCGGCGCCGGGCTGCACCGCAGGGTAGACCCGGTCCGGGCCCGGGGGCGGGGCGGGGTCGGAGGGAGCCATGGTAGTTTCGTTCTACCGACGCAGTCGTTGTATGCTGCTCCGGTTGCCCGATGAGAGTCGGGCCATTTTCCCCCGGCAGGCCACTTCAGATCACTGATTCCGGCACGCCGGAATTCACTGTAAGTGCACCTGAAGTCTTTGGAGTGACCCGTGGCTGCCAACTGCGACGTCTGCGGCAAGGGGCCGGGCTTCGGCAACAACATTTCGCACTCGCACCGCCGTACGTCCCGTCGCTGGAACCCGAACATCCAGCGCGTGCGTGCCGTGGTCGGTCGGACGCCGAAGCGGCTCAACGTCTGCACCTCGTGCATCAAGGCCGGCAAGGTCTCGCGCTAACGCCGACGTTTCGTCGTAGCGCAGCCCCTGCGGTTGCCTTGAAAGCCGGTCCACCTCACGGTGGACCGGCTTTTCGCTGTTCCCGCACCTCCCCTGCCCGGCGGGAGCGGCCCGGCGGGAACGGCCCAGCAGGAACGGCCCGGCGGGAACCGCCTGGCCGAACCGCCTAGCGGAAACGCCAGCCGTGGTCGACCGGGCCGATTCCCCCGCCCAGTGCGAACCCGGCCGCGATCGCGCCCGTCACGTACTCCTTGGCGGCGGCCACCGCCTCCGGGACCGGCAGGCCCTTCGCCAGGCCCGCCGCCACCGCCGAGGCGAGCGTGCAGCCCGTGCCGTGCGTGTGCCGGTTGTCGTGGCGGGGCGCGCGCAGCCAGTGCTCCTCGGTGCCGTCCGTGAGCAGGTCCACGGCGTCCCCCGCCAGGTGCCCGCCCTTGATCAGCGCCCAGCCCGGCCCGTACCCGAGCACCGCGTCGGCCGCGCGCCGCATGTCGGTCTCGGACTCCACCTGGACGCCGGTGATCTGGGCGACCTCGTCCAGGTTCGGGGTCGCCACGGTCGCGGCGGGCAGCAGCCTCTTGCGTACGGAGTCGAGCGCGGACGCGGCGAGCAGGGAGTCCCCGTGCTTGGAGACCCCCACCGGGTCCACCACCACGGGCGCGTCGGTTCCGGCGAGCAGGTCCGCGACCGTCTCGACCAGCTCGGCCGAGGCCAGCATGCCGGTCTTCACGGCCTGTACGCCGATGTCGTCGACGACGCTGCGGTACTGGGCGCGTACCGCCTCCGCGGGCAGCTCCCAGGCGCCCTGGACGCCCAGCGAGTTCTGCGCGGTGACGGCGGTGATCACGCTCATGCCGTGGACGCCGAGGGCCAGCATGGTCTTCAGATCGGCCTGGATGCCCGCGCCGCCGCCGGAGTCGGACCCGGCGACCGTGAGGACGAGGGGCGGGGTCACGCGTCCTCCCCGAAGTGGTCCCAGCCGCCCTTGTTCGTCCACGGCGCCCCGTCCACCGTCACCTGCGGCAGTGCCGAGGGGTTGAGGACCTCGCCGATCACCTTCCACCGCGCGGGCAGCTTCACATCGGCCGGGAAGGTCGCGACGATCGCGTGGTCCTCGCCGCCGCTGAGCACCCACTGGAGCGGGTCGACGCCGACGGCCTGGCCGATGTCGTTCATCTGCGAGGGGATGTCGATGAGTCCGGAGCGCAGGTCGATACGGACCTTGCTGGCCTCGGCGATGTGCCCGAGGTCGGCGACGAGTCCGTCGCTGACGTCGGTCATGGACGTGGCGCCGAGTCCGGCGGCGGCCGGGCCGGCGTGGTACGGCGGCTCGGGGCGCCGGTGGGCCTCGACGAACGCGCGGGGCGAGCGGAAGCCGCGCGAGAGGACCGCGTGCCCGGCGGCCGACCAGCCCAGCCAGCCGGTGTAGGCGACGACGTCGCCGGGCTGGGCGCCGGAGCGGGTGACCGGGTCGTGGTTGCGCAGATCGCCGAGCGCGGTGATCGCCACGGTGATGGTGTCGCCGCGTACGACATCGCCGCCGACCACCGCGGCGCCCGCGACCTGGCATTCGTCGCGGATGCCGTCCATGAGCTCGGTGGCCCAGGTGACCGGCAGGTCGGCCGGGACGACCAGGCCGAGGAGCAGCGCGGTCGGCACGGCGCCCATGGCGGCGATGTCGGCGAGGTTCTGCGCGGCCGCCTTGCGGCCGACGTCGTACGCGGTCGACCAGTCGCGGCGGAAGTGCCGGCCCTCCAGCAGGAGGTCGGTGCTGGCCACGACCCGTCGGTCGGGTGCGGCCACGACCGCGGCGTCGTCGCCGGGTCCGAGCCGTACCGCCGGGGTGGAGGTGAGCCGGGAGGTGAGCTCCCTGATGAGTCCGAACTCTCCCAGTTCGCCCACAGTGCCCTTCATTCCTGTGCCCCTTCTGCCCCAGTGCGCTTGCGGTAGCGAGCCATCACTGCTGTAGGTACCGTCGAGTAGGCCGAGTCGGCCGTCAATTCCTGTGCTTCGTACGCCACGCTGCGCGGGCCTCGGGGCGCGCGGGTCTCCCCGTGGCCCGTGGCGACGCGATACCGTGGCGTCCCTTCTCCCCACATGATCCTCGTGGCCGCCCTGGAGGTTCCGTGGTACAGGCGTACATCCTTATTCAGACCGAGGTGGGCAAGGCGTCGACCGTCGCCGAGACCATCTCCAAGATCCCGGGGGTGATCCAGGCCGAGGACGTGACGGGTCCGTACGACGTCATCGTGCGCGCTCAGGCCGATACGGTAGATGAGCTGGGCCGCATGGTGGTTGCCAAGGTCCAGCAGGTGGACGGCATCACGCGAACACTGACCTGCCCGGTCGTGCACCTGTAGCCCCCGTCTACCCTTGGCCGGTGATGTTCCCTCGCCGGCCTCTCTCTGTGCCCGCCGCAGCCGTGGTGTTCGCCGTGCTGCTGACGGGCTGTTCCTCCACGGACGCCCCCGCGTCCATCACGGTTCCGGCTCCTCCCGCCGAGGAGAAGGCGCTGTGCCGTGCGCTGCACGAGGAACTGCCGGAGTCCGTTGCCGGTCTGGCCCGGCAGGACCCCGAACCGCGTTCCGAGCTGACCGCCGGGTGGGGGGACGCCGCGATCGTACTGCGCTGCGGTGTTCCCCGGCCCGCGGGGATGCGTGATCCGCTGGCGCCCGGGGTGGTCGTGAACGGCGTCGAGTGGATGGCGGAGGAGCGCTCGGACGACGGCCCCCGGTTCACCACCACCTACCGTAAGACGTACGTCGAGGTGACGCTGTCGAAGCGGTTCACGGAAGTGGGTCCGCTGATGGAGCTGGCGAAACCGGTCGCGAAGACGATCCCGCACCGCTTCCCGGAAGCCTCCCCCACCGCCGCCGGCTGAGCGTCGGCAGCGGGGGGGGTGGGTGGCGGTCCGGCTAGCGCAGTCCCGTGGAGCGCCGCAGCGCCGCCTGGATCAGCCGGTCGACGAGCTCCGGGTAGCCGACCCCGGTCTCCTGCCACATCCGCGGGTACATGGAGATCGGCGTGAAGCCCGGCATGGTGTTGATCTCGTTGATCACGAACTCGCCGTCCTCGGTGAGGAAGAAGTCCGCGCGGACCAGCCCCTCGCAGGACGCGGCGTCGAACGCCTCGACCGCGAGCCGCCGCACCTCGGCCGTCTGCTCATCGGTCAGCGGCGCGGGCACGAGCCCGGTGGCCGAGTCGATGTACTTGGCCTCGAAGTCGTAGAAGTCGTGCGCGCTGACCGGCGGGATCTCGGCGGGCACGCTGGCACGCGGCCCGTCCTCGAACTCCAGCACTCCGCATTCGATCTCCCGCCCGCGCAGCAGCGACTCGACAAGGATCTTGGGGTCGTGGCGCTGTGCCTCGGCGATGGCCTCGTCGAGTCCGGAGAGGTCGTCGACCTTGGTGATGCCGATCGAGGAGCCGGCCCTGGCGGGCTTCACGAAGAGCGGCCAGCCGTGCTCACCGGCGAAGTCGACGATCTTCTTGCGGGCGGCGGAAGGATCCTGCTCCCACTCGCGGGGGCGGATCGTGACGTACGGGCCGACGGGCAGCCCGAAGGAGGTGAAGACGCGCTTCATGTACTCCTTGTCCTGGCCGACGGCCGAGGCGAGGACGCCCGAGCCGACGTACGGGACGCCGGAGAGCTCCAGCAGACCCTGGAGGGTGCCGTCCTCGCCGTAGGGGCCGTGCAGCATCGGGAAGACGACGTCGACCTCGCCGAGGGCCTTGGGCACGGAGCCGGGCTCGCTGTAGACGACCTCGCGGTTGGCGGGGTCGACGGGGAGGACGACGCCGCCCTCCGCCGACTCGGCGAGGTCGGCGACGGACGGCAGTTTCCGGTCAGCGATCGCCATCCGGTCCGGCTCGTCCGCGGTCAGCGCCCAGCGGCCGTCCGTCGTGATGCCGATGGGCAGCACGTCGTACTTGGTCCGGTCGATGGCCCGCAGGACGGCACCGGCCGTCACGACGGAGATCGCGTGCTCGGAGCTGCGGCCGCCGAAGACGACCGCGACGCGCGGCTTGCGGCGCGCCTCGCCTCCGGAGGGGGCGAGGTCGTTGCTGTGGGAGGGGTTCTCGCTCATATCGCGACGAGACTACCTTGCGCCTTCGGCGGGGCGGCAGGGCCGAGCGCCGGGCAGGTCAGTGGCGCTCGGGCTTGGCGGCGCGCGACATCAGCTCCTTGAGGGCGACAACCGGGGGCTTGCCCTCGTGGACGATCGACACCACGGTCTCGGTGATCGGCATGTCGACACCGTGCCGCCGGGCCAGATCCAGTACGGACTCACAGGACTTGACGCCCTCGGCCGTCTGCTTGGTGGCCGCGATGGCCTCCTGGAGGGTCATACCGCGGCCGAGGTTGGTGCCGAAGGTGTGGTTCCGGGAGAGCGGCGACGAGCAGGTCGCGACGAGGTCACCGAGCCCGGCGAGGCCGGAGAAGGTCAGCGGGTCGGCGCCCATGGCGAGGCCGAGGCGGGTGGTTTCGGCCAGTCCGCGGGTGATGAGGGTGGCCTTGGAGTTGTCGCCGAGGCCCATGCCGTCGGCGATGCCGACGGCGAGCCCGATGACGTTCTTGACGGCGCCGCCGAGTTCACAGCCGACGACGTCGGTGTTGGTGTACGCGCGGAAGTACGGGGTCATGCAGGCGGCCTGGAGCCGCTGGGCGACCGTCTCGTCGGCGCAGGCGACGACCGCGGCGGCGGGCTGGCGGTCGGCGATCTCCTTGGCGAGATTGGGGCCGGTGAGGACCGCGACCCTCCCCCTGACTTCGTCGGGGGTACCCCCAGCGGGCGCCTTGGCGACCACCTCCACGATGACCTCGCTCATCCGCTTGGCGGTGCCGAGTTCGACGCCCTTCATCAGGGAGACGAGGACGGTGTCGGGGGCCAGCTTGGGCGCCCATTCCGTGAGGTTGGCGCGGAGCGTCTGGGACGGCACGACGAGGACGGTGAAGTCTGCGTCGCGGGCGGCCTCGGCGGGGTCGGTGGTGGCCCGTACCGCCTCGGGGAGCTGGATTCCCGGCAGATAGTCCGGGTTGACGCGGGTGGTGTTGATGGCGTCGACGGGCCCGGCGCGGCGGCCCCACATGGTGACCTCGCAACCGGCGTCGGCGAGCACCATGGAGAACGCCGTGCCCCAGGATCCGGTGCCGAATACGGCGGCCTTGACGGACTGCGTCACTTGGTCCCCTCCTCCGCGGCCTTGCGCCGCTGCTCCGCGCGGGCCCTGCGGTGGTCGTACGGCTCGGCGGGGGCCTTCTCGCCGCGTACGTCCTCCAGCTGCGCGGTGATCGCGGCCATGATGGCCTCCGTGACCTCGCGCAGCACCTCGGGCGTGGGGTCCAGGCCGTAGAACCGCGAGAGGTCGACGGGCGGTCCCGCCTGCACGATCAGCGTCTTGCGCGGGAGGAGACGGAGCTTGTCCTCCTTGGCGTACGGCGGCATCGCCAGGTTGGCGCCCCACTGGGCGACCGGGATGACCGGGGCCTTGGAGAGCAGCGCGATGCGCGCGACGCCGGTCTTGCCGGCCATCGGCCACATGTCGGGGTCGCGGGTCAGCGTGCCCTCCGGGTAGAAGGCCACGCACTCACCGCGTTCGAGGGCGTCGACGGCCGCGCGGAAGGCGTCCAGCGCGTTGGTGGTCTCCCGGTAGACGGGGATCTGGCCGGTGCCGCGCAGCATCATGCCGACGAACGAGCCCTTGAAGAGGGCGGCCTTCGCCAGGAAGCGCGGAACACGTCCGGTGTTGTACTGGAAGTGCGCGTAGGACAGCGGGTCCAGATAGGAGTTGTGATTCACGGCGGTGATGAATCCGCCGTCGGCCGGAATGTGCTCCATTCCCCGCCAGTCCCGCTTGAACAGAACCATCAACGGCGGTTTCACGATGACCGCCGCCAGGCGGTACCAGAAGCCGATTCTGCGGCGGGACACTTGGACACCTTCCTCTAGGACCTGGCTGCTACTGGCTGCTGCCTGGCTGCTGGGGGTCAAGTGTCGCCCCAGGCCCCTGGTCTGTCGAGAACACCGTACGCCCCGCCTCCGGGCCGACCGGTCCGGGTCGCCGCACGGGCAGGTGACAACAGGTGACAATGGGCCCGTGCACTGGTCACTGGTCATCCCGCTGAAGCCCCTCGCACTGGCCAAGAGCAGGTTGGCGAAGGCCGCGGGTGGGGCGCTGCGCCCGCGATTCGCGCTCGCCTTCGCCCAGGACACGGTGGCGGCCGCGCTGTCGTGTCCGGCGGTACGGGATGTGGCGGTCGTCACGGACGATCCGGTGGCGGCGGCGGAGCTGGGGGCGCTCGGGGCCCGGATCGTGCCGGACTCCCCGGCGGCGGGGCTCAACGCCGCGCTGACGCACGGGGCCGACGCGGTGCGCGCCGCGCGTCCCGGTGCGGCGGTGGCGGCGCTGAACGCGGACCTGCCGGCGCTGCGACCTGCTGAATTGTCGCGGGTGCTGGCCGCCGCCGGGGAATTCCCCCGGTCTTTTCTGGCGGACGCCGCCGGAATTGGCACGACATTGCTGTCGGCCGGGCCCGGCGTCAAATTGCGTCCGGCTTTCGGGGGCCGGTCGCGGGACCGCCATTTGATCTCCGGGGCCCGGGAAATCGAATTGATGGGCGTCGATTCGATGCGGCGCGACGTGGACACGGGCGAGGACCTCCTCGCGGCCCTCGCCCTCGGGGTGGGCCCCCGCACGGCGGCCCACTGCGCCTCCCTGCCGGCTCAACGGGACCCTGGGGCGGGGGGCGATGGGTAGGGGGGAGCGGTGCGAGTGGGGGTACGGGTGGAGGCACCTGCGGCGGGCCTTTCCCCTACCCGCCCCTTCCCACAACCGGGGGCAAGCCCCCAGACCCCCGTACCGCCCTTCGGGCGGTGTCCTCAAACGCCGGACGGGCTGATTTCCGGCGCCCCAACCCCCGCCCACCCGCCAGGGACAGCGGGCGGGGCGGATACGCTCGGGGTATGCAGGCGACCTCGTACACGTACGACCCAGAAACCCGCAGCGGAAGCGTGCTGCTCGACGACGGCACCCCCGTCGCGTTCGACACCGCCGCCTTCGACGCCGGCGGCCTGCGGATGCTGCGCCCGGGCCAGCGCGTCCGGATCGAGACCGAGGGCGAGGGCGAGGGCCTGCGGATCACACTGGTGACGCTGCAAACACTCTGACTCCCCCCGAACGCGCCGCGGGCCGGGCTCCCCTCGGGGAGTCCGGCCCGTCGCGTGAGTGGCCCTGTGCTGCCGTGCCGCTTACCTCTTCGCGGCGGTGGCCTTCTTGGCCGTGGTCTTGCGCGCCGTCGCCTTCTTCGCGGGCGCCTTCTTCGCCACCGCCTTCTTCGCGGGAGCGGTCTTCTTGGCCGCGGCCTTCTTCGCCGCGGCGGTGGTCTTCGCGGGAGCCGCCTTCTTGGCCGCCGCGGTGACCTTCTTGGCGGGG
Organism: Streptomyces sp. NPDC000410; assembly: GCF_040300305.1. Classification (NCBI taxonomy): domain Bacteria; kingdom Bacillati; phylum Actinomycetota; class Actinomycetes; order Kitasatosporales; family Streptomycetaceae; genus Streptomyces; species Streptomyces sp. NPDC000410. The sequence goes on from NZ_JBEPDM010000019.1 coordinate 108,778, forward strand.
GCCTTCTTGACGGCGGCCTTCTTCGCCGCGGTGACCTTCTTGGCGGGAGCCTTCTTGGCCGCCGCCTTCTTGGCGGTGGCCTTCTTGGCGGCGGCCTTCTTCGCCGCGGCCTGGAGGCTGCCCTTCGGCGCCTTCTTGACGGCGACTTCGCCGCCCTTGGGGAGCTTCTTCGAGCCGCTGACCAGGTCCTTGAAGCCCTGTCCCGCACGGAAGCGCGGAACGGAGGTCTTCTTGACCCGCACGCGCTCACCCGTTTGCGGGTTACGAGCGTAACGGGCCGGACGGTCGACCTTCTCGAACGAGCCGAAGCCGGTGACCGAAACCCGGTCGCCGCCGACAACCGCGCGGACGATCGCGTCGAGTACCGCGTCGACAGCCTCGGCGGCCTGCTGACGGCCGCCCATCTTGTCGGCAATCGCTTCTACGAGCTGCGCCTTGTTCACGTCTTCCCCTTCGGAGACATTGCCGGAACGAAACTGTTCAAGCCTTTTCGCACGTTAGGCAGATATATACCGCAAATCAAACACGAAACGGGCTAATCACCCTAGTGCCGCAACGAAGTCGACTGTCGCGGCCACGCGGCGGAGCCGCATATCGGCCCAGCCACCGGGTGATCAGTCACCTTGGGGGAAACGACCTTCATCGAGGTCCTTCATCAACCGGTCCAGACGCCTTGCGGCATCCGCGAGATCGTGCTTCGCCACAGCCGTGACGGCCAGCAGCTTCCGGGACAGCGCCATCCTTACGCCCTCCGGGACTTGCAGTTCACGCACCCGCGTGTGCGCTTCCTTCAATCGGGCGGCGACTGCCTCGTAGAGCTCGAGTTGGCTGTCGCGTTCCATGCACCGATTGTGCCATCTGGGGCGAGTTGTCGCCCGAGGGGGTATCAACAAGCGACTGCGCCCCCCACCGGACGGTGGAGGGCGCAGTACGGGAAAAGCGCTGCTCAGACCTCAATTGTACGGGGCTTGAACGACGGGCGGGACACCTCGTAGGCCGCGATGTCCGCTTCGTTCTGAAGGGTGAGGCTGATGTCGTCGAGTCCGTTCAACAGCCGCCAGCGGGCGTTCTCGTCCAGCTCGAAGTCGGCGGTGATGTCTCCCGCGCGGACCTGGCGCTGCTCCAAGTCGACGGTGACTTCCGCGTTCGGGTCGGACTCGGTGAGCTCCCACAGCCGGTCCACCGTCTCCTGCGGCAGAACCACGGTCAGCAGGCCGTTCTTGAGCGAGTTGCCGCGGAAGATATCGGCGAACCGGGAGGAGATGACTGCCTTGAAGCCGTAGTTCTGCAGCGCCCAGACGGCGTGCTCGCGGGACGAGCCGGTGCCGAAGTCGGGGCCGGCGACCAGGACGCTGGCGCCCTGCCGCTCGGGCCGGTTGAGGACGAAGTCGTCGCTCTTGCGCCAGGCCTCGAAGAGACCGTCCTCGAAGCCGTCGCGGGTGACCTTCTTCAGCCAGTGGGCCGGGATGATCTGGTCGGTGTCGACGTTGGAGCGGCGCAGCGGGACGGCCCGGCCGGTGTGCGTGGTGAAAGCTTCCATGGTTTTCAGACTCCGGCGGGCGTACGGGTGGCGGTGTCGGACAGGTCGGCGGGCGAGGCCAGGTGGCCGACCACCGCGGTGGCGGCAGCGACCTGCGGCGAGACCAGGTGGGTCCGGCCGCCCTTGCCCTGCCGGCCCTCGAAGTTGCGGTTCGAGGTGGACGCGGAGCGCTCACCGGGGGCCAGCTGGTCGGGGTTCATGCCCAGACACATCGAGCAGCCCGCGTGCCGCCATTCGGCGCCGGCCTCCTTGAAGACCTTGTCCAGGCCCTCTTCGACGGCCTGCAGGGCGACCCGCACCGAGCCGGGAACGATCAGCATCCGTACGCCGTCGGCGACTTTGCGGCCTTCCAGGATCGCGGCCGCGTTGCGCAGGTCCTCGATCCGGCCGTTGGTGCAGGAGCCTACGAAGACGGTGTCGACCTTGATGTCGCGCAGCGCCTGCCCGGCGGTCAACCCCATGTACTCCAGGGCCTTTTCGGCCGCGAGGCGCTCCGAAGCGTCCTCGTACGAAGCCGGGTCGGGGACGTTCGCCGACAGCGGGGCGCCCTGGCCGGGGTTGGTGCCCCAGGTGACGAACGGGGAGAGCGAGGCGGCGTCGATGAGCACCTCGGCGTCGAAGACGGCGTCGTCGTCGGTGCGCAGGGTCTTCCAGTACGCGACCGCCGCGTCCCAGTCCTCGCCCTTGGGGGCGTGGTCACGGCCCTGGAGGTAGTCGAACGTGGTCTGGTCCGGGGCGATCATGCCCGCGCGGGCGCCGGCCTCGATCGACATGTTGCAGATGGTCATCCGGGCCTCCATCGAGAGCTTCTCGATGGCGGAGCCGCGGTACTCCAGGATGTAGCCCTGGCCGCCACCCGTACCGATCTTGGCGATGATCGCCAGGATCAGGTCCTTGGCGGTGACGCCGTCGGGCAGTTCGCCCTCGACGGTGATCGCCATGGTCTTGGGGCGGGCCAGCGGCAGCGTCTGGGTGGCCAGCACGTGCTCGACCTGCGAGGTGCCGATACCGAACGCGAGCGCGCCGAAGGCGCCGTGGGTGGAGGTGTGGGAGTCACCGCAGACCACGGTGGTGCCGGGCTGGGTCAGTCCCAGCTGCGGTCCCACGACGTGGACAACGCCCTGCTCGACATCGCCCAGCGGGTGCAGACGTACGCCGAACTCGGCGCAGTTCTTGCGCAGGGTCTCCAGCTGTGCGCGGGAGACCGGGTCGGCGATGGGCTTGTCGATGTCGAGGGTCGGGGTGTTGTGGTCCTCGGTCGCGATGGTGAGGTCGAGCCGCCGCACCCGACGGCCGTTCTGCCGCAGACCGTCGAAGGCCTGCGGGCTGGTCACCTCGTGCAGGAGATGGAGATCGATGAAGAGGAGGTCGGGCTCGCCCTCGGCGCGCCGGACGACGTGGTCGTCCCAGACCTTCTCCGCGAGTGTCCTACCCATCGCTTTCCCTCCGGCCCGGCAGCTTCGCCGGGCCCAACTAGAGATCAATTGCGCCGCCGTCCGCACTTTGGTACCGGCGGGTAACGCGGGCCCTTGTGCGGCCGTACATCCAGGTTCGCAACTTCTCGGAGAAATTGAACTTGCGTTTCACAGAGTGAGACGTGAGTATCGTTGCATGGACAACTCTAGCGGCGTCGGCGTTCTCGACAAGGCAGCTCTGGTACTGAGCGCCCTGGAGTCCGGTCCGGCCACCCTCGCCGGGCTGGTCGCGGCGACAGGGCTCGCACGACCCACGGCACATCGCCTTGCCGTGGCTTTGGAACACCACCGGATGGTGGCGAGGGACATGCAGGGCCGGTTCATCCTCGGTCCCCGGCTGGCCGAGCTGGCCGCGGCCGCGGGCGAGGACCGCCTGCTCGCGACGGCGGGGCCGGTACTGACACATCTGCGCGATGTGACCGGCGAGAGCGCGCAGCTCTACCGCCGGCAGGGAGACATGCGCATCTGTGTCGCGGCGGCCGAGCGGCTGTCCGGACTGCGGGACACGGTGCCCGTCGGCTCCACACTGACGATGAAGGCCGGCTCCTCGGCCCAGATCCTGATGGCCTGGGAGGAGCCGGAGCGGCTGCACCGCGGTCTGCAGGGCGCGCGCTTCACGGCGACCGCCCTGTCGGGCGTACGGCGCCGGGGCTGGGCCCAGTCGATCGGCGAGCGCGAGCCGGGCGTGGCGTCCGTGTCCGCGCCCGTACGGGGGCCGTCGAACCGGGTCGTGGCGGCGGTGTCCGTCTCCGGCCCGATCGAGCGGCTGACCCGCCACCCGGGCCGTATGCACGCCCAGGCGGTCATCGACGCGGCCGCCCGCCTCTCGGAGGCCCTGCGCCGTACGAGCTAGCAGGGTGGGACGGGGTGGGTGCGGGTGGGCGCGCCTGCGGCGGGCTTTGGTCCCTACCCGCCCCTACGCCCCATTCCAGCCCGTCCGGCGATTGAGGACACGGCCGAAGGCCGTACGGGGGTCTGGGGGCTCGCCCCCAGTTTTCGGGAAGGGGCGGGGCGGGGAGAAGGCTCCGCGCAGCGGCCCCCACCCGCGCCCCCACCCCTCACGCCGCCCCCAACCGCTCCGCCGCGCGCTCGCCCCGGCGGGCGACCGGGGCGACTCCCGCCGCAGCGCCCAGCCCGAACGCGGGCATGTTCATGTAGATGTTCTCGTACGAACCGGCCGGCACGATGTACGTCTCGTGCCAGATGCCGACATTGCCCTTCCCCTCCCTCGCCCGGCGGTTGAACGCCGCCCACGCCGGCCGGTGCTCCTTGTCCTGCGCGGACGCGTACGCGAACAGCTTCTCCTTCGACTCCCAGTACTGGACGGTGTACAGCACCCTCGGGCCGCCCATCAGCAGCTGGTAGCCCCGAAGTCCACTGCTCTTGTCCTTCGACAGTTCCTTCAGCATGCGCGGCATGGCCAGGAACACCGGCCACCAACTGCGCACCGCCCGGAAGCTGTTGATGCGCATTCCGATGAGGAAGACGATCACTTCCCCCTCCGCGTCGGCTGTCATACGCCCCTGAACCGGCTTGTCGCTCATCGCACGTCTCCCTCACGGGTATCGTTGGATAGTGGAGCTATCCCCTATTTGGATAGTGCCACTCTCCAATGAAAGGCGCAAGGGAAATGAGACTGGCAGAGCTCAGCGAGCGCAGCGGCGTACCCACCGCCACGATCAAGTACTACCTGCGCGAGGGCCTGCTCCAGCCAGGCCGGCGGGTCACCGCGACCCAGGCCGAGTACGACGACGAGCATCTGCGCCGCCTCCGCCTGGTGCGCGCGCTGATCCAGGTCGGCGGGATTCCGGTGGCCGCCGCCCGCGAGGTCATCACGGCCATCACCGACGACAGCCTCGACCACCACATGCGCCTCGGCGCCGCGGTCTGGGCCATCCCGCACGGCCCGGAACCGGACGAGGGGGATCTCTCCACCAGCGCCGCCCGCCGCACGGCCGACACCCTGCTGGAACGGCTCGGCTGGGGCTTCGGCCGGGAGGTCGGCGCGCAGTCGCCGGCGTACCGGATGCTGATCGCCGGGATCGCCACGATGGACCGGCTGGGATACCCCTGCGATGTGGAGCACCTGTCTCTGTACGCCCGCAGCGCGGCCGAACTGGCCTCCGTCGACCTCGACTTGGTGGAGGAGTACGAGGGCGAGGAGCAACAGGTGGAGGCGGCGGTGGCGCTGACCGTGCTGTACGAGCCGGTGCTGCTGAGCCTGCGCAGGCTGGCGCAGGCCGAGGAGTCCCACCGCCGTTTCGGCTGACGGGCCGGGCCGACCAGGCCCGGCCCGTCAGCCGGGCGCACGAGAAAGGCCCTCCCCTGATGGGGAGGGCCTTCTCTTCACGTACCCCCGACCGGATTCGAACCGGCGCTACCGCCTTGAGAGGGCGGCGTGCTAGGCCGCTACACAACGGGGGCAAGATCTGCGAGCCCACGCGACAGAGTCGCATGTCCGCGCTGGGCTACCAGGACTCGAACCTAGACTAAATGAACCAGAATCACTCGTGCTGCCAATTACACCATAGCCCATGGTGGTTTAGACCAGTACCCCCGACCGGATTCGAACCGGCGCTACCGCCTTGAGAGGGCGGCGTGCTAGGCCGCTACACAACGGGGGCCCTAGCGATCCTGCATCAGGATCACCGGGAGCGACCCTGGTGATCCCGCGGGAAGGATCTGTACCCCCGACCGGATTCGAACCGGCGCTACTGCCTTGAGAGGGCAGCGTGCTAGGCCGCTACACAACGGGGGCTTTGCAGATGAGCTCTGCGAGCTGGCCTACCAGGACTCGAACCTAGACTAACTGAACCAGAATCAGTCGTGCTGCCAATTACACCATAGGCCACCAAAACTCAACCCCCCTGCGGGGGTTTTGTTCGGGTTGTGCGCTGTCGGTACCGGGTTTTCGACCCGCTCCCCTCGGCGCAGGAAGAACATTACCTGAAGGTGGACGGCGCTCCAAAACGGGTATCCGACCGCAGCAGGCCGGGAAGCTCCGCGAGGCCCGTGATCCGGATCAGCTCGGGCCTGCCGCCCAGCCCTGCCCGGTCCAGCCAGATCCCCGTGAGCCCCGCCGCCACCGCCCCCTGCGCGTCGATGTCCGGTTGGTCGCCCACGTACGCGATCTCCTGCGGCGGCAGCCCGAGCGCGTCGCACGCGGCGTGGAAGGCGGCAGCCTCCGGCTTGGAGACCCCGAGCTCCACGGCGCACAGGACGGCCTCGAAGCGGTCCCGTACGCCGAGGGCCCGCAGCTTGCGGTCCTGGTTGTGGATCGAGGAGTTCGACAGGACGGCGTGCCGGTAGTCCCCGTCGAGCCGGTCCAGAACCGGCAGGAAGTCCGGGAAGAGCGCCCAGACGGCCTCGTAGTGCACCACGTGGCAAGCAAACCAGCCGTCCGCCTCGTCGTCGCTCAGCTCCCTGGCGAGGAAGCCGCGGACCCGGTCCCGCCGCTGCCCCTGGAAGTCCGTCTCCCCGGCGGCGAAGCGCGCCCAGTGGTGATCGGTGAGCTCCCGCCAACGGGCGAGGGCCTGCTCCGCGGACGTGTATCCGTGGGGCAGGCCCTCGTGCTCCAGCATGCGCCGCAGTCCTTCGCGGTCGGCGCCGGTGTAGTCGAAGATCGTGTCGTCGATGTCCCAGAGGACCCCGCGGATCGGCATGGACCCAGGCTAGCCCCGACACCGCCCCCGGCTGGGGGTTCGGGGGTCACCCCCCGAAGAATGCAGTGTCGATGCCCCAGAGGACCCCGCGGATCGGCATGGACCCAGGCTAGCCCTGACACCGCCCCCGGCTGGGGGTTCGGGGGTCACCCCCCGAAGAATGCAGTGTCGATGTCCCAGAGGACCCCGCGGATCGACATGGACCCAGGCTACGGCCGCACGGCTGCGGGGTGGGCGTGGGCGGCGCGTCCGGCCGGGTCATGGTCTCCGGCGCGGCGCCCGGCCCGAAAACGTCCCGGGGGGCGGCAGCCGCACCGGCTGCCGCCCCCGAAGGCCGTACGAGAACCGCTCAGGCGGCCAGCTTCGCCAGCGCCGCGTCGATGCGGGCCAGGGTCTTCTCCTGGCCGAGGATCTCCAGGGACTCGAAGAGCGGCAGGCCCACCGTGCGGCCGGTGACCGCGACGCGGACCGGGGCCTGGGCCTTGCCGAGCTTGAGGCCGTGCTCCTCGCCGGCGGCCAGGACCGCGTTCTTGAGGGACTCGGGGTCGCTCCAGTCCGCCGCCTCCAGCTTGGCGCGGGCGGTGCGCAGCAGGGCGTCGGAGCCCTCCTTCATCGCCTTCTGCCAGGACGCCTCGTCCTCGACCGGCTGCGGCAGGAAGAGGAAGTCGACGTTGGCGGTGATGTCTGAGAGGACGGTCAGGCGGGTCTGGGCGTGCGGGGCGATCGTCTCCCACTTGGCCTGGTCGAAGTCCTCGGGCGCCCAGTTGGCGTGCGGGGTCTCCAGCCAGGGCTTGCAGGCCTCGGTGAACGCCTTCACGTCGAGCCGGCGGATGTGGTCCGCGTTGATCGCCTCGGCCTTCTTGAGGTCGAAGCGCGCCGGGTTGGCGTTGACGTCCGCGATGTCGAACTTCTCGATCATCTCCGGGATCGTGAAGATGTCCTGGTCGGCCGAGAAGGACCAGCCGAGCAGGGAGAGGTAGTTGAGCAGGCCCTCGGGCAGGAAGCCGCGCTCGCGGTAGAGGTTGAGCGAGGCCTGCGGGTCGCGCTTGGAGAGCTTCTTGTTGCCCTCGCCCATGACGTACGGGAGGTGGCCGAAGGCCGGGATCTCCTTGGCGATGCCGAGCTCGATCAGCGCCTTGTAGAGGGCGATCTGGCGCGGGGTGGAGGAGAGCAGGTCCTCGCCGCGCAGCACGTGCGTGATCCCCATCAGGGCGTCGTCGACGGGGTTGACCAGGGTGTAGAGCGGGGCGCCGTTGGTACGGACGATGCCGTAGTCCGGCACGTTCTCCGGGGTGAAGGTGAGTTCGCCGCGGACCAGGTCGGTGAAGGTGATCGGCTCGTCGGGCATCCGGAAGCGGACGATCGCCTTGCGCCCCTCGGCCTCGTACGCGGCCTTCTGCTCGGCGCTCAGGTCGCGGCAGTGGCCGTCGTAACCGGAGGGCTTGCCCGCCGCGCGCGCCGCCTCGCGGCGCTCGTCGAGCTCCTCGGTGGTGCAGTAGCAGAGGTACGCGTGACCGGTGTCGAGGAGCTTGTCGGCGATGCCGACGTAGATGTCCATGCGCTGCGACTGCCGATACGGCTCGTGCGGGCCGCCGACCTCGGGGCCCTCGTCCCAGTCGAGCCCGAGCCAGCGCAGCGAGTCGAGCAGCTGGTTGTACGACTCCTCGGAGTCGCGGGCCGCGTCGGTGTCCTCGATGCGGAAGACCATGGTGCCCTGGTTGTGCCGGGCGAACGCCCAGTTGAACAGGGCGGTGCGGACCAGGCCCACGTGGGGGTTGCCGGTCGGCGAGGGACAGAAACGTACGCGGACGTTCGCGTTAGCCACGCTTGATCACCTTGTTGGTGAGAGTGCCGATGCCTTCGATGGTGACGGCGACCTCGTCGCCGACGTTGAGGGGGCCGACCCCGGCGGGAGTGCCGGTGAGGATGACGTCTCCGGGGAGCAGCGTCATGGCCTCGGTGATGTGGACGACCAGGTCCTCGATGGAGCGGATCATGTCGCTCGTACGACCCAGCTGGCGCTGTTCCCCGTTGACCGTGCACTGGATCGTGAGGTCGTGCGCGGCCGCCAGGTCGATGCCGGTCTCCACCCAGGGGCCGAGCGGGCACGAGGTGTCGAAGCCCTTGGCCCTGGCCCACTGCTTCTCGCGCTCCTGGGCGTCGCGCGCGGTGACGTCGTTGGCGCAGGTGTAGCCGAAGATGACGTCCTGGACGCGCTCGCGCGGGACCTCGCGGCACATGCGGCCGATGACGACGGCGAGCTCGGCCTCGTGGTGCAGCTCACTGGAGAAGGAGGGGTACTCGATCGCGTCGCCGGAGCCGATCACCGAGGTGGTGGGCTTGAAGAAGGCGATGGGGAGGTCGGGAACCTCGTTGCCGAGTTCCGCGGCGTGCTCCGCATAGTTGCGGCCGATGGCCACGACCTTGTTGGGGAGTACGGGCGGCAGGAGCCGGACCTTGCTCAGCGGGACCTTTGTTCCGGAGAGCTCGAAATCGGCGTAGGGAATGCCCTTGATGATGTCGAGGACGAGGCCGGCGGGGTCACCGGTCCCGTCGCCCTCGACCGCGCCGAAGGCGACATTGCCGTCGATGGAGAATCTGGCGATGCGCACGGATGCCTCGCGCCCCTCTGCTCTGTGTCCGCTGGCTGGAGTCTGACGCTCCAGGCTATCCCGGGAGCGGGGCCCGGCCTCTCGTATTACCGCGCGGCGGCGGCGTCGGCCGTCACAGCGGCCGGGGCGTCGATCAGCGTCGTACGGCGGGGGTTGGCCGTCTGGACGGGAAGGTCGAGCGAGTGCTCCGGCAGCGCTTCCGGCTGCAGCTCGCCGGCGTCCCGGAGGTGGGCCAGCGTGGTGCGGCGCGGGTTGGCTATGTTGCGGAACATCATCGTCGTCTTCATCGCGCGATCGCTCTCTTCTCTTCTTCTACAGAGTGGCGGGACTTGTAAACCGAAAGGCTAAACATCCAATTCCCTGCGAATGCATGGATAGGACAACGATCAGCATGTGAGTTTCCTCACCAGCGAGCGGGCAATTCAGTCATTCCGGACGGCGATCGAGCCCCCCAGAAACGGACATTGGGTAATTGAATGCGCCATTCCGCTCCTGATCATCGCGACTGGGACACCCTCGACTCTCGGCCGACTCCTCCACAAGCGCCCGATTTAGCCGTGATCACTCTCTACAGCTCGTGACACAACGATGACAACGTGTCACTCAGGTCACGGGCCGGTACTCGGCCCTTGTTGCAGATCCGGCACTGTGCTGGAATTCCACGCACCGCCGCGGGTTTCAGACCGGCGCGCAGGGGGCGCAACGCAGCGCCAAGTGGCGGCGGGAAGGGGGAGCAGCGCCGGTCACACCACGACCACGATGGGGCACGATCCGCGCCCCACGACGCCGACACCGTCCCGCCGTTCACGCGGAGGGACGCCTGGTCCAGAGGTTGCGACGCTAGTGCAGGGACGTTTCAAGAGGGACAGCACGGGGTCTCCCCAGGCCCGCAAGGGCCGAGGGGAAGCTGCGGCCGAGCAGCTGCCGCACGGCGGGACCGACCGCGGCTCCTCCCCCCAGCACGCCCAGAACCAGGGACCCGCGGGCGACGGCGGTGACCGCGGTACGCGCACCGGTGCGCCGTCCGGCGCCGAACCGGCGGCCTCCCCCACCCCCGGGGGCCCCGCCGACGCGGGCTCGCGAATAGCCCTGCGCAACTGGCGCATCAGCACGCGTCTGGTCTCCCTGCTCACACTCCCCGTGGTCGCCGCGACCACGCTGGGCGGGTTCCGTATCAACGAGTCCATGGCCGACATGGAGCAGCTGGAGCACATGCAGCTGCTGACCAAGATGACTCGTGAGGCGACCGCCCTGGCCCAGGCGCTCCAGAACGAGCGCGACCACGCGGCCGGCCCGCTGATGCACGGGGGCAAGGCGACCGACTTCAAGGTCGCCCAGCCCCGCAAGGTCACCGACCAGCGCAAGGCCGCCTTCCTCGACGCGACGAACGACATCGGGGACACCACGGGCGACGAGGCCCTGGAGAGCATCCGCGCCAACGTCGCCGCGATCGCCGCGGAAGTCCACAAGATCGACAAGCTCCGCTCGACCGCCTACCAGCAGAGGGGTTCGAGCGCCCAGACGATCGCGAACTACGGCCGTCTGATCGACTCGCTGCTCAGCCTGTCCCAGGACATGGCCCAGGCGACCAGCAACCCCGACATGATCAAGCGGACCCGTGCGCTGGCCGCGTTCTCCTCCGCCAAGGAGTTCGCCTCCATGCAGCGCGCGGTCATCGCCGCGGCGCTTCCCGCGAACGCCCAGGAGGTCGGCAACCTCAGCGAGAACGACCGCCTCGTCGGCGAGGACGCCAAGTCCAACGAGGAAGCGGAGATGAGGCAGTTCGGCTCGATCTACTCCTCGTACGGCGGCAACGCGGAAGCCCTGCTCGCCCCGCTGACCGGCGGCAACTCCGAGATCGAGAAGGCCGACTCGTACCGGACCCGGGTGCTGCGCAACACCTCCCTGATCAAGGGCGAGAAGCGCAGCTACCTGGACTGGACCGACCAGGCCGACACCAAGATCCAGACCATGAACGTGATCGAGGCCGATCTGCTGGACCAGATGGACAGCAAGGCCCGCGAGCTGAAGAACGAGTCCCAGCAGGAAGCCATCATCAACGGTGCGCTGATCCTGCTGGTGCTCGGTGTCTCGCTCGTCGGCGCCTTCGTCGTGGCCCGGTCCATGATCCGCTCGCTGCGGCGGCTCCAGGACACCGCCACCAAGGTCGCCCAGGACCGGCTGCCCGAGCTCGTCAAGCAGCTCTCCGAGGCTGACCCGCAGGACGTCGACACCCAGGTCGAGTCGGTCGGTGTGCACTCCCGGGACGAGATCGGCCAGGTGGCCGCGGCCTTCGACGACGTGCACCGCGAGGCGGTCCGCCTCGCCGCCGAGCAGGCCCTGCTGCGGGGCAACGTCAACGCGATGTTCACCAACCTCTCGCGCCGCTCGCAGGGTCTCATCCAGCGTCAGCTGTCGCTGATCTCCGAGCTGGAGTCCCGCGAGGCCGACCCGGACCAGCTGTCCTCCCTCTTCAAGCTGGACCACCTCGCGACCCGTATGCGCCGTAACGGCGAGAACCTCCTCGTCCTCGCGGGTGAGGAGCCCGGCCGGCGCTGGACCCGGCCCGTCCCGCTCGTCGACGTGCTCCGTGCCGCCGCCTCCGAGGTGGAGCAGTACGAGCGCATCGAGCTGGCCTCCGTACCCGCCACCGAGGTCGCGGGCCGCGTCGTCAACGACCTCGTGCACCTCCTCGCCGAGCTGCTGGAGAACGCCACGTCGTTCTCCTCGCCGCAGACCAAGGTCCGGGTGACCGGTCACGCGCTGCCGGACGGCCGCGTGCTCGTCGAGATCCACGACACCGGCATCGGCCTCTCCCCCGAGGACCTCGCCGCGATCAACGAGCGGCTCGCGTCGCCGCCCACCGTGGACGTGTCGGTGTCGCGCCGCATGGGTCTGTTCGTGGTCGGCCGGCTGTCCCTGCGGCACGGCATCCGGATCCAGCTGCGCCCCTCCGACTCCGGTGGTACGACCGCGCTGGTCATGCTCCCCGTCGACGTCGCCCACGGCGGCAAGAAGCCCCCGGCCAAGCCCGGTGCCGGCGCGCAGAACGGCGCCCCGCAGGCGCCCGCCGGCCCGGCCGGTGGCCGTCCCGGTCTCGGTGGCGGTCCGGCCGGTGGTCCCGGCGGCCGTCCCGGTCCCGGTGGTGCGTCCGTCGGGCGCCCGGCCGCCGGTGCGCCGATCGGACAGGTCGGCGCCGGGCAGGCTCCGCGTGCCGCGCTGCCGGGACGCGACGGCGGCCCGCTCCAGGGCGGCCCGCAGCAGGACCCGTCCCGTGAGCCCGCGCGTCAGGGCGGCGCTCCCACCGGCGCGTTCGGCGCCGACAGCGGCCGTGGCCGGCACGGCGCCCACGCGGCCCCGGCCCAGGGTGCCCAGGACCGTAACGACGGCCGCCAGGACGGCCGGGCCCCCGGCGGAGGCCGCCAGGGCTCCCCGGCCGGCTCCGACCGCGGCCGTCAGCTGCCGCCGACCGGTGCCCCGCGTGCCGAGCTGCCCGGTGGCGCCCCGCAGCAGCCCCGCCAGCCGCGCCCGGAGACCACCAGCTGGGGCAGCGAGCAGTCGTCCGCCCCGCAGCGCCCCTCGCTGGACGCCCCGCGCGGCCACGAGGAGCCCGAGTCCACCGGTCAGTACGCCCGTCCGACGGGCGACCTGCGCCAGGACCCCGGCGCCACCGCCGAGTTCCCGCGGCCGGACTTCTCCGCGCCGCGCCAGGACCCGGCGGCCACCGAGCAGTTCGCCCGCCCGGACTTCAGCCAGCCGCGTCCGCCCGCCCCCGCCCAGCCCAACGCCGCCCCGCGCCAGCGCGGCCGCGACACCGCCGACTTCGGGGTACCGCGTCCGCCGGCCGCGAGCCTGCCCGCACAGCAGCAGCCCGAGGCGCTGCCGCCGGCGTCGGGCCCGGGTGACGGCCGTACGCCGCTGTTCGACACCCTGGAGACGAACTGGTTCCACGGCGCGCCCGGGGGCCAGGCCGACGGGGGCGCGCAGCCCCCTGCCGTACCGCAGCAGCAGCCGGTCACCCCGGCCACGCCGCCGCGCCGTCCCGCAGCGCCCACCGGTCACACCGGTCAGCCGCAGGCGGGCAACCCGAGTGGCGCCGCCTGGCGCACCTCGCCCAACGACGAGCTGGTGCGCCAGGCCGAGCGGGTCCGCAAGCCCGCGGCCGGCGGAATCACCACCTCGGGTCTGCCCAAGCGGGTGCCGCGCGCCAATCTGGTGCCCGGAACCGCGCAGGAGCAGAACCACCAGACAGGTCCGCAGGTCTCCCGCGCCCCCGACGACGTCCGGGGCCGGCTGACCAATCTTCGTCGGGGTATCCAGCAGGGTCGTCAGGCGGGAGGCTCCGGCGACACCGGCAGCTTCAACCTCGGCCCCACTCACCAGCAGGAGCGATAGTTGAGCCCGATGAGCCAGGCGGCGCAAAATCTCAACTGGTTGATCACCAACTTCGTGGACCACACCCCCGGGGTGTCCCACACGGTCGTGGTCTCGGCGGACGGACTCCTGCTGGCGATGTCCGAGGGGTTCCCGCGCGACCGCGCCGACCAGCTGGCGGCGGTCGCGTCCGGGCTGACCTCGCTGACCGCGGGCGCCTCCCGCATCTTCGAGGGCGGCCCGGTCAACCAGACCGTGGTGGAGATGGAGCGGGGGTTCCTCTTCATCATGTCGGTCTCGGACGGCTCTTCGCTGGCCGTGCTCGCCCACCCGGACTGCGACATCGGCCTCGTGGGCTACGAGATGGCCCTCCTGGTCGACCGTGCGGGGACGGTCCTCACCCCGGACCTGCGCGCCGAGCTCCAGGGGAGTCTCCTGCACTAGAAGCGCCAGACCCAGGAAGCCTGCCGAACGGATGTACGCTCCCACGTATGTCCGAGAGGTACCCCTCGACCTCGATCCGCCTACTCACCGTCAGGCCGCCCCATCCGGCCCCCCACCGGCCCAGTCAGACGGCACAGCCGACCACTTGCTGTCACGCCCGGAGGATTCATGACCCCGCCCCCCGCCTCTCACGATCCGTACGGTGTCTCTGTGGACACCGATTACGGACATGAAGGCGACCAGCCGCTGGTGCGCCCGTACGCGATGACCGGCGGCCGGACCCGGCCCCGCTACCAGCTCGCCATCGAGGCGCTGGTCAGCACCACGGCCGACCCCGCGCACCTCGCGTCGCTGCTGCCGGAGCACCAGCGGATCTGCCACCTGTGCCGCGAGGTCAAGTCGGTGGCGGAGGTGTCGGCGCTGCTGTCGATGCCGCTCGGTGTCGCGCGGATCCTGGTGGCGGACCTGGCCGAGGCGGGCATGGTGGCGATCCACCAGCCGGGTAACGGAGAGGCCGGCGGCACACCGGATGTGACTCTGCTCGAAAGGGTGCTCAGTGGACTTCGCAAGCTCTAGCGGCGGTGCGGCCCGGTCGACCACCAGCGCGAAGATCGTGGTGGCGGGCGGCTTCGGCGTGGGCAAGACCACGTTCGTCGGCGCCGTCTCGGAGATCAACCCGCTGCGTACGGAAGCCGTCATGACGTCCGCGTCGGCGGGCATCGACGACCTCACCCACACCGCGGGCAAGACGACGACGACCGTGGCGATGGACTTCGGCCGTATCACGCTCGACCAGGACCTGATCCTTTACCTGTTCGGTACGCCCGGACAGGACCGTTTCTGGTTCATGTGGGACGACCTGGTCCGCGGCGCGATCGGCGCGGTGGTTCTGGTGGACACCCGCCGTCTCGCCGACTGCTTCCCCGCCGTCGACTACTTCGAGAACAGCGGCCTGCCGTTCGTCGTGGCCCTCAACGGATTCGAGGGGCACCAGCCCTACACGCCGGAGGAAGTGCGCGAGGCGCTGCAGATCGGACCCGACACCCCGATCATCACCACCGACGCCCGGCACCGCGCGGACGCGAAGAGTGCCCTGATCACGCTGGTGGAACACGCACTGATGGCCCGACTCAAGTAGTCGTGCCCATAAGGCAGTTGTCGTAGACCCCGAGGAGGCGGACTGTGTCCTTTGACACGGTCCGCCTCCGTGTTCATAACGTTTCGACAGAGAATTGGCCACGGTCGGCCACCCGACGCATCCAGCTGGTGCCACTGCGCTCACACTGGTCCCGCTATTTGACGCCGCTCGCTCTTTATGCCCGTTTTATCTGAGGCGTGGAGCACTCCGAATGGCTTGTTTCCGCTGTTTGGAAGGGAACCGCTCCACGTGCTGAAATCAACGAACTCGTGAGTAGTACGGCCCTGAACAAAAAACGGCACAACGTAGGTGCCGACGCCGAGAGGTTGTTGGTCGAGTGAGGCGAAGCAATACGAGCTCCGCGGAGCAGCAGGCGCGGGGAAACTTCACCCCGCCCCCGCGTGCGGCGGCATCGCCTGCCGATGTGCAGCCCGTAACACCCCCCACCAGTGGCAGCACCAGCAAGCTGTCCCCGCGCAACTGGCGTGTGCCCACGCGGCTGAACGCGATCCTCCTCATACCCGCGCTGGTCGGCCTCGTCATGGGCGGCTTCCAGGTCAAGGGATCGGTCGACACCTGGAACGAGGCGCAGGACGCCGAGAAGACGGCGCTGATCGTGCGCGCCGCCTCGGAGTACGGCCAGGCCCTGCTCAACGAGCGTGACCTCACCGCCGAGCCGCTCCTCCAGGGCAAGCGCGACGCCGAGATCGTCAAGCAGACCCGGGCCGCCACCGACTCCGCCGCGGCGAAGTTCGACGAGGCCGTCAAGGACATGCCCGAGGGCGAGGGCCTCAAGCCGCGTCTGGAGCGCCGCCTCAAGCTCTTCAAGGACGAGGAGCCCAAGCTCCAGGACCTGCGCAAGGCCGCCTACAGCGTCGCGATCGAGACTCCCGACAAGTCGGACGAGAAGGGCGGCCCGGTCGCCACGCAGGAGGGCTACACGCTCATCCAGCACTCCCTGATGGAGTTCTCCAACGAACTCGGCTTCGGCACCGGCAACGTCAGCAGCTTCGGCCGTACGGTCTACGCGATCCAGCTCTCCAAGGCCGCCGAGTCGCTGCAGCGCTCCATCGGTATGGAACTGCTCGTGCGGCCCAACGAGAAGAAGTCCATCAAGGCCGGTCAGACGGTCGCCTTCTCCTCGTACGCGTACCTCGAGGGCATCGCCATCGCCGAGTACGTCTCCGGCGGTACGGCCGAGGACACCGAGAAGCTCAAGTCCGTCATGGGCGGCAAGGCGGAGGAGGGCGCCAAGAAGCTCGCCGCCGCGGCCCAGCAGGCTCAGGCCGCCGGGGTGGACTTCAAGGCTCCGCCCTCCAAGGACGGCTCCGTCTACGACGGCATGGTCGCCGCGATCAGCACCGGCGCCAAGCCGGACGAGCTCGCCGAGGACGGTGTGACGCCCACGGTCTGGATGGCCGCGTCCACCGCGAAGTTCGAGGGCTACTCGGAGATCGAGAAGGAACTCGTCGACAAGGCCGTGGCCGAGGCCGGCCGGGTCTCCGACGAGGCCAAGACCGACGCCATCGTCAACGCCCTGATCGTCGTCATCGCCCTGCTCACCGCGTTCATCCTGGCCGGTCTGGTGGCCCGCCAGATGAGCCGCGCGATGCGTGAGCTGCGTACCGCCGCGTTCGGCATCGCCGAGCAGCGTCTGCCGATGCTGGTCGACCAGCTCTCCCGTACCGAGCCCGGCCGGGTCGACACCCGGGTGCAGCCGATCCCGATCGACACCCAGGACGAGATCGGCGAGGTCGCCCGCGCCTTCGACCAGGTCCACCGCGAGGCCGTCCGGCTCGCCGCCGAGCAGGCCCTTCTGCGGGGCAACGTCAACGCGATCTTCACCAACCTGTCGCAGCGCAACCAGGCACTGATCGAGGGCCAGCTGACCCTGATCACCGACCTGGAGAACAACGAGGCCGACCCGGACCAGCTGGAGAACCTCTTCAAGCTGGACCACCTGGCGACACGTATGCGCCGCAACGGCGAGAACCTCCTCATCCTCGCGGGCGAGGAGCCGGGCCGCCGCTGGAACCAGCCGGTGCCGCTGGTGGACGTGCTGCGCGCCGCCTCCTCCGAGGTGGAGTCGTACGAGCGCATCGAGCTGACCGGCGTGCCGGAGAGCGAGATCCACGGCCAGGCCGTGACCGACCTCGTGCACCTGCTGTCGGAGCTGCTGGAGAACGCCACCACGTTCTCCTCCCCGCAGACGAAGGTTCGCGTCACCGCAACCAGGCTGCCCGATGGTCGAGTCATGATCGAGATCCACGACAAGGGCATCGGCCTGACCGCCGAGGACTTCGCGGACATCAACCACAAGCTGGCCAACCCGCCGACCGTGGACGCCGCCATCTCGCAGCGCATGGGCCTCTTCGTGGTCGGCCGCCTCGCCGACCGGCACGGCATCCGTGTCCAGCTCCGCCCCTCGGGCGAGCAGGCCGGCACGACCTCGCTGGTGATGCTCCCCGACGCGATCACCCACGGTGGCGGTGGCGAGCACGTCCCGGACGACGACTTCACCGTCTCCCAGATGATCCCGCAGCAGCAGGCCTTCGAGGCCGCGCCGCTGCGCACGGCGGCCGAGCTGGGCTTCGACGACTCCCGCTACGAGGAGCCGTCGGAGGACGGCCGCCAGCTGGACCCGGTGAACCGCTCCCTGATGCGCGAGGAGCGCCGTGCGGCGCTCGAGGCCCAGTCCCACGTCGGCGAGCGGCCGCTGTTCCAGGACGAGCTCCAGCAGCAGCCGTACGGCGAGCAGGAGCACTACGACCAGGGCCAGTACGCCACCGAGCAGAGCTACGACCAGGGCTACGCGGCCCCGGAGCCGCAGGCGGCGTACGAGCAGAACGGCTACGGCTACGAGGGCGACCAGGGCTACGACCGCACCGGCGAGTACCCGGCCCCCGGCGGTTATCCGGAGCGCGCCGAGCAGGCCTATTCAGAGGGCCCGTACGATGCTCCCCAGGAGCCCGAGCAGCAGTACGGCAACCAGTACGACCAGCACTCCCGCCAGGGAGAGTGGCCGGATCAGGGCGCGTACCAGGGTGCGTACGAAGCGGAGTACCGGACGGAAGCGGAATCTGCTCCGGACGCTCCCGCGAACGCCTCCGAGCGCGTAGGCTTCGACCGTCCGGGCCCCACCCCGAGCAACAGCCACCAGCTGACCGACGCCGGTCTGCCGCGCCGCGGCAACAGCCAGCAGGGCCAGCAGTGGCAGCCCTCCGGCGCCGACAACGGACAGCAGGCACCGGCGGGTCAGCCCAGGCAGGCCCCCGCGGCCCCGCAGGGCGGACGGACCGAGGCGGATGGCTCCGACGAATGGCGCTCGACGAACGACGAGCGCTGGCAGCGGGCCGAGAAGCTCCGTGAGCCCAAGGCTGGCGGAGTGACCCCCTCCGGTCTTCCCCGGCGCGTCCCGAAGGCCAATCTGGTCGAGGGAACGGCGGAGCAGACCCCGCAGGGCGGCCCCCAGGTCTCCCGCGCCCCCGAAGACGTCCGCGGCAGGTTGAGCAATCTGCGGCGGGGCGTGCAGAAGGGCCGCACCGCGGGAACGGACATGAACGGATCGGCCACTTACGATCGACACAGTGGCCCGGGTAGTGACTACAACCAGGAGCGTTAGTGTGAGCCCGATGAGCCAGGCGGCGCAGAATCTCAACTGGTTGATCACCAACTTCGTGGACAACACCCCCGGGGTGTCCCACACGGTGGTGGTCTCCGCCGACGGACTCCTGCTGGCGATGTCCGAGGGGTTCCCGCGTGACCGCGCCGACCAGCTGGCGGCGGTCGCGTCCGGTCTGACCTCGCTGACCGCAGGCGCCTCCCGCATCTTCGAGGGCGGGGCCGTCAACCAGACCGTGGTGGAGATGGAGCGCGGCTTCCTCTTCATCATGTCCATCTCGGACGGCTCTTCGCTGGCCGTGCTCGCCCACCCCGAGGCGGACATCGGTCTCGTGGGCTACGAGATGGCCCTCCTGGTCGACCGTGCGGGTACCGTCCTGACCCCGGACCTGCGCGCCGAGCTCCAGGGAAGTCTTCTCAACTAGCAGACAGGCAGTGCGTTTCTCGCCACCGCACCATAGGGTGCGGTGGCGCGGCTCCACAGGGACTTGGACCGGCGTACGGCATTCGTAGGAGGAAACGTGGCAACACCCCCAGGCGGACACCCATATGACGGTGGTCACCAGGCTTCGGGTGAACACGGCCAGAACCGCTTCAACTTTCCCTCCACGCCGAGCAGACAGGGCGGCCCGCAGCCTTACCAGCGGCCGCAGCAGCCGTACGACCCCTCGTACCACCAGCCGCAGCAGCCCCGGACCCAGCAGCCGGCGCCGAAGCGGCGGACCCCCGAGCCGACCGCCGCTTCGGCCACCCACAACCCGTTGGTGCGCCCGTACGCGATGACCGGCGGCCGGACCCGGCCCCGCTACCAGCTCGCCATCGAGGCGCTGGTCAGCACCACGGCCGACCCCGCGCGGCTGCAAGGGCAGTTGCCCGAGCACCAGCGGATCTGCAGGCTGTGCTTCGAGATCAAGTCGGTCGCCGAGATCTCGGCACTTCTCTCCATCCCCCTCGGCGTTGCCCGGATCCTCGTCGCCGACCTGGCCGAGGCCGGACTCGTCGCCATCCACCAGCCCGGCGGCGACGAGGCCGCCGGCGGCCAGCCAGACGTGACACTGCTCGAAAGGGTGCTCAGTGGACTTCGCAAGCTCTAGCGGCGGTGCAGCCCGCTCAACCACCAGCGCGAAGATCGTGGTGGCGGGCGGCTTCGGCGTGGGCAAGACCACGTTCGTCGGCGCCGTCTCGGAGATCAACCCGCTGCGTACCGAGGCTGTCATGACGTCCGCGTCCGCGGGCATCGACGACCTCACCCACACCGGAGACAAGACCACGACGACCGTGGCGATGGACTTCGGCCGTATCACCCTGGACCAGGACCTGATCCTGTACCTCTTCGGTACGCCCGGACAGGACCGCTTCTGGTTCATGTGGGACGACCTGGTCCGCGGTGCCATCGGCGCGGTGGTTCTGGTGGACACCCGCCGTCTCGCCGACTGCTTCCCCGCCGTCGACTACTTCGAGAACAGCGGCCTGCCGTTCGTCGTGGCCCTCAACGGATTCGAGGGGCACCAGCCCTACAGCCCGGACGAGGTGCGCGAGGCGCTGCAGATCGGACCCGACACCCCGATCATCACCACCGACGCCCGCCACCGCGCGGACGCGAAGAGCGCGCTCATCACCCTGGTCGAGCACGCGCTGATGGCGCGCCTGCGGTAGTCCCTGCTACCGCTCGTACGCCGCGCACCTCCGCCACGCGTTTGTCAGCCGCCGGGGCCCGAATCGGGCCCCGGCGGTTTTCGTGTGTACGCGACTGACCGGCGCTCAGCCGACGAGTGCTCAGCCGACGAGTGCTCAGCCGACGGGTACTCAGCTGATGGGTACCCAGCTGATGGGGAAAAGGTACGGCCCCGTACTCCCCGGGAAACGGGGGGTACGGGGCCATGCGCGTTCGGGCTGGAGGTCAGCCCTGCCAGCTGTGCGGGGCGCGGAAGCCGGACTGACGCTCCAGGCGGCGCCAGCCGGCCGACGTGCGGCCGCGGTGGGCCGGGGCCGCGTCGGGCTGGGCGGCGGCGCGGGCGAGGAGGACCGCGGTGATCGCGGCCAGCTCCTCGGCGTCGGCGTGACCCTTCTCGACGCGGAGCAGGGACTCGGCGGGAATGCTCATCTGCAGTGATCTCCTTGTGGGCTACTGCGGGGGGTTGCCGTGTTTGCGCGAGGGCAGGTCGGCGTGCTTGGTGCGGAGCATGGCGAGGGACTTGATGAGGACCTCGCGGGTCTCGGCCGGGTCGATGACGTCGTCGACGAGGCCGCGCTCCGCGGCGTAGTAGGGGTGCA
>NZ_JBEPDM010000020.1:0-17109 GCF_040300305.1 Streptomyces sp. NPDC000410
CTGCCGGGCAGCGGCCCGGCAGCGGCCCGGCAGCGGCCCGGCAGCGGCCCGGCAGCGGCCCGGCAGCGGCCCCGCGCCGGTCAGGCCGAGGGGGATCGGCGGGCCGCGCGGTCGCGTTGGCTCTGGCGGAAGCCGTCCACCGGGCCGGAGGAACCGCGCATCAGGGCGAGGTACTCGCGGGTCTCCACCGCGACGGCCTCCTCCACCGTGCCGCCGAGGCCGCCCATCACGGCCGCCTTCAGATGCCGCAGGCAGTCGCCCGGCATCGCGGCCAGCGTGCCGGCGAGCGCGGCGGTCTCCTCGCGCAGCCGGTCGCGCGGCACCGCACGCAGTGCCAGGCCCTTCTCCACCGCTTCGGCCGCCGACATCCAACGGCCCGTCAGAAGCAGTTCCATGGCGGGTTGCAGGCCCATCTTGCGGACCGTGCGATGCGTGGCCCCGGCGCCCGGCATGTGGCCGTACGGCGTGTGGACGTCGCCTATCTTCGCTTCCTCGGCGATCAGCACCAGGTCACAGGCCGTGATCCATTCGAAGCCGCCCGCGCGGGCCTTGGCCTGCACCATGGCGATCGTCGGCATGGGCAGCCGCTCCAGCGCGAACGCCACCCTGTTCATCCGCTCCAGATAGACGGAGTACATCTCGGTGTCGCCCTTGTCCCCCGCCAGCACCTCCCCCAGGAACCCCAGGTCGCTGCCGATGCAGAAGGCCTTGTCCCCGGCGCCGGTGAGCACGAGCACCCGGGTCGTGCCGTCGTCCGCGACCTGGGCGAAGGCGTCGAGGAGCTCGTTGTGCATCTGCTCGTTGTGGGCGTTGAGCTTCTCGGGCCGGTTGAGGGTGACCCAGGCGACGCCGTCGGAGCGCTCCAGCAGGATCGTCTCGTAGGCCCCGGGCGACGCCGTTCCGGCCGGGGCGGTTCGCACGGAAGTGGTTTCGGTCATCGGGCGCCTCAGCGGATCAGGTCGGCGGCGAGCGGATATTCGGTCATCGGCCTGCCGCGCACGGTGACGTAATCGCGTACGAACACCAGGGAATAGCTACGGCGGGGCCGGTCGGTGAGGTTGGGCCCGGAGCCGTGCAGGGTGTTGATGCTGTGGACCAGGGCGCTTCCCGCCGGAATCGGACTGGGGACCAGTTCCCGGTCGTTGACGGCCTCCAGCAGGACCGCGCCCTCCTCGGGGCGGACGTGCTCCACCCGGCCCCGGCGATGGCTGCCTTTCACGTACTGCAGACAGCCGTTCTCGACGCTGCCGTCGTCCAGAGCCATCCAGATGGTGACGGCGTCCGGCGGGTCCAGGTGCCAGTACCGGTTGTCCTGGTGCAGCACGAGGCGGCTGGCTTCGCCCTTGCCCGCCGGCTTGTAGAAGGAGTGGTCGCGGAAGAGCCGCACCGGCCCGCCGAGCAGCGCCTCCACCCGGGGCACGATGTCGGGGCGGCGGATCTGCTTCTCGCAGACCGGGTCGTTCTCCCAGATGCCGATCTTCTGGAGCAGCGCCTCGTCGTTCGGGTTGGCCTTCGTCTCGGACAGGTCCAGGACTCCCTGGCCGCGGCGGCCCTCCTGGTAGAACACCCGCTCCATGGACTCGCCCAGCTCGACCACTTCGGCGGGCGTCAGTACGTTGTCCCAGCGGACCACTCCGTCGCGTTCGAAGATCTCGCGCTCGGCCGCTGGGTCCGACGCCGAGGTCGTGATCACGTTCGCTGCGTCGGCCGGTCGATGGGAAGTGGTCATCGGTACCTCTCCGGAGCGAGTGCGGGGCAGTTGATCGTTGAACTCCGCTGCGATGCTGCCACAGAGCCGGCGCCCGGCACAGAAGCCGCCTGCGCATCGCCGTGATGCACCGGAGGCATGCCCGCCGGGTATGAATCCCGCCCATGCCACGGCAGTGCGCGAGCGACCCGATAAAGGCATTGGACGGCGGTGGGGGCGCGGTGTTGGGCTGGAAACCACGTGCAGCCCCCCATCACCCGATCCCCGCTGACGACCGGACCAGGCCCACCTTGTGGCATCGCGGGCACACACCGCACAGCGCGTTCTTCGGCCACGGAATCCGTGTGCGCACAGGCTGCGGGCGGTCAGCCGGGCCGGGCCTGAGGACTGTCCACTCGCAGGAGGCAGACAAGCATGCAAGTTCTTCTCGTGAACGCTCGCCGGTCGGCGTACTCCGGAGAGTCGATCTCGGCACCGCAGTTGGGGCTGCTGTCCCTGGCGGCGGTGTTGCGGGAGGGTACCTTCCACGACACCAAAGGCACCGACGTCCACTTCATCGACGACCAGCTCTTCGTCCTGGAGCGGCCGCTCGCCACGCCGGACCACTTCCTGAGGGGCTACAAGCCGGACATCGTCGGCATCCAGGTGCTGACGTCCAGTCTCAAGAACGGCATCAGGCTCGCCTCCGAGACCAGGCACCACCACCCGCGGGCCCTGACCGTGCTGGGCGGTGTCGGCGCCACGCCGCTGGCGCGCCAGCTGGTCGAGGACGGCTCGGTGGATGTCGTCGTCAAGGGCGAGGGTGAGGTGACCTTCTCCCACCTGGTCCACGAGTTCGGCACCAACGGCCGGAAGAACCTGCACAAGGTGCGCGGCATCGTGTTCCGCGACGACGACGGCAACGTCGTCGAGACGCCCGCCGCCCCGCAGCTGATGCGCCTGGACAAACTCCCCATGCCGGCCCGGGACATCGCCGACATGGAGCTGTACCGGACGATTTCCCGCGGCCGGGCCGGCAACGTCGTCACCGCCCGCGGCTGTTCGTACGCCTGCGCCTACTGCTACTCCAAGCACCAGTGGGGAGTCGGCCAGCGCCGGCACAGCGCGCAGCGCGTGCTGGCGGAGATCCGCGATCTCGTCGAGGTGCACGGGTTCGACCGGATCCGCATCGAGGACGACGACTTCGTCGAGGACGTACCGCGCATGCAGGAGCTGTGTCAGGCCATCGAGGATTCCGGCCTGCAGGGCAAGTTCGAGTGGGAGGCCAAGGCCCGCCCGGACCTGATCGACGACGACATGGCGAAGATGCTGCGCAAGTCCGGCTGCTTCCGTCTGCTGGTGGGTGTGGAGACGCTCGACTGGACGCTCCTCAAGCGCCTGGGCCGGCCGGTGAAGGTGGCGGTCACCGAGCGGGCGCTGGACTCCCTCGGCAAGGCCGGGATCGGCACGCAGGCCACGATGATCCTCGGCATCCCGGGCGAGACCGACGAGGCGATGCGCACGACCATCACCTGGCTGCAGGCGCGGCTCGGCAAGAACCAGCACGACATCGTTTCCCCGTGCTTCTTCGTGCCCTTCCACGCGGACCTGGAGAAGGACATGGCCAAGCGCGTGGACTTCACCGTCGAGACCACGGACACCGACTGCTACACCGGCCACATCCCGGTGACCTCCAGCCCCGGGGCCTCCATCGACGAGCTGTGGAAGCTCTACGACGACATGACCCCGACCCGCAGTCAGGGCCAGTACAAGCGCATCGCGTTCCTGGCCAACCTGAACACCGTGCAGACCCGGCTGGGACTGATGGACGGTGACGGTGGCGCACAGCTGGCCAAGGAGCCCGCGGCCCTGGTCCCGGAGGTCCAGTGACGATGCTCACGACGGGAGCCGAGCGTGCCGTCCCGGCCGCCCCGGAACCCGCCAACCCGCTGGACGTCCCGGCCTGGTCGGGCCCTCGTCCGGTGATGTCCACCAGGCCGCGGCAGCTCCTCGACGGTGCCGGGCGACCCCTGGCCCGGCTGGGCGCCGCGGGGCGGCTGGTGCAGTTCCGGATGGCCGAGGAGGCCGGGAAGACGGCCCGTCTGCTGCGCGGGGCGGCCGACGACGCCTGGTTCGGGCTGCTGCGGCGGGCCGCCGACGGGCTCATCACCCGGCTGGACTCCGGGGAGCTCGACCCGTGGCTGCGGGCGCTGTCCGCGGCGACCGGGCTGCCGCTGCGGCGGGCCGCGCGCGGGATCCGCACCGTGGCCGAGGACTTGGGCCGCATGGACGAGATCCTTGCCGCGCAGTCCCCGGACGGGTCCGTCTCGGCGTACCGGACGGGTGGCGGCGACCCGCGGTGGAGCTGGCGGCCCGCGGGGCGGTCCGTCCATGTGCGGGTGCCCGACAACTTCCCGACCATCAACATAGAGTGGCTGCAGGCACTGGCCGCGCGGCGTCCGGTGCTGCTGAGCACGTCGGCGCGGGATCCGTTCACCGCCGTTCTGTTCACCGAGGCGCTGTACGCCGCCGGGCTGCCGGATCACGCGGTGTCGCTGGTGCACGGTGACGCCCCGGCGCTGCGCCGGCTGGCGGACCAGGTGCTGTGGCCGGGTGAGGAGGTCCCCGCCGACCTCTCCCCGGGGAAGGTCAAGACGTACCACTACGGCCGCAGTCGGGCGCTCATCGGCGAAGCTCCGCCGAAGGACGCCTGGGAGCGGCTGGCCCGGGAGGCGTTCGCCGGCTGCGGGCGGCTGTGCACCAACATCAGCTCCCTCGTGGTCCTCGGCGACGCCGGGGAGGCCGCCGGCCTGCTGGCGGAGGAGTTCGCCGCCCGGCCGGTGCTTCCCCTGGACGATCCGGCGGCTTCGGTGCCCGCCTTCCCGGACCGTGCCGTGCGGGACGCGCTGGCGCTGCGGATCGAGCGGGAGATCGCGGCCGGTGCGGTCGATGTCACCGAGGCGGCCACCGGCGTGCCGCTGCGGGTGGACCTCGACGGCACGGCGTATCTGCGCCCCACGGTGCTGCTGGTGGAGCCCGGGTCGCCGCTCTTCGGGACGGAACTGCCGTTCCCGTTCACGGCGGTGGCGCATGTGCCCCGGTCGAAGGCCGCCGCGGCCTGCGCGGGGTCGCTGATCGTGTCCGTGGTGGGCGAGGCCGGCGGGCTGGTGCGGGCGCTCGCCGAGGAGCCGGGCGTCGACAAGGTCTTCGCCGGTGAGGAGTTCGACCGCGGCTACGACCCGTGCGACCCGCACGAGGGCTATCTGGCCGATTTCCTGTTCAAGAAGAAAGCCGTGCTGCCGGGCACCGCCGCATGACCGGCAGCGGGAACAGCATCAGACGAGAGGGATCCGCCATGCGATGTCCGAGCGAGTCGGTGCTCCGTCCGGTCACCGATGACGACGTCCGCCGGACCGTCCGCCTCCACTTAGACCCCGACCATGGCACCCCCTACTGGCTGGAGCGCGACCGGCGGCTGGGCACCAACGCCCTGGAGAAGGTCCGGAGTCTGCAGGACGCCATCACCCTGATCGGCCTGAAGGACGGCGCCGACCAGATGCACTTCGAGGAGGCCTCGCGGCGGGCCCCGCTGGAGACCTTCGTCCCGGGTTCGGTGCTCACAGGCGGCGGTCCGCTGTGGGCCGCGCAGACCGGCGGCACCACGGGCCCGGCCAAGCACGGCACCTGGGGCGCGCGCTACTGGGCCGACATCCTGGAGTTCTCCGACGAGTTCCTGGACCTGCACGGGGTGCCGCGCGACTGCAACTGGCTGTTCATCGGCCCGATGGGTCCGCACACCACCGGCAGGCTCGTCGTCGCCTTCGCCGAGCGCCGCGGCGGTATGTGCTTCTCGATCGACCTCGACCCGCGGATCGTGAAGATCTTCGGCGAGGAGGGCATGACGGCCGCGTACGACCGGTACGTGCGGCACATCTGGGACCAGGTGGCCGAAGTCGTCCGGGCGCAGAACATCGAGGTGGTCTTCTGCACCTCCCGGCTGCTGGACATGCTGCCCGAGCGGCTGGGCACCGAGGCGCTGGCCGGCGTGCGGGCCATCGTGCACGCCGGCACCACGATGGAGCCCGAGGCCCACCGCCAGCTGCGCGAGGAGTTCTTCCCGGGCGTGCCGGTCGTCGGCATGTACGGCACCTCGACCACCGGCATCAGCTGGCAGAAGCCGTTCGAGGCGGAGGACGACCACCGGGTGGTCTACGTGCCCTGCCAGCCGCACGTCGCGCTGGACGTCGTCGACGAGCACGGCGCCGAGGTGGCGTTCGGCGAGGAAGGCCGGGTGCGGGTCTGGCGGCTGACCGACGACGCACTGGTTCCCGGGTTCTGGGAGCGCGACCGGGCGCGCCGGGTGCGCCCGTACGGGGTCGCGGCCGAGCTCTATCCCTGGCCCTGGCTGGGTGATCCGTACTCCCCGGAGTTCACCGAGGGCCACCGCGTCGAAGGGGTGTACTGACATGGCCGGTTTTCTGCTGCGCTGCCAGTCCGGGTCGGTGGAGTGCGAGTCCCTGGGCTCCGGCCGGGGGCTGGGCACCCTGGTGCTGCGTCACGGCGCGGACGCGCTGGTCGTGCACGGCGACCGGCTGCTGGACGAGAACCCTCCGGAGCACGCCCCGCTCGACGAGCTGCTGGCCTGGACCGCCCGGTCGCACACGCGCTACTGCGCGGTGCTGGTCCGTGGCGGCCGGGCCACGCTGTGGAGCGACATCGGCGCCACCGTCCCGCTGCACTACGCGCGCGCCGCCGACGACACGCTGCTGGTCTCCACGTCGGCCGGAGCGATGCTGCCGCTGCTGGGATCCGAGCCGGTGCTCGGCAGCGCGGAGCAGGCGCTGCTGCCCGGTGGCCGGTTCGCGGGGGTGACGGCGGTCCCGGCGAACAGCGCGGTGACGCTGGTGGTGGACGCGTACGACACCGACGCGGCCTCCGTGCGGCGGCTGCAGCGGCTGCCGGACAAGCCGGACGTGACCGACCCCCTGGAAGCCGTGGACAGCGTGCGCGGCGCGCTGCGTACGTCGGTGGCGCGGATGGCCGCCGGTCTGGGCGAGGTCGGTGTCATGCTCAGCGGCGGGGTGGACTCCTCCACGGTCGCGGCGCTGGCGGCGCGGGAGACCTCCGGCGCGGATCTGCGTACGTACACGGTGGGCACGCCGTTCGGCGACGAGTTCGAGCAGGCGGCGTGGCTCGCGGAGCGCCTGGGCAGCAAGCACCAGGAGCTGCTGTTCGGCCCGGACCAGTTGTCGGAGCTGCTGCCCGGCATGATCCGTTCGCTGGAGACCTGGGACCTTCTCACGCTGCAGATCGCCGCGCCGGCCTGCTTCCTGCTGAACCACCTGGCCGGCGGCGGCCGTCAGGTGCTGCTCTCCGGCTACGGCGCCGACCTGCTGTTCGCGGGGCTCGGCGGCACGGGTGGCGAGGCGGACATCGAGCGGGCGGTGGTCGCCCAGACCGCCGCGACGGCCCGGAGCAACGAATTCAGCCCCGCCTTCGCCGACGCCCGCGACACGGTGGTCCGCTACCCCTACTGGTCGCGCGAGGTGATGGGGGCGGCTCTGGGCATCCGCGGGCGGCTGAAGGTCCGCGGCGGCACGGCGAAGTGGGTGCTGCGCAGCGCCGCCGCCTCGGTCCTGCCGGAGGAGGTCGCCTGGCGGCCCAAGCGCGGCATCCACGAGGGCACCGCCATGAGCCGGATGTTCGCCGCCGCGCTGGGCAGCGACGACCAGCGTGCCCAGGTCGAGCGGCTGTACGCGATCGCGACCTCCGTCTTCCGCGACGGCGGGCCGGCGGCGCGGGCCACCGGGACGGAGACCGGGACCGTATCCGGGACCAACGAGAGGGAGGGATCCGATGAGGGTCTTGCTGGTGTGGCCTCGTAACGAGCGGGCCCTCCTCAGCGACCGGCTGAGCTGTTGCGAACCGCTGCCGCTGGAGTACCTCGGCGGCGCGCTGCGCGGCGACCACGATGTGACCATTCACGATCTGCGGCTGGATCCGCCGCTGGAGCAGTACGCGCTCACCCACGAACCACCCGACCTGGTCGGGGTGGCCATCCCCTACACCACCAGCGTGCCCGTGTCCCGGGAGGTCAGCCGGGAGGTGCGGCGGCTGTGGCCCGATGTCCCGATCGTGCTGGGCGGCCACCATCCGACGGTGTCGGCGGAGTGGCTGAACGGTTTCGACGCCGACTGGATCGTGGCCGGTGAGGGCGGTGCGCCGCTCAGCCATCTGGCCGCCGAGCTGGAGGCGGGCCGCAGCCCCGCGCCGGTGCTCGGCCTCGCCCCGTACGACGCGCGCACCGGTCTGGAGCGCGACCGCCGGCCCAAGCCGGCGGCGCTGAACAACCTGCCGATGCCGGACCGTTCGCTGCTCTCCCATCACCGCGGGGACTACTTCCACTCCGTCTACCGCCCGGTGTCACTGATCCGGTTCACCGCCGGCTGTCCGTACACCTGCAAGTTCTGCTCGCTGTGGCGGATGACGGACCGGCGTTATCTGGTCAAGGACATCGACCGGGTGCTGGCCGAGATCGCCGACATCGAGGGCCAGAACCTGTACGTGGTGGACGACGAGGCGTTCATCCAGCCGGGGCGGATGCTGGAGCTGGCCGACGCCATCGACAAGGCCGGGTTCAAGAAGCGGTTCCACATGTACGTACGGACCGACACCGCGCTGCGCCGGCCCGATGTGATCGTGCGCTGGGCCGAGGTCGGACTGGACTCGGTGCTGGTCGGCGCGGAGTCGATGACCGACGAGGAGCTGTCGGTCTACCGCAAGGGCACCGACCCCAACCAGACCCGGCGGGCGCTGGACCTCTTCCATGCCAACGGGGTGAAGGTGCGGGCCAACTTCATCGTCCAGCCCAGCTGGGTGGACGAGGACTTCGCCCGGCTCAGCCGGACCGTGGAGGAACTCCAGGTCGACATGCCGAGCTTCTCGGTGCTGACGCCGCTGCCGGGCACGGATCTGTACGACGAGAGCCGGGCCGACCTGATCAGTGACGATCCTGAGCTGTTCGACTGCTACCACACCCTGTTCCCCACCCGGCTGCCGCTGGAGAGCTTCTACCACCGGCTCGCCGACCTGCTGGCGGGGGCGAGCGCCCGCGCCACGCCCGGGGTCACCTCCGGCGCCGACCCCTCGGTCTTCTACTACTCCGACGACAGTGCCTTCGACGAGATGCTCCGCACCATCCGCGGCGGCGCGGACTGGTCGCGCCCCAGGGAGCCCGAGCGGGTCCCCAGCACGGGATGACCGACCGGGTGCGCACACGCCGAGAACAGTCCGACAACGAGGAGCCGTGACCTGCATGTCCGCCGAACTCGCCAGCCGCGGCCGCAAGGTGTACTTCGTCGGCCTCAACGAGTATCCCTTCCTTCCCTTGGTGGCCGGTCTGCTGCGCACGTACGCGGAGCAGGACGAGCGGATCGCCGCCGCCTACGATTTCCAGGAGCCGGTCTTCCTTGTCGCGCCGGTCCAGGAGATGGCGGACGGCATCGTCGAGCCCGACGTCCTGGCCCTGTCCTGCTACGTGTGGAACTTCCGCCGCCAGATGAAGGTGGCGAAGCTGGTCAAGGAGCGGTATCCGAACGTGCTGGTGGTGGCCGGCGGGCCCCATGTGCCGGACCGGCCGGGGAACTTCTTCGAGAAGCACCCGTACGTGGACGTGCTGGCGCACGGCGAGGGCGAGGTGGCGTTCCGGGAGCTCCTGGCGACGCGCCTGTCCGACCATCCGGACTACACCGCCGTGCCGGGCGTCTCCGTGCGCCGCGGCACGGAGGCCGTGGTGGGGCCCAAGGCCAAGCGGCTGCCGCGGCTGATCGATACGCCCAGCCCGTATCTGCTGGGGGTGATGGACGGTGCCGTGGCCACCTGCCGGGAGCGGGGGCTGCGCTTCTACGCCCTGTGGGAGACCAACCGCGGCTGCCCGTACTCCTGCTCGTTCTGCGACTGGGGCTCGGCGACGATGAGCACACTGCGGAAGTTCGAGGACGAGCGGCTGCAGGACGAGATCGAGTGGTTCGCCCGCCACGACGTGGAGGACCTGTTCATCTGCGACGCCAACTTCGGCATCATGCCGCGCGACCTGGAGATCGCGCACGCGCTGGCGGAGGCCCGGGGTGAGCTGGGGGCTCCGCGGCAGGTCCGGGTCAACTTCGCCAAGAACTCCAACGACCGGGTCTTCGACATCAGCAAGACCTGGCACGACGCCGATCTGCTGATGGGCACCACGCTGTCGATGCAGAGCACCGACATGGACGTGCTGGAGGCCATCGACCGCAAGAACATCGGCCTGGACAACTACCGCAAGCTCCAGCAGCGGTACGCGGCGGAGAACATCCACACCTACACCGAGCTGATCCTGGGCCTGCCCATGGAGACCGCGCGTTCGTTCCGCGACGGTATCGGCTCGCTGCTGGAGGCGGGCAACCACGAGGACCTGCGGGTCTACGAGCTGGGCATTCTGCCCAACGCGCCGCTCAACACCCCGGAGAAGATCGAACAGTACGGTCTGCGCACGGTCCCGAAGCGCATGTACGTGGAGCGCCCCGGCACCCCTGACGACGAGGCCGAGACGTTCGAGATGGTGATGGAGACCAACGCCATGCCGCGGGACGCGTGGGTGGAATCCTTCAGCTTCATCCAGGCCGTGCAGTTCCTGCACAACGGCTGCTACACCCGCTATCTGTCGATCTTCCTCCGGCAGGAGCACGGCATCGGCTACACCCGCTTCTACGAGGGGCTGCAGGACTACTTCACGGGCCGTCCCGACACCGTGCTCGGGGCGCTGTACCTGCGGATGCGCAGCCTCTACCACGACTACATCGACATGCCCGCCCTGCCGCTGGCCAACCTGGTGGCCAGCCAGCCCGACATGGCCGCCGACCTCGCCCCGTACGGCAGGCGACGGGGGTGGACGATCGACAACTGGGGCTGGCTGCGGATCGCCACGGACTTCGACCGGTTCCACACGGAACTGCGCGAGTACCTCGCCACGCTCGGTCTGGACCCCGCCGGCGACGCCCGTCTGGAGGACGTGCTCCGCTTCCAGCAGGACGTGATGCTGCGCCCGGACTACTCCCCCGAGCTGGGCAAGAGCGCCGAGTACGCCCATGACTGGCCCGGCTACTTCGCCGGCGGTCTGCTGAGGCCGCGCAGGGTCCGGGTCGCCTACGGGGACCAGAGCTTCGGTGCGAACGGCCGCTACCGGCCGGTGCCCGGTGACCTCAAGGCGTTCACGATGGCGGCGATCGGCACCAGTTACCCGGTGTCGCGCATGGGCCACTTCTGCCACCGCTTCGAGTCCGCCGAGGTGACGTCGCTGGCGGAGCCGGTGGTCAGCGAACAGTGGTGAGCACCGCCCGGAGCGGTACGGCGGACGCCGCGCGGGGTACCCCCGCGCGGCGTGCGGCGCTGGGCGTGCTCGCGGGGGCGTGCGGGCTGTTCTCGCTGCTGCAGCTGGGTGTCGCCACGCTGCTGCCGCAGATCCAGCGCGCCTTCGGGGTCTCCGGTACGGATGCCGCCTGGGTCGTTTCCGGGCATCTGCTGGTCGGGTGCGTCGCGACTCCGGTGGTGGGCCGCCTCGGGGACCTGTACGGGCGGCGCGCGGTGCTGTTCGGGGTGCTCGCCGTCGTCGCGGTCGCGGGGACGGTGGCCGCGGTCGCGCAGTCGTTCGCCGTCCTGCTGGTCGCACGGCTGGTGCAGGGGGTGGCGGCCGGTCTCTTCCCGCTCGCCATCGGCCTGTTGCGGGAGGGTTTCCCGGACCAGTCGCTGGCCGGGCCGTCCGGTGTGCTGTCCGCGGCCTTCGGGACGGGGGGCGGTGTCGGCATCCTGCTGGTCGGTCTGTTCGGTGACGGCGCTGCCGCGTTCCGGGGGCTGTTCGCGACCGCCGGTGTGCTGGCGGTCGTCCTGCTGGTGGTGGGGGCGCTGGTGCTGCCCGAGACCCCGCGCCGGACCGGGACGCGGGTGGACGTGCCGGGCCTGCTGCTGCTGAGCGCGGTCAGCGCCTGTCTGCTGCTGGCGCTGACCGAGTACGGCCGTGAGGGGCTCGGGTCCGCCACCGGGGCGGCGCTGCTGGTGGCCGGGGCGGCGGGCTGCGCCCTGCTCGTACGGGTGGAGCGGCGCTCACCGCAGCCCGCGATCGACACCCGGCTGCTCGCCCGGCGCCCGCTCTGGACCCTCAACGCGGTGAGCCTGCTGACCGGCCTGGTGATGTTCCAGACGGGGATCCTGGCACCGGCGCTCGCCGACGCGCCCCGCTCCACGGGCTACGGGCTGTCCGCCGACGGGGCTGTCACGGTCCTGGTGATGCTGCCGATGCAGATCGCCGCCGTGGCCGGCGGGCTGCTGTCCGGATGGGTGCGGGCGTCCGACCGTATGACGCCACGCGCGGTGATGATCACGAGCACCGTGCTGTTCGCGGCCTCCCCCGTCGTGTTCGCCTTCCTGCCGGGATCCGTCGCCGGGCTGGCGCTGGGCACCGCGCTGACCGGGCTGGCCACCGGCCTGCTGGGCGGGGCGATGGCGGAGCTCCTCACGCTCGCCTCACCGAGCGGGACGACAGGGGTGACGGTCGGGATCAACAGCGTGCTGCGCAATCTCGGGGGCACGTTCGGCGTGCAGGTCAGTGCCATGGTGCTGGCCGTGACGACGGCCGGTTCGGGATATCCGGCCGCGGCCTCCTACACGGCCGTCTTCGTCGGCGGGGCCGTGCTGGCCGTCGCCGGGATCGCGGCGGCGCTGGCGTTCCCGCGTGCCGCCGGACGGCCCGGGTCGGAGCCGGGGCAGGAGCCGGAGCAGGAGCCGGAGGCTTCATCCATCTCCGGACGGATCACCCGTCCGATCCGGCCAACAATCTGAAAGCGGTTGTGGGGAACCTGCCGACCGGTCGTACGGTAGTACGACGTACGTCACGCCTGGCCACAACCGCCCCTCCAGTCTTCACGGATGGGCCGAATCGAGCTCACGGGGGTGGAGTGCTGGATGTTCGATCTGCGGCGTTCGGATGTGGCATTGCTGCAAGCGGTTTCCGACCACGGGAGCCTCCACGCGGTGGAACGGGACGGCCGGATGACACAGTCGTCCGCGAGCCGTCGTCTGATCAAACTGGAACGGCGATTGCGCACCCTGCTGGTGTCTCGCAGCTCCACCGGAACCGAGCTCACCGAGGCCGGCCACGCCCTGCTGCACGCGGGGCGACGGCTGCTGGGCGCGATCGACTTCGCCATGGCCACGGCCCACCACCACGCCGACACGGAAGAGCGGCTGCCGGTGGTGCAGTTCGCGGTGGGCACGGAGTGGGCGCACGGCATGGGCCGCGACCTTGCGGACCGTTTCCCCGAAGCGGTGTTCGATGTCGTGCCGGGTGACAGCCAGGAGGTCTGGCAACGGTTCGAGCGGTACGCGGTCGACGCCGCCTGCGGCTGGGAGACCCCCCGCAGGCCGCGGCCGCGGCGCGGAGAGGCACTCGTGCTCACCGTCGTCGAGGAACCGCAGTGGATCGCGCTGCCCGGGGACCATCCGCTCGCCGCGAGGGACACGCTCGACCTGCACGACCTCGCCGGCGCGGAGTGGGTGGCCACCGTGGGCGGCGACTCCGGTGACGACCAGGGCTGGGCCTTCTCCCTGCTCACTCCGGCCCCCCGGGTCAGCTTCACGGTCCGCTCGCAGAGCGCGGCTCTGGAGCTGGTGGGCCGCGGATACGGAGTCGCGCTGGTCTCCCCGC
Organism: Streptomyces sp. NPDC000410; assembly: GCF_040300305.1. Lineage (NCBI taxonomy): Bacteria > Bacillati > Actinomycetota > Actinomycetes > Kitasatosporales > Streptomycetaceae > Streptomyces > Streptomyces sp. NPDC000410. Next base: position 13,419 of record NZ_JBEPDM010000020.1, read on the forward strand.
TCTCCGCCGAGCTTGAGCACGAACGGCGCCTGGTGGTACGTCCGTTACGCCAGAAGCTGGTCCGCCGGCTCTCGCTGGCCGTGGATCCGCTCGTCGTCCCCCTGGGGGTCGCCCGTGAGCTGTGCACCTGGCTGCGGTACGGCTACGTCCAGCGGGCGGCGAAGCACAACCCCGCGTACGCCGCTTCCGCCGCCGTCCCGCCGCTCACCCACGACATACGACGCCCCGCGCGCAACCGGGCCGATCCACCGCGGCCCTCCGCCACCGGGCTGTGCCCCGTGCTCCTGTCCGAACTCCACTGGAACCGGACGGACTCGGCACAGTCGCCCAACCACTTCGAGGCGGAACATCTGCATGTGCTCCGGGTCATCGACCGGATCGGCAGCCTCAACCGCGCCGCGGACGCGCTGCTCGTCACCCAGCCCGCGCTGACCCGCCGTATCCACCGACTGGAGAAGGGCTGCGGCTTACCGCTGGTCTACAGCACCGCACGCGGTACGTCGCTGTCGGCCGCCGCCCGCCGGCTCCTGGACTGTACCGGGCCGGCCGAGAGCCGGCTCGACGATCTGGTGGGTCGTATGCGGCAGAACGCGGCGGCCCCCGCGGCCGCCGCACCGGCCACTCCTCAGCGGGCCGCCGCCTGCGCCGAGGCACGCAGGGGGGCGGTCAGCGCGACGGTGCCGTCGCCGACCGACCGATGAACTGACGCGGCCCGGTGGACTTGCCGGGCCTCGGTGAGCTCGACGCGGCCCCGGTGAACTTGCCAGGCCCCAATGAGCTGACGCGCTCCGGTGAACGTGCCCCGCCCTGGTGAGCGCGGCGCGGCCCGGTGGACTTGCCCCGCCCGGTGAACGCGACGCGACCCCGGTGAGCACGACGCGGCCCCGGTGCACGCGACGTGGCCCCGGTGAGCACGACGCGCCGGAACCAGCCGACGCGCGGAGCCCGGCCCGGGCGGTGCCGCGTCAGTGGGCGGCCTGCCGGCCTGCCGTGCGCAACAGCGGCGCCAGGGCGTCCGCGGTCTCCGCGGCCGTCCGGTGATGGACGGCCGCCATCCCCAGGGCACGTGCGGCGCGGACGTTGCGGCCCAGGTCGTCTACGAACACGCATTCCTCGGACCGGCGGCCCAGCAGCCGCGCGGTGTGCCGGAAGATCTCCGGCTCCGGCTTGCGCATCCCCACCTCGCAGGAGATCACCACCTCGTCGAACAGCTCGTCCCAGCCTTCGCGGTCGTAGCGGTGGCCCCATGAGTTGGACAGCAGCGCCACCGGGACCCCGGCGCCGCGCAGCCGACGCAGCAGCGCGGCCATCGCCGGCTCCAGCGCGAAGGGCGCGAACATCCGCTGCAGCAGACCGTCCGCGGGCGGAGGCGTGCCGTCGGTCCGTCGCAACAGCGCCGCCAGCGCGGACTCGAAGTCCGCCACCGGCATCTCGCCCCGCTCGACCCTGTGGAAGAGGTTGGGCCCCCCGCCGGGGACCGCGTCGGGTCCGAGCAGACGCCCCAGGACCGCGTGGAACTCCGCCGCTTCCACCCCCTCGGAAGCGGCCCACACCGCGATGGCCTCGTCGAAGGACTGCGTCAGCACGCCGCCCCAGTCCACGATCACCGCCGAGGCGGACACGGACACCGTTCCTGTCATACGACTCCTCCCGCCCGAGCGGCCGACCGCGGCCGTCGGCCCACCCTAGGGTCTGCCCGGTGGATCAAGTGCCGTATGCCCTATGCCATTTGAGGCCTGACCCGAACCGTCCGTGGCCGTTTCGTTGCCGGTGCCCCACCGGCCCGCACATAGTCGAGTGACACAGGTTCTCGCGGACGCATGCCCGCACGCGTACGGAAGGTGGAGCCGATGCGCCTCAGCCAGTCGATTGCAGACCTCGCCGGCGAACTGGAGGAGCGCGGCTTCATCCAACTCGACGATCTCGTACCCGAACCAGCCCTCGAACTCATGCGCCGCGGCTGCGACGACCTGATACGGCGGACCGAGGACATGCGCTACAGCACCTTCGGGTGGCAGCTGGAAGCGGAGGGTGAGGGCGGCGGATGGGCCGCGCGCGCCGCCGGGAAGGAATGCATCCCGGGCAAGGTACGGGTCGTGGGAATGGCCCATGAACAGTCCCCGGACCTGGCCGCGATCCCCGAGCTGATCAACCTCAACGAGGGCGTGGTCCGGCCGCTGCACGGCGTCACCGGCGACTTCTACAACACCTATCTGTGGGCGAAGCCGTCGAAGGTCGGCTCGGAGAAGCCCTGGCACCAGGACGCGCTGTTCCTCAAGGACGAGTTCTACGAGAAGTACGAGGACGTCTACACCATCTGGATCGCGGTGGACGACGCCCGCGAGGACAACGGCTGCCTGCAGTTCCTGCCCGGCTCGCACCGTGGGCGGATACTTCACCAGCCCGACGGCATCGACCCGGACGACCTCTTCGCCTCGCCGCGTGAACCCACGCTCGACATAGGCAAGCTCTGGCCGGACCTGACCCCGGTGATGCTCCCCCGGAAGGCGGGCTCGGCGGTGCTGTTCGGCGGCTTCACGGCCCACACCTCGTCCCCCAACACCACCGAGGACCAGCGTCGCGCGGTCTCGTACGTGTACTCGCTACCCCGGCGGGACGGCGGCGGCTCGGGCGAGACATGGATCCCGCGGCGTCACTGGGGCGGCTCCGCGAACAACCCGCGGTGAGCGCGTCCGCACTGATCCCCGTCGACCCCGGCGCCCACACGGACGTCATCTGGCAGCTCGCCCGTGACCGCGATCTGGCCGCGCTGGGCCGGGTGGAGACGACACGGGCCTGGATCGCGGGCCGGCTGTCGACGCCGGGCCTGGACCCGCGCCATTACGCCCGGCTGCTTCCGGGCCCCGACGGCGAGCCCGTGGGCGCCCTGTGGCTGAGCAGTGCCTCCGGGGTGTCGGGGTGGGCCGCCGAGCTGGTCCTCGGGCCGCGTGGCAGCGCCGCCGACGGGGCCAGGCTGCTGTCGTTCGCCGAGCTGCGCTGTGGCGAGATCCTGGCCGGGCGTCAGGGGGACGGCGAGCTGTCCTGCTTCGTCTCCGAGGGCGAGAAGGCCGCCCGCGAGGCGCTCCGGACCTGCGGTTTCGGCTCCCCGCACGGCTACTACCGGATGGCGGTCACGCTGGACGGCGAGCTGCCGCCGGCGGGTCCCGTGCCGGGCGCTGTCGTACGCGCGCCGCTCGGGGAGCCCGACCTGCGCACGTTCCACGCGGTGAAGAACAGCGCGTACTCCGCCGAGGAGGCGGGCAAGCGCGAGGACGAGTTCGGCACCTGGCTGGAGGGGTGGCGGACGGCCCCGGGGGTCGATCCGGCCCAGTGCGCCCTGCTGGAGACGGACGGCACCGCGGTGGGTTTCGCCAACATCACCGACCGGATGCTCGACAGCCGCAACGCGGCGTACGTGCAGCAGATCGGTGTCGTGCCGCAGGCCCGGCAACGGGGCCTGGGCAGCCTCCTGCTGCTGTCCGTGATGCACGAGGCGCGTCGCCGGGGCCGTACGGGGATGGTGCTGACCGTCGACACCGCGAACTCCCCCGCGCTCGCCCTCTACCGGCGGCTCGGCTGGCGGGTGGAGTCGCGCTTCGACGACTTCCGGCGCGCGCTCGTCCGGGGCTGAGGAGCCTTTCGACGACTTCCGGCGCACGCTCGTCCGAGGCTGAGGAGCCTTTCGACGACT
>NZ_JBEPDM010000020.1:17206-127659 GCF_040300305.1 Streptomyces sp. NPDC000410
GTGAGGAGCCTTTCGACGACTTCCGGCGCGCGCTCGTCCGGGGCTGAGGAGCCTTTCGACGACTTCCGGCGCACGCTCGTCCGAGGCTGAGGAGCCTGCGGGGGTCGAGCAATCGATCGATGCTGAGGAGCCGGCCGACGGGCCGGCTCCTCGGTTACGTGTCCGGCCGTCAGCTCTGCCCGATGATGCGCCGCATCCGTACCTGCGCCTCGCCCGCGGCGAACGCCCTGCGGTGCGACTCCTTGGCCTCGGTGCGGACCCGCTCCAGCCCCTCCACGAACGGCGCGTTGACCCGCGGCCGGGTGCCCTGCACCGCCTCCGGGGTGTAGCGGGCGAGGGTGCGGGCGAACTCCAGCGCACGGTCCAGCGTGTTCTGCGCGGGCTGGACCTCGTGCAGCAGCCCGTCGGCCAGCGCCCGGTCGGCGGGCCATTCCTCGCAGGTGTAGAGCATGCGCTGCATGACGGTGGTGCCGACCGTGTAACGCAGCATGAACCCGCCGAAGTTGCAGGCGATGCCCACCCGCAGCTCCGGCATCACCAGCCGGGCGTCCTCGCTGCCCACCCGGTAGTCGCAGCACAGGGCGATCTGCAGGCCGACGCCGATCGCATAGCCGTCGATCGCCGCGACCACCGGCTTGGAGATCCCCGCGATCGTCCCGTACAGGTCGGTGATGTCGTCGATCCAGCCGTTCACCTCGTCGCCGCCGGTGAACATCGAGACCTCGTTGAAGTCGCCTCCCACGCCGAAGGAGCGCCCCGGGCCGCCGTGGAGCACGACGCACCGCACCTTGTCGTCCGCGTCGATGTCACGCATCAGCGCGGTGAGCTCCCGCATCCGGGCGCGGCTGAACGGGTTCTGCTCGTGCGCGCCCGTGAACTCCGCGAGGAGAACTCCGTCATCGTTCTTCGAACACGCTATGGACTCGTTGGACTGCGTGGACTGATGCGTCATCGGATTCACAGCGGGACTCTTTCCACTAAATCGGCCGGAATGGACATCGGTCACGGTCGAATGGCTGGATCACACCACCGAAAAGCATGTCGCCCCCCATCGGCCATTTCCCCATCGGCCGAATTCATGTCGCGGCAAACCGCAAGAAAGCCTATGTAGGATGCATGTGCCAGTCAATGCTCGCACCTGGTCAACCTGCCTGTCGGCGCCCGTACTTCAGCCCTCCCGAGCCTCGCGCGCCGAACAAGGGAATCCGTGGCGCGCGAACGAGGAGCGAATAGAGAGCCGCCGGGGCGACGACGGAGAGATATCGGAGAGACCCCGAAAAGAGGATCACCCACAGTCGTCTCCGCTCATGGAAGGATCGAGAAGTTGGCGCCACTCACCATCGTCCTGGGAACCGGCCGTTGCGGGTCGACGATGCTGTCGGATCTCGTGAACGAACACCCGAAGGTGCTGAGCCTCAGCGAGTTCTTCGCCTGTCTGGACCCGTGGGTCTTCACGCACGGCGATGTGGACGGGCCGGAGTTCTGGAGGCTGATCAGCGCGCCGCGGCTGAAGCCCAACACGGTGATGCGCAGGGGCGTGGTGGTCCCGGAGTACCGGTATCCGCTCGGCACCGGTCGCTACGCCGCCGGGGACGTGCCCGCGCTCAGCGTGATGACCCTGCCTCCGCTCACCGACGACCCCGACGCCCTGCTCGACAGCATCCGGGACGAGGTGACGCGGTGGCCGAGGGCCCCGCTCCCCCGGCACTACGCCCGGCTCTTCACCTGGTGGGCGGCCTTCCTCGGCCGTGACGTCGTCATCGAGCGCTCGGGGGCCTCCGTGCGGTACCTGCGGGACTTCCTCAGGCACTTTCCGGAGGCCCGCTTCGTCCATATGTACCGGCACGGGCCGGACTGCGCCGTGTCGATGAGCCGGCATCCCCTGTTCCGGCTGGCGGTGCTGATCAGCGACATGCGGGAGGAACTGGGGGTGGATCCGTTCACCGCCCCCGATCCGTCCCACGCACGGCGCCTTCCGGAGCGGCTGCGCGCGTTCACGCCGGACACGCTGGACGCCTCGGCGCTGGCGGGGGCCGACATCCCGCTGGAGCGGTTCGGGACGATGTGGGCGCACAGCACCGGCGCGGTCAGGCACCTCGCGGGCCTGCCCGCCGAGCGGCTGCTGCACATCTCGTACGACCGGATCGTGGCCGATCCGGTGCCGGAGCTCACCCGGTTCGGGCGGTTCACCGGCATCCCCGAGCCTGAGGCCTGGGCGCGGCGGGTCGCCGGACGCGTGGCCCCGGGACGGACCGGGGCCTCCGGCGGCCTCTCCGCCGAGCAGGCCGAGGAACTGCGCCGGGCGTGCGCCCCTGGCACCCGTCGCCTCGCGGAGTTCCTCGCTCCTTCGTAGGCATCGAGCCGGTCGGGGAGGGACGCGACGGCCCGCCGGGGCCTTGAGGCTCCGGCGGGCCGCCCTGCGGTCACACTTCGCGGCTACCTGCCGAAGTAGGCGTCGTGGATCGCCACCGTCGACAGGTTTCCGTCCTTGTCCGTGACCTCGGCGCGCAGCGCGATGCCCTGCCCCTTCGCCGGGTTGCGGACGGCCACCTTGCCATTCCTCACCGGGACCTTGGTCCACGTCCTGGCCCGGTCGTACGAGACGTACACCTCAAGGGACTTGAGCTTGTCGCCCGCGGCCGCGCCCTGGACCGTGACCGGCACGAGCTGGGTCCGGCCGGCGGGGGCGGTGCTGTCCAGACCCACGGCCGCGTCGAAGCGGACCGTGGAGACGGGCAGCTTCGCCTCGCCCGCCGTCTCCTTCGAACGGAACGTCCAGCTCGCGTCGACGCGCGAGGAGGTACGCGCCAGCGCCGGGCTGCGCGTGAGGGACGTCGTCAGCCGGTACGCCGCGTCGTCGGCGGGAACGGTGAAGACGACGCCGTCGGCGAGCGAGTCCTCGTTCTCACCGATCTTCGTTCCGTCGCGGTGGAGCTCCGTCTTCACCGAGGCATGGTCCGAGCCGCCCCAGTGCCCCTTCCCGTCGGCGAAGACCGGCAGCCTGCCGTAGATCTCGTTGCCGTCGCGCTTGATTCCGTCCAATTCGTGGGCGAGCTGGGGTCCGACGACCCCCGTGTTGAAGGTCAGGGCGTGCTTCTTGCCCGCTTGGAACGTCTGGCTCTGCGCCCAGTAGGCCACCTCGATCGATTCCGAGTCGCCCTCGCCCCTGAGCTGAAAGAATCCGATGTCCCAAAGGGCCTGATCGAGAACGGATACGTACAGTGTCCGCGTACTCGGCAGCTTCTGCCTGGCGCCGTTCAACACCCCAACGAATTCGAGCCCACCAGGCCACCCGGTGGCCTGGAGCTCCCCGGTCTTCCCCGGGACCGAAGCGCCGAGCCCGGCCTTGACCGTGGCGAAATCGCCCTTCCCCAGGTGTCGTTCGTAGCCGGTACCGAGCCGCTTCACCGGACCGCCCAGCGCCACCTGGTAGCCGGTGGTGCCGTCCACGGTCCAGCCCGCGTTCCAGCCCTGGGTCATACCCGTCTCCACATCGGGACCCAGGTGCGCGGTGCGGACGTTCGCGAAGGAGTCGACCGACAACAACAGGAGCTCAATCCATTGACCCTGCTGGTACGTCATCAAGAAACTTGCCCCGGACGGCTCGGCCTTCGGATCCGGCACGGTGATGTCCACCGGCTTGGCGGTGCGCGCGTCCAGGGTCACCGTCGTTGCCTTGTCGACCTCCAGCACCGGCTGGATCAGCAAGTCGACGCCCTTCGCCGTGTCCGAGGGGTCCTGCGCCATGACCGACTCGAGGACGTATGTCCCCTTCGGCAGCCGGAGCTTGACCGTGCCGGACGGGTCACGCTTCAGTTCCTGGCCGTACCAGGCGCGTCCGACGGCGGTCGCGTAGTCGGCGGTGGGCTTGCCGTCGCGGCCGATGTGATGGAACGTCACGTCGTACGCCTCCTTCTCGCGCTCCACCACCGCTGCCGTACGTACGCTCTGGCCGCCACCGGTGGCGGTGACGAACGCGGAGTACGCGCCGTCCAGCGTGCCGCCCAGCTTCGTGTCCGCGATCAGGTCCACCGAGGCCGTGCCGCCCGCCGGGACGGTCAGCAAGGTCGCTCCGAGGGCGAAGAAGCCGTCAGGGGCGGGCTGGCCCTCGGGGTCGGTAGCGGTGACGGCGAGGTCGAGGGTGACGTCCTTGTCGCCGGCGTTGCGGTAGGTCAGCTTCTCGGTGAGGGCCGGGTCGTCGGTGTGCGGCCACTGGGCGAGGCCGAAGTTCAGCGAGACGGGCTCGGCGAACACGGTCTGCTGCATGGCCCGGTCGACCTGGACACGACCGCTGCCCTGCGCGGACGCCGGGTACGGGCCGCCCTTCGTGGAGCCGGTCAGTACGCCCTTGAGTTCGGCCGACTTCCAGTCGGGGTGGCGCTGCTTGAGGAGCGCGGCGGCACCGGCGACGTGCGGGGCCGCCATCGACGTACCCGAGATCGTCAGGTACCCGTCCGGCTTCTGTCCGACCTCGCGCTCGATGAGGCTGCCCGGGGCGGCGGCAGCGGTGATGTCCACGCCGGGCGCCGTGACGTCGGGCTTGATGGCGCCGTCCTCCGCACGCCTCCGGCTGGAGAAGTCCGCGAGCGCGTCGCCGTCGTCGACCGCTCCGACGGTCAGCGCGGCGTCCGCGCTGCCCGGCGAGCCGACGGAGTCACCGGTGTTCCCGGCGGCGACCGCGAAGAGGATGCCCTTGTCGGCGGACAGCCGGTTGACCGCCGCCTCCAGCGGGTCCACCTCCTCGCTGTCGAACCCGCCCAGGCTGAGGTTGACGACGTCCGCGCCCTGTGCGGCCGCCCACTCGATGCCCGCGAGAATGCTCGAGTCGGTTCCGTAGCCCTCGTCGTCCAGGACCTTGCCGCTCAGCAGCTCGGCCCCGGGGGCCACTCCCTTGTGCGTGCCGCCCGACGCGGCACCCGTGCCCGCCGCGATCGAGGCGACGTGCGTCCCGTGGCCGTTGCGGTCCTTGGCGTCCGCGGCGGGGCTGAAGTTCTGCTCCGCGATCACTTGGCCCTTGAGGTCCGGGTGGGTCGCGTCGACGCCGGTGTCGAGTACCGCGATCTTGACGCCCTTGCCGTCGTACCCGGCGGACCACGCCGTGGGCGTGCCGATCTGCGCGACGCTCGTGTCGAGGGTCGCCTTGCGCACGCTGTCCAGCCAGACGCGACCGATTCCGGAGGCGACGGTGGCATCGGTGCCCTTGCGGTCGGTGAGGGCCGCCCACAGCTCGCCCGCGTCCTGGCGGGGTGTCAGTACGGCGTCGGCGTTCAGGGACTTGAGGGAGCGCAGGACCTTGCTGCCCCCCGCGGCCTTCACCTCCGCCTTGGCCTGCGGCGCGGCGGCGCCCGCGTAGCCGACGATCACCTTGAGCGCGCCGCGCTGCGCCTTCACGTTCTCGGCCCGGGACAGTTCGGTCACGTCGAACAGCCGGGGGTCGAGCTTTCCGTCGGAGATCAGCCGCTGCGCGTCGGCCGGGACCACGTGCGTGTGCCCGTCGACGGTCCGGGCCTGGATGGGTACGCGCTCGCGGCCCTTGGCGCGCTCGATGTCGACCACCTGCCCCTTGGCGTCGACGCCGACCCGGTCCCCGGTGATGAGGGTGATGGTCCGCTGAGCGGCCCCGGCCCGCTGCGCGCTCTTCGCCGGAGCGGATATGAGCTCAGGCTCGGCGACGGCCTGGGCGGAAACGGCTGGCGCCGTGGAGAGAACCACGGCCGCGCAGGCGACCGTGGCTGCCAGCTGTCGGCGATGGACTTGTCTGCCTCTGTGCAACTTTCCCCCTGCTGAAGGACGTTCACCTGCCTCGGGGCATGGCTGCCCCTGTGACTAGTTGTTGCCCGGTGAGGCGGAAGTGGTTCACGGTTCGGCGCGGGATCGTCGGACGGGGCCGGTGTTCACTGCCGTGGTTCGCGCACGACCCCGGCGATGACCGTGGTCACGACCCTGCGGACGGCGCCGGCCTCCGGCGGGGCGCCCTTGCGGTCGGCGAAGAGCACGTGACCGGTCCCGATCAGCGTGGGAGCGAGGATGTCGACGTCGGCGTCCGCCGCGACGCGGCCCAGTTCGCGCTCGGCGGTGAGGTAGGCGGCGATCACGGCCGTGGCCTCCGTCAGTACCGGGATGCCGGTCGGCGTGGTGCGGCGGAGCCGGGCGCGCAGGTCGTCCCGGGAGGTGACGAGGCCGACGATCGCCACGGCGACCGACCCGAACAGGTCCGTCAGGGCGACGGTGAGGTTGTCGGCGACCGTGCCGGTCCCGGCCGAGTCGCGCAGGGCGGCGGCCTGATGGGTGATCCGGCCGATGCGGTCCAGCACGAGCTCGGCGAGAAACGCGTCGAAGTCGGCGAAGTGCCGGTGCAGGACGCCCTTGGCGCAGCCCGCCTCGGTGGTGACCGCCCGGCTGGTCAGCGCGCTCGGCCCGTCGCGGAGCAGGACGCGTTCGGCCGCGTCGAACAGCTGCTCACGCACGTCTCGGATGGCCACCCCTGTCGGCACCGTTCATCTCCTTCCGCCCTCGCCCGGCCCGTTCCGATTGACGAGTGGGCGATCGCCCACTCATAGTGGGCACATGCCCACTTTACCTCCGGAGCGAGCACCGCTTCCCGAGCACCAGCCCCATGAACAGCGGCAGTTGGCGGAGTCCTTCGGCTCGGACGCCGAACGCTACGACCGTGCCAGGCCCCGCTATCCCGACGCGCTGATCGACCGGATCGCCACCGGCAGCCCCTGCCGCGACATCAAGGACGTCCTCGACGTCGGCTGCGGTACCGGAATCGTCGCCCGGCAGTTCCTGGCGGCAGGCTGCGGGGTGCTCGGGGTGGAGCCCGACGCCCGGATGGCCGAGCCGGCGCGCCGGCTCGGGGTCGAGGTCGACGTAGCGACGTTCGAATCCTGGGACCCGCACGGGCGGGAATTCGACGCGGTCGTCGCCGGCCAGGCCTGGCACTGGATCGACCCGGTCGCGGGAGCGGCCAAGGCCGCGCGGGTACTCAGGCCCGGCGGCCGGCTGGCGGCGTTCTGGAACGTGTTCCGGCTTCCGCCCGACGTGGCGGAGGCCGTCGCCGAGGTCTACCGGCGGGTGCTGCCCGACGCGCCGTTCGATCTCCAGGGGATGACGAAGCAACCGCTCGACGGCTACCAGGCGCTGTTCACCAAGGCCGCCGACGGGATACGGGAGGGGGGCGGCTTCAGCGACCCGGAGCAGTGGCGGTTCGACTGGGAGTGGCACTGCACCCGGGAAGCCTGGCTGGACCAGATGTCCACCCATGGCGCCGTCACCCGGCTCCCGCCGGACAGGACGGCGCAGGTGCTGGAGAGCGTCGGGGCCGCCGTCGACGCGCTGGGGGGCAGCTTCACGATGCGTTACGCGACGGTGGCGGTCACCGCGACGCGGACCGGTGCCGCGCGACCCGACGCCGTGTGACCAGGCACCGGGCCATCAGCGATGGCCCGCCCAACTGTCGGGCGCGCGGCCGTCGATGTCGGTGAAGCCGTACGCGCGGGCCAGCTCGGCCGAGGTCACGGACTGCTGGTTCCACCGTGCCCGGCCGGGGTCCGCGGCCAGTGCGGCGATGCCACGGCCGATGTACCGGGGTGACTCGGACACCTCGAATCCCCCTGGCGCCGAGGGGTACCCGTCGACCGAGCCGTCGAGAGCGTCGCGCCAGTTGGCTTCGGTCACGCCGAAGTTGTCGAGCATCATCTCCGAACGCAGCCAGCCCGGCGTGACGGCGACGGCGGTCGCGCCGTGCGGTTCGAGTTCGTGGCCCTGGGAGAAGGCCAGGCGGTTCACGGCCACCTTCGCGAGGTCGTAGTACACCGAGATCCGGTAGTGGTCCGCGTTGTAGGCGGCGGTGCCGTCGGTGATCTCGGCCAACAGCCCGCCGGGCCGCTCGACCAGCAGCGGCAGCAGGTGGTGCGAGGTGATCAGGTGGGTGTCGACCGCCAGCCGCAGGATGCGCAGACCGACCTCCAGGTCGTGTCGCCAGATCGGTGTGTCCCAGGTGTGCGGGGGTCCCTTGAGCACCTCCGCGCCCCAGATGGCGTTCACCAGGACGTCGACACGGCCGAACTCCGCACGCAGTCGTGCGGCGAGACTCCGTACCTGTGCGGACTCCAGATGGTCGACCTGGACGGCGATCCCGGTCCCGCCGAGGCTCGTGACCAGCTCGGCAGTCTCCTCGACGGTCTCGGAACGGTCGTAGTCCGACCGGATCGAGCCCGTACCGGCGCGGCTGCTGCGTCCGGTGCAGACGACCGTCGCACCGGCCTCACCCAACGCGGCCGCGATGCCACGCCCGGCACCACGGGTGGCACCGGCCACCACGGCGACCCGGTCACGGAGCGCGTCACGATCAGGGGAAGACAGGGAGGAGCCCATCGCCCCAGTGTGGCACCGCCCCGCCGGTGGCGATGGCCCGTCAGCTCTCCCGAGCGAACCCGGCCCGCTTGTACGTCCGCATCAGCAGCGCCGTCTCGGCCGAGCTCACGCTGTCCAGCCGGGCGAAGACCCGGGCGGTGAACGCGTGGAGGTCCCGCAGGTCGCGATGGCTGGAGTAGCCGAGCAGGCTGGTCGTGCCCGAGGTGACGAGCAGCTGCCGTACGGCGGGTTCGCCCGCCAGGAGCCGGGTCGCCGCGTCGAGCCGGCTGTGCGGCACGCCGAGCTGGAACCGTGCCTCGACCGGGTAGCCGAGGAAGGCCGGGTCGGCGTGCAGCCGCAGATGCAGGATGTGCGAGCCCATCAGCCGGGCCAGCCGCCGCCGCGCGGTGGTCTCGCCCACGCTCAGCTCCCGGGCCAGGCGCGTGGTGGACATCCGGGCGTCGTGGCGCAGCAGCTCGACCAGGCGCCGGTCGAGGTCGTCGACGGAGATCGGTTCCGGCAGCGGCCTGCCCTCCATCGCGCTGCGGCGCACATCGGTGGGCTCGTCGTCGTACGGCGCCCAGTCGCTGGCCGTGAGCAGCAGCCGCAGCATGAGCGAGGAGTGGATGTCCCGTACCCCCTCCAGCCGCCCGACGACGTCGTCGACCAGCGACAGCAGGGCTTCGTGATCGGGCGCGAGCAACTCGACGAAGACGTCCAGCGCGCCTGTCGCGACCTCGACTCGCCCTGGAGACCGTCGGCCACGACTACGCCGACCTGCGCCAGGACATCGCCATCGGCCGCAGCTACCTGGCCGCCGCCGAAGCGCTGGGCCGCACGGTCCCGCAGTCCGACCCGAACCTGCGCGGCGGCTCGACCGACATGGGCAACGTCTCCCACGTCGTCCCCACCATCCACCCCATGATCGGCTACGACTGCGGCGACGCGATCATGCACCACCCGGATTTCACCCGCTACGGCACCACGGCGGCCGCCGACCGCGCCGTCCTCGACGGCGGCCTCGCCATGGCCTGGACCGCCATCGACCTGGCCACCGACCCCGGCCACCGGCAGCGCCTGCTCCGCCGGCTCGCCGACCGGGGCGGCCGACAGCACTGACACCCCCTGGGGGAGCCTCAGTTCGGTCCGTCGGACACGGGGTAGGGCACGAAGGTGGTGCTGTTCTCGTCGGCCGCCAGCGTCCGGCCGAGGGGTGGCACGGCCCGCTGGGGGCAGTCGAGGCGTTCGCAGATGCGGCACCCCATGCCGATCGGTGTGGCGGCCGAGACGTTGTCCAGGTCCAGGCCGTCGGAGTAGACGAGGCGTGCGGCATGCCGGATCTCGCACCCCAGCCCGATGGCGAAGGTCTTGCCGGGCTCCCCCCACCCGCCCCGGTGACGGGTCACGGCACGGGCGGTCCACAGGTAGCGCTGCCCGTCCGGCATCGAGGCGATCTGCACATGGATGCGGCCCGGGGCGGCGAAGGCCTCGTAGACGTTCCACAACGGGCACGTGCCGCCGACCCGGGAGAAGTGGAAGCCGGTCGCGGACTGCCGCTTGGACATGTTGCCGGCGCGGTCGACGCGCACGAAGGAGAAGGGCACTCCGCGCAGTCGGGGGCGTTGGAGGGTGCTGAGGCGGTGGCAGACGGTCTCGTAGCCGAGGCCGAACCGGTCGGTGAGCCGCTCGATGTCGTAGCGGCATTCCTCGGCGGCTGCGTGGAAGGCGCGGTAGGGGAGGACCAGAGCGGCGGCGTAGTAGTTGGCGATCCCGATCCTCGCCAGTGACCACGTGGTGGATCCCTTGTCGTAGTCCTCGGAGGCGAGGCGGGAGAGCTCGCCGTCGTACTCCAGCAGGGCGAGCTGAGTTGCCATCCGGAAGGCCTGCTGACCGGGGCGGAGCCGGTTGGACAGGTGCAGGACGCGGCCTGCGGGATCGTAGTGGTGCAGCCGGTCGGAGTCGGCGGCCAGGCGCACGCCGTGCCCTTCGGCGAGACGTGCGGACAGTGCGCGCAACACCTCGCCGGGGCGGATGCCGATCGTCCGTGCGAGGCTCTCCGCGGCGAGGTCGGTGTCGTCGAGGTAGTTCTGCCGACGGTAGAAGAACTCCCGGATCTCCTCGTGCGGCGAGCGCGGCAGAGCGCTGTCGGCGGGGCCACGGCCGTCGGCCGCCGGGGCCAGCCGCTCGGCGAGGGCCTGGTTGCGCCGGCCGAGGCCCAGCAGGACCTCGGCGACGGCGGGCATGCGCGACGCCAGTTCCGCGAGATCGGACGGGGAGACCCGGGCCTCGGCGACCTCGGTCGCGAGGGCTTCCCGCAGGTCCGCGAGGAGTCTGCTGGTATCCCGTTCGGAGAAGAATCCCGGATCCACCCCGAACGCCTCGGTCAGCCTCAGCAGCACAGGAACGGTCAGCGGGCGCGAGTCGTGTTCCATCTGGTTCAGATAGCTCGGCGAGATCGCCAGCATCCGGGCCAGTTCGACCTGGCTGAGCCGTCGTTCCTCCCGTAGCCGCCGCAGCCGCGCTCCGGCATAGGTCTTGCTCACCGCACTCCCTTCCATCGGCGCAGGCGCTGGTGCGCTTCCCCGTACGGGGGCGCAGTGCCCGAGGCTCGTGCAAGCCTACGCACGCACGCACCGAATCCGCCCTTGGCAAAGTTGGCAAACCTGGCGAAGAAGATGCGCAGAAGTTGGCAGACGTCCATGGTTGTTGGCACTCAGTGCCACTGGCAGAGTCGTCATGCGGCCCGCCGGACCCGGCGGCCGGAGCGGATATCCTGGCACGATTCACACCCTGACGTCGGAGATCCCGGCAATTCCGGCCCCGGCCAGCCCGTCACCATTGCTCGCTCCACCCGGGCACGGGCGGGCGGGCCGCCCCACGAGGCACGACACCAGGTGTCACGCCTTCGCACTGTTGACGAACACAGGCACACAGCTCCACAGACACACAGCCACACAGGCACACAGGCACTTCGAGCGAAACCGGGAGACGGTCATGGCGCAGGCAGGGACGGCGACGGAGACGGCCGAGCAGCTGGCACAGCGGTGGGCGGCGGACCCGCGCTGGGCCGGGATCGAGCGCACGTACAGCGCCGAGGACGTGGTGCGGCTGTCCGGCAGCGTCCGGGAGGAGCACACCCTGGCCCGGCGCGGCGCCGAGCGCCTGTGGCGGCAGCTCCACGAGCGCGAATACGTCCACGCTCTCGGCGCGCTGACCGGTGGTCAGGCCGTGCAGATGGTGAAGGCCGGGCTGCAGGCCATCTATCTGTCGGGCTGGCAGGTCGCCGCCGACGCGAACCAGGCCGGGCACACGTACCCCGACCAGAGCCTCTACCCGGCCAACTCGGTTCCGCAGGTGGTGCGGCGCATCAACAACGCGCTGCTGCGCGCCGATCAGATCGCCACCGCCGAGGGCGCGGGCGACACCACCGACTGGCTGGCGCCGATCGTCGCCGACGCGGAGGCCGGATTCGGCGGCCCGCTCAACGCCTTCGAACTGACCAAGGCGATGATCGCCGCCGGCGCGGCGGGCATCCACTACGAGGACCAGCTGGCCTCCGAGAAGAAGTGCGGCCACCTCGGCGGCAAGGTCCTCGTCCCCACCGCCCAGCACATCCGCACCCTCAACGCGGCCCGCCTCGCCGCCGACATCGCCGACGTCCCGACCGTCATCGTCGCCCGTACGGACGCCCTCGCCGCGAACCTGCTCACCAGCGACGTCGACGAGCGCGACGCGCGGTTCGTCACGGGCGAGCGCACGGCGGAGGGCTTCTACCGGGTGCAGAACGGCATGGCCCCCGTCATCGCCCGCGGCCTCGCCTACGCCCCGTACGCCGACCTCATCTGGGTGGAGACGGGCACCCCGGACCTGGCGCAGGCCCGGGAGTTCGCCGAGGCGATCCACGCCCGGTACCCGGATCAGATGCTGGCGTACAACTGCTCGCCCTCCTTCAACTGGAAGGCGGCCCTGGACGACGACCGGATCGCCAAGTTCCAGCGCGAGCTCGGCGCCATGGGGTACCGCTTCCAGTTCATCACGCTGGCCGGATTCCACTCCCTCAACCACGGCATGTTCGACCTGGCCCGCGGCTACGCCGAGCACGGCATGACCGCCTACGTCGAACTCCAGGAACGCGAGTTCGCCGCGCAGGCGCACGGCTTCACCGCGGTCAAGCACCAGCGCGAGGTCGGCACCGGCTACTTCGACCTCGTCTCCACCGCCGTCAATCCCGCCTCCTCGACCACGGCGCTGAGCGGCTCCACCGAGGAAGAGCAGTTCCACTAGGAACACCCGCGACGGCTCCCGCGCGTCGTACCCGGGACCGCTCGCTCCCCGGCCTCGCTCCCCCGGCCTCGTTCGCGAGGCCCGGCCCCCGCACGTCAAGAGCATCCGTAGCCAGGTGAGGGCCGGACAGCCGTCCGTCCGGCCCTCACCCTCACCGCTCACGCTGAGGAGCCCCTCATGTCCACCACCGAGCTGACCGCTCGTGTCCAGGTCCTCGGCGCACCCGGCGACCGCTTCGACGAGATCCTCACCCCCGAGGCGCTGGACTTCCTCGCCCGCCTCGACGCCGCCTTCGCGGGCCGCCGGTTCGAGTTGTTCACCGAACGCCGCCGCCTCGCCGGCCGACTCGCATCCGGCTTCCCGCTCGACTTCTCCCGCGCCACCACCAACATCCGCAACGACTCCGACTGGCGCGTCGCACCGCCCGGCCCCGGGCTGACCGACCGCCGGGTCGAGATCACCGGCCCCCCGGACCGCGACACGGCGGCTCGCGCCCTCAACTCCGGTGCCCAGGTGTGGATGGCCGACTTCGAGGACGCCACCTCCCCCACCTGGGAGAACATCGTGGGCGGCCAGCTGACCCTGCTGGACGCCGTCGAGCGGCGCATCGACGTCACCGCGCCCGACGGCGAGAAGCACCGGCCCGGCGACACAATCGCCACCCTCATGGTCCGCCCCCGCGGCTGGCACCTCACCGAGAAGCACCTGGTGATAGACGGCCGCCCGCTGTCCGCGTCCCTCGTCGACTTCGGGCTCTACTTCTTCCACTGCGCCCGGCGGCAGATCGACGCCGGCCGCGGCCCGTACTTCTACCTCCCCAAGATGGAGCACCACCAGGAAGCCCGCCTGTGGAACGACGTGTTCGTCCTCGCCCAGGACCTCCTCGGCATTCCGCGCGGCACGATCCGGGCGACCGCCCTCATCGAGACCGTCACCGCGGCTCTGGAGATGGAGGAGATCCTCTACGAGCTGCGCGAACACAGCGCCGGGCTCAACGCCGGCCGCTGGGACTACCTGTTCAGTCTGATCAAGAACTTCGCCCACCGGCCGGACTTCACCCTTCCCGACCGGGACCGGGTCACCATGACCGCCCCGTTCCTGCGGGCCTACACCGAACTGCTCGTACGCACCTGCCACAAGCGCGGCGCGCACGCCATCGGCGGCATGGCCGCCCACCTGCCCGGCCCGCACGCGGCGGCACACGAAGCGGCACTCATCCGGGTCCGGCTCGACAAGGAACGCGAGGCGGAGGACGGCTTCGACGGCACCTGGGTCGCCGATGCGGCCCTCGTCCCGCTGTGCCGCGAGATCTTCGATGGCGTCCTCGGCGGCCGGCCCCACCAGCTCGACCGCACCCGCGAGGACGTCCACGTCACCGCCGAGGACCTGCTCGCCGTCCGCCGCACGGCGGGCCCGCCCACCCTCGACGGCGTACGCGCCGGCATCGCCCTCGCCCTGCGCTACTTCGACGCCTGGCTGCGCGGCCAGGGCGCCGTCCCGCTGGGCGGTCAGATGGAGGACGCCGCGGCGGCCGAGATGGCCCGCTGCCAGGTCTGGCAGTGGATACGCCACGGCGCCGTCGACCGGGAGACCGTGCTCGCGATGCTCGACGAGGAAACCGCCGCGCTCGGTGCGCAGTATCCGTGGGCCAGGGTGGACGAGGTGCGCGACATCTTCGAACGTACCGCCCTCGCCAGGACGCTGCCCGAGTTCTTCACCACCGACGCCTACGCCCGCCACCTCGTCCACCGCTCGGACGTGCGGTCGTGAACGGGGCCAAGGACGACCGGAGCTGAGGGGCTCCGGTGACGCAGAGGGGTTGAGGGACCCGCTGCTGCGGGAGGGCGTGGAACAGTGGGAGAGACTGTTCCACGCCCTCCCGCGTTTCCGCGGTCGCGCCGCCCGCGTGTCTCGCATCACCGTCCGGATGATGAACAGTGGTGTCCGCGTCCCCTCAGGGGCTCTAGGCTGGCCGGTGCAGCTGGTTCGCCGTGCCCGCCAGGTACGCGCGTCGTAAGAGGGAACCCGGTGGGAATCCGGGACTGCCCCGCAGCGGTGAGCGGGAACGACCGCCGTCATGAGCACTGGGTCCTTGTACGGGCCCGGGAAGCGACAGCCAGTAGGTGTCCGCCGGGAATCCGGCCGGACGAGCCCGCGAGTCCGAAGACCTGCCCGTTGCCCGTGTGCGCCCATGCGCACCCGGTGATCCCGGTGACCTCGAGGGCGGGTCGGCCTACATATCTGACGGACACGTGTGTCATCGACGCACGGCGGCGTTCCGTCCGGTCTGCGGCCCCTTCGCGCCCTCACCCGTCCCCGGGTGCCCACAGGAGTAACTCGCGAAGGAGAGTTCCGTGACAGCGAAGCCCGCATCCGCGGCATCACGGGCCACCGTGTACGGCTACCCCCGCCAGGGACAGAACCGTGAATTGAAGAAGGCCGTCGAGGGCTACTGGAAGGGTCGCGTCACCGCCGATGCCCTGGAGCGGACGGCCCGGGACCTGCGCCGTTCGAACTGGCAGCAGTTGGCCGACGCCGGTGTCCACGAGGTCCCGACCGGTGACTTCTCGTACTACGACCACGTCCTCGACACCAGCGTGATGGTCGGCGCCGTCCCCGCCCGCCACCGCGCCGCCTTCGCGGCGGACGCGCTGGACGGGTACTTCGCCATGGCCCGCGGCACCGAGGACGTGGCGCCGCTGGAGATGACGAAGTGGTTCGACACCAACTACCACTACCTGGTCCCCGAGCTGGGTCCTGACACCGTGTTCACGGCGGACTGCGCCAAGCAGGTCGGAGAGCTGGGCGAAGCGCTGGCTCTCGGGCTCTCGCCCCGTCCGGTACTCGTCGGCCCGGTCACCTATCTGCTGCTGGCCAAGCCCGCTCCGGGTGTCGCTGCCGGATTCGAGCCGCTGACCCTGCTGGACCGGCTGCTGCCGGTGTACGCGGAAGTGCTCGCCGCTCTGCGGGACGCCGGGGCCGAGTGGGTGCAGCTGGACGAGCCCGCGCTCGTCCAGGACCGCACGCCCGCCGAGCTGAACGCCGCCGGGCGCGCCTACCGCGACCTCGGCGCCCTCACCCACCGGCCCAAGCTGCTGGTCGCCTCGTACTTCGACCGGCTCGGCGACGCGCTGCCGGTCCTCGCCAAGGCCCCGGTCGACGGCCTGGCGCTCGACTTCACCGATGCCGCCTCCGCCAACCTCGACGCCCTGGCCGCCGTCGGCGGGCTGCCCGGCAAGCGCCTGGTCGCCGGAGTCGTGGGCGGCCGCAACATCTGGATCAACGACTTCGAGAAGTCGCTGGCCACCCTCGGCACCCTGCTCGGCATCGCCGACCGCGTCGATGTCTCCGCCTCCTGCTCCCTGCTGCACGTCCCCCTCGACGCCGCCGCCGAGCGCGACATCGACCCGCAGGTGCGGCGCTGGCTCGCCTTCGCCCGGCAGAAGACCGCCGAGATCGTCACCCTCGCCAAGGGCCTGGCCCAGGGCACCGACACCATCGCCGCCGAACTCGCCGCCAACCGCGCCGACCTCGCCTCCCGGGCGGGCTCCGCGATCACCCACGACCCGGCGGTACGGGAACGGGTGGCTGCCGTGACGGACGCCGACGGCCGCCGCTCCCAGCCCTACTCCGCGCGCGCGGCCGCCCAGCGCACCCGCCTCGGCCTCCCGCTGCTGCCCACCACCACCATCGGCTCCTTCCCGCAGACCACCGAACTGCGCACCACCCGCGCGGACCTGCGCGCCGGCCGCCTCGACACCGCCGGCTACGAGGACCGGATCAAGGCCGAGATCCGGGACGTGATCGCCTTCCAGGAGAAGACCGGCATCGACGTCCTGGTGCACGGCGAGCCGGAGCGCAACGACATGGTGCAGTACTTCGCCGAACAGCTGACGGGCTATCTCGCCACCCAGCACGGCTGGGTGCAGTCGTACGGCACGCGCTACGTCCGCCCGCCGGTCCTGGCCGGAGACATCTCCCGCCCCGAGCCGATGACGGTGCGCTGGGCGGCGTACGCCCAGTCGCTGACCGACAGCCCGGTCAAGGGCATGCTCACCGGCCCCGTCACCATGCTCGCCTGGTCCTTCGTCCGCGACGACCAGCCGCTCGGCGACACCGCCCGCCAGGTCGCCCTCGCCCTGCGCGACGAGGTGAACGACCTGGAGACGGCGGGCAGTTCGGTGATCCAGGTGGACGAGCCGGCCCTGCGCGAGACGCTGCCGCTGCGCGCCGCCGACCGCGCGGACTACCTGGCCTGGGCCACCGAGTCCTTCCGCCTGGCCACCAGCGGCGTGCGCCCGGACACCCAGATCCACACCCACATGTGCTACGCGGAGTTCGGCGACATCGTGCAGGCCATCGACGACCTCGACGCGGACGTCATCAGCCTGGAGGCCGCCCGCTCCCACATGCAGGTCGCCCGTGAACTCGCCGGACACGGCTATTCGCGCGAGGCGGGCCCCGGCGTGTACGACATCCATTCCCCACGCGTCCCGGACGTCTCCGAGGCGGCGGCCCTGCTCCGCAAGGGACTTGAGGCCATCCCCGCGGAGCGTCTGTGGGTCAACCCCGACTGCGGGCTGAAGACCCGCGGCTGGCCCGAGACCCGCGCCTCGCTCGACAACCTCGTCGCCGCGGCGCGCGCGGTCAGGGCGGAACTGTCCGCTTCCTGAGCCGGACGTGGCCGGTGAGGAGCACGCCCGTACGGCTCCTCACCGGCCGGGAGGCGGGCGAAGTGCCGCGTACGTACCCGCGCACGCGGCGACCACCATCACACAGCCGGCGAAGACCAGCCCCGCCGCGCGCAGTCCGAGCGCCATGGCCATGGCTCCGACGCCGACCACCGGCAGGGAGATGCCCAGGTAGGCGACGACGAAGAACGCCGAGATCGTCCCGCCCCGGTGCCGCGCGGGGGCGGCGTCGCTGACCAGGCTGAGCGCGGCGCGGAAGGCGAGGCCCTGTCCCGTTCCGCCGCACAGGGCTCCCAGGACGAGCAGGGGCAGCGAGTGGGTGATCAGCGACGTGGCCACCAGCATGAGGCCCACGACCAGTACGCCGCAGCCGACGGGCAGCGCACGGCGCGCGCCGACCTTCCCGGTCAGCGACTGTCCGATCGTCGATGCGAGGAAGACGGAGAAGACGACGGCGCCCGTGACGGCCAGATTGTGGACGTCGAGGGTCCTCGCGACGAAGCTCGGTGCCACCGCGGTGAAGAGGCCCAGCAGGGCGAATCCGGCGAACGCCGCCACCGACGCGGGCACGAACACGCCCTTCACCTCGGGCGGCACGGAGACGCCCTGGGGCCGCAGCGGCGGCCATCGCTCCGGTTCCCCGACGGTTTCGGGCAGCAGCCAGATCAACGCACAGGCCGCCGCCACCAGAGCCAGATAGACCCAGAACGTCAGCGTCAGCGGCCGGGGCGCGTACTGCGCGAGCACCCCGGACAGCAGGGGCCCGCAGCCCAGGCCGCCCATGTTCGCGGCGGTGGCCGCGAACCCGGCACGCGCCCTCCTGGCGGGCCCCGCGATCTCGATGACGGCCGCCGTCGCCGTGCCGCTGAGCAGCCCCGCGGCGAAACCCGACAGCAGCCGTCCCGCGAAGAGCAGGGGCAGGCCGCTCTCCAGGAGGAAGCAGCACGCGCTCCCGGCGGAGAAGGCCATCGCCACCAGCAGGACGGGCCTGCGGCCGACCGCGTCCGAGTAGTTCCCCGCCACCAGAAGGGCGGTGATGACCGCGATCGCGTACACGGCGAAGACGACCGTCACCATCAGCTCCGAGAAGCCGATCTGTTGCTGGTAGAGCCCGTACAGCGGGGTGGGCAGCGTCGTCCCGACCATGCCGATGGCGAACACGACGGCCGCCGCCCTATAGCCGAGCCGCCCTCCCCCGCCGCCGCCTCGGCCCCCGCGAACGATCACGCCCACACGATACGAGCGGCGATCCGCCGCCGGCGTCAGGCTCGGCGCCGTCACGCCCGTACGGACGCACGCCCGGGTACGCGCCGGGCGGCGTCCTCAGCCGCGCCGGGCCGCCGCCAGGGCCGTGCGCAGCGTCCCGGTGTCCGCGCTCGCGCCCGGGTCGTCCAGGGCGAAGCCGCGGCCCTGCGGGTTCTTCGCGTACGGGACGACGTAGGCCGGGGTGTCGCGCTGGAAGCGCCAGCTGTCGGCGAGGAGTCCGGCGTCCAGCGCGTCGTATCCGAGGAGGTCGAGCAGCCGGGTGGCGGCCGCCTTCGCGTCCAAATCGTCGCCGGCGATCGGCAGCACCGAGCGGTCGGCGGCGCCCGAGGGCCGGGCCAGCACGGCCAGGTGCGCGAAGTAGATGTTGTTGAACGCCTTGACGACCCTGGCGTCCGGCAGATGCCGCTGGAGCAGTTCGCTCGTGGTGGTCTCCTCCGCGTCCAGCTCGGCGATCTGTCCGTCCCGCTCGGGGTAGTAGTTGTTCGTGTCGAGAACGACCTTCCCCGCCAGCGGCGCCACCGGCACCTGGCGGTAGTTCCTCAACGGGACGGTGACCACGACCCAGTCGCCGGCGGCCGCCGCCTCGGCTGGTGTCGCGGCCCGCGCGCGGGGGCAGGGCCTGTCTTTTGGATCAGGCCGGATCAGCGAGTGGGGGTCCCCCCACGCCCGCAGGGCGTAGGGGGAGGGTCTGGTGCGTGCAGCTGCAAGGCGGAGGAGGGAATCGACGCGGAGCGTCGGTGACCGACGACAACGCAGCAGATGTGCGTGCCAGGGCACGCGAGCCCGGCAAGATCCGAAGGACAGGCCCTAGTTCCGCCACCAGGTCCGCGAGGGTCTCGGGTCCGCGTGAGTTGCTGAGGACGACATCCAGCCCGGCGGCCACGCCGAGGCGTGCGAGGGTACTGCCGATGTGTCCGCTGCCGATCAGTCCAAGAGTGCTCATGGTGAGGAGAGCGGGACCCACGGCAACGTGTATTCCCGGTTCGGCCTCGCGGCCGTCGGCGGGATCGCGGTGGCGGCTCAACCCGTAGGGCGGGCGGCGGGTTCGCGGACCGGGGCCGGCCGCTGAGCCGCCGCGCGGCCGTCCCGGAACGGCACATCGGCCATGCGCCGTTCCGGTCCGCGGCGGCGCAGGAGCTGGTAGCCGATGAACGCCGCCGGGCCGAAGAACACCTGGGCCGGGATGAGCGCGGGCGCGTCGCCGGTGACCGCCTCGATCAGGTGCAGGGCGGCCACGGGTGACAGGGCTCCGAAGAGGACCACCAGGGCGATTCCGGTCCGCAGTCCGGGCTTTCCGTACGCCTTGTACGCGGTGGTGGTGAAGAGGGCGTAGGCCAGCAGATCACCCATGCCGATCACACCGCCCAGGTCCTCACCGATGCGCAGGCCGGCGGCCGGGGCGTACGGATATCCCTGGACGGCCTCGGCGAGTTCCTGGGTCAGCGGTACGACCCAGGCGAAGAAGGCGTCGTACGCGGCGAGCGCGAGCAGGAACCAGGCGACGTTCTTCAGCCGCATGCCGCCCTGGACGTTGAGGTTGGTGGCGGAGACGACGACCAGGCCGACGACCAGGCTGTTCGCCACCCAGTACGGCGGCGCGGTCTCGCCGAAGGCCAGGTGGGTGGCGAGCACGCTCGCGATCAGTGCGGCGATCAGCGCCCGGCGCAGCCGGCCGTTCCCGATGAGGGGCTGGTAGCCGACGGACAGTCCGCCCGCGAAGACCAGGGCGAGCACGACGGGGAGGGTCGCGCCGGGCAGCGCGAGGTAGACGTACGGCAGGGCCAGGACGAAGCCCATCATCAGGAAGATGTCCCTGCCGTTGAAGACGCCGACGGGCGGCCTGCCGGTGCGTACGGCGCGGAAGTAGGCGATCGTGCCGACGACGACCGCGAGCGCCAGGGTGGTGGTGACCGCGAGCTGGAAGAAGACCGTCATGCGTGGCTCCGGGTGAAGGTGTGCTCCAACAGGTCGCAGCGCAGGGGGAAGTGGCGCGCGGCCTCCTCCTCGTCCAGCGGCAGGACCGTGACGCGCGCGTCGATGTCCGAGGTCGCCAGCCGCCCGGTCACGTCGGCCGCGGTGACGTTCCGGGACGCGACTTCCACGTGGAGCCGGCCGTCGGCCCCGACCTGGGCCCGGTGGCGCAGCGGCCACGGCAGGCCCGGGGTGCCGTCCAGGGCCTCGACGATGTCGCGCGGGGTCACGACGGACTCGGCGGTGCGGTGCAGCAGGCCCGCCTTGCCGAGGATCTGGGAGACCGCGGGCACCGCCGCCAGTTCGCAGTCCGGTTCGCCGTCCAGGGTGCGGACGACGTCGCCGGTGTTGTACCGCAGGACCGGCATGCACTCCCGGTAGGGGTAGTACGGCGTGACCGTCAGCTCCCCGAGCCGTCCGGGTGCGGCGGGCTCGCCCGTCTCCAGGTCGAGCACCTCGGTGTACCCCATGTTGGGATCGATGTGGAGGTGGCGCCGACTGCAGGTGCGTCCGCCGACCGGCAGCAGTTCGGTCATGCCGAAGTTGTCGCCGATGGTCTCGGCGCCGAACGTCTCGCGCAGGGCGCTGGTGAGCGCCGGCGACACGATCTCCCCTCCGGCGTAGATCGACCGGAGTCCGAAGTCGTCCGGTCCGTAACCGCGTTGCCGGGCGGTGGCGAGCATCCGGGCCAGGTAGCTGGGGTTGCCCGTGAGCAGGGTGGGCCGGGGGCCGCCGCGGCCGAGGAGGTGCTCGACGGATTCCTCCGGCGGGACCTGGCCCACGACGTGGCACGAGGCGTTGACGAGCCGGCACACCTCGACGTCCTCCTGCACGGCGGCCGTGGCCCGGGAGCTGAGGTTGATCTGCATCCGGTCGCCGGGGCGGATGTCGCCGCGCAGCACCACGGACAGGGCGATCAGCGCGGGCCAGAGCTCCATCTCGTAGCGGGAGAGCCAGATCTGCACGGGGCGGCCGGTGGTGCCCGTCGTCTGGGTCGCCAGATACGGCGTGCTGCACAGGAAGTCGGCCGGGCGCTCGATCAGGTCGGCCTTGCGGGTCACCGGGATGCGGGTGACGGTCTCGGTGGTGAGCCCGTCGAGGTCCACACCGGCGAGCCGCTCCCGGTAGAAGGGGGAGCGCTTGGCGAGCCTGCGCGCGGTCCGCTGGAGCGCGCGGTTCTGCAGGTCCCGGCGCTCGTCCGGGTCGGCGAACGGCCCGTCGGCCAGTTCGTCGACGTCGTCGCCGAGGGAACCGAACTCCTCCAGCGTGGCGAGGGCGTCGGCGACCAGCCGCTCCACGGCCCGGACGTTCAGCCGCCGGCCGAACACCATGGCCATCGCCACCCGGACCTGTCGGACACCGGTCTCCAGCACTCATGCCTCCCTGGAACGTCACGAAGGGGTGGGGGCGACGAGCCGCCCCCACCCCCGTATCTGCGTCAGCTGGCAGAACAAGAACCGAAGAAGACGGCCGTCATGGCGCCCATGACGTACTTGAACTGCTTGGCACTGGTCTTGATCGCGCTCATCGGATCCTCCTTGTGTGGTTCCTGACGGACGGGCGTCGTGGCTCCCGATGAGTGCCGTGGCTCCCGGTGGGTGTCGCCGAAACGTTCCGTCCCTGGGCGTCAACACACTGGCGCGTTCGTGGCGCACGGGCAATGATCGGGTCCGTTCAACGGACCGGCGTAAGCGGAGGACGGCGACACCGTTCTCGCTGATGGGCCGGGACGAAGGGGGAGTTACGGACCCGTCCGACCGATGGGACCCGTGCGAGAAGGGGGGAACCGCCCATGGCCAGATCCGGCACGGAGGGGCGGGGCGTACTGGAGGGCGCGTTCGCACTCATGGAGGTGCTCGCGCGCGGCGACGAGATCGGGCTGACCCGACTGGCAGCCGACGCCGCACTGCCGAAGGCCACCGCGCACCGGCTGCTCGGGCAGCTGGTCGCCCTCGGCGCGGTGCAGAGCAGCGCGGGCCGCTACCGTCTCGGCCCGAGGACGTTCCGGCTGGGGCAGGCGTGGCACCCCGCACGTGCGCTGCGCGCGGCCTCGGCGCGGCCGTTACGTGAACTCGCCTCCGTGAGCGGCAGGTCGGGAGTCAGCCTGTCGGTGCCCGAAGCGGGGCACACCCTCGTCGTCGGCAGCACGCGCAGTGAAGTGGACGACGTCTTTCCGCTCCGCTCCGGCGTCGTCCTCCCGCCCGGGAGCGCTGCCGAGCTGATCCTCACAGCGTCCGCCCCGGAGGCGGAGCCGCCCGAGGGGTGGTCGCGGGCCGCGTGGGCCCGGGAGGCCACGCGGGCCCGGGAGCAGGGGCTCGCCTTCCAGTACGGACAGTGCGTGAGCGCGCTCTCGTGCGTGGCGGCACCGGTGTACGGCGCGTCCGGTCAGGTGGTCGCCGCGGTGGCGGCAACGTCCTTGGAGAGCAAGCGGATCGCCTCACTGGGCGAGGCCGTGGGCCGCGCCGCGGCCATGATCAGCGCGAACCTGGCCCGGCCCGCCCGCTCCGCCGACCGCGGCGCCGGTGAGTCCGCCGCCGGCGTGCCCGGTGCAGGGTCCGCGCATCCTGTCAGGGCGGGTTCACAGTAGGGCCTGCGGCAGGTCCGGTGGAGTCCGTGGGCTCTGGCGGTCCTGGCGGCTCTGCGGGTCCTGCCGGTCCTGTGGGTCCTTTCCGGTCGATCGGCACGGCAGGATCGGCCTGGCCGCCGCCCGACGCGAGCATGCGGGCACGGACGGTCGTCATTTCCTCGCCGCGCCGCCCGGCGCGATACCAGCGGCTGCCGGAACTGTAGGCGCGGCGTATCCGGCGTACGGCGGTGTACTGCGTGGCGAGGTGCAGGCGGTACTGCCAGGGTGCCTGGGGGGCGTGGCGCACCGACATGGCGTGGGCGAACGCGACCGCGTCGCGGTCGAGGTAGTGATCCGCCTGCTCGAACCAGGCCATGCTGCTGCGTGCCGCCCCCTGAAGCGGGTGGAGAGCCGCGCGGCGCCGGCGGTCGTACGCGTCCAGGGCGGCCCCGAGGTCCGGGGTCGCGGAGAGGCTGTCGGCCAGGGTGATCGCGTCGATCACGGCCAGTCGCGTGCCCGATCCCAGGGTGAAGTGCGTCGTGTGGGCGGCGTCGCCGACGAGCACGGTGCTGCCGTCGTACCAGGTCCGGTTGCTGACGTGGGCGAAGCGCTGCCAGTTCGCCGGTGCGCCGCGTGCGCTGCTGATCAGGCGATGGCCGTCGAGCGCGCTGTGGAAGATCTTCTCCAGCAGGCGCAGGCCCTCGTCGTGCTCGCGGGTGCCGAGGTCGAGCGCGTGCCACGTCTCCTGCGGGCATTCGACGATGCAGGTGCTGATGCCGGGCATCGAGGGGTAGGCGTGGAACCAGATCCATCCGGCCGGCGTGTGCTCGAAGCTGAAGACGAAGCTGTCGAACATCCTGTCCGTGCCGAGCCAGATGTAGTAGTTGCGCCCCGGATCGACGCGGGTACCGAACGCGTTCTGACGTTGTTGGCGGATCCGGCTGCTCGCCCCGTCGGCGGCGACGACGAGGTCGGCATCGGGCAATCGGGCGGGGTCGTCGACGGAGCGGTCGTACGCGATCTCGACCCCGAGTTGCCGCGCACGGCGCGCCAGGAGTTCCAGCAGCGCGGCGCGGCCGAGGCTGTAGCCGTAGCCGCCGAAGTACGCGGTCTGCTCACCCCGAGGGCCGTGCACGCGGATTTCCTGGTCCTGCCACAGCACGGACCTGGCGCTCACCTCACGGGCGCTTTCCGGATCGTTGCGGTACAGGACGTCCAGCAGGTCTTCCCAGTACACGACGCCCCAGCCGTACGTCGCCAGCGGCGGATCGCGTTCCAGGACGGTGATCTGATGCCCCGCGTCGCGCAGCTTCGCCGAGATCGCGAAGTACAGACCCGCCGGCCCCGCCCCCACGCACACGATCCTCACCGCTTCACACCGCCTCCGCGCCAGTGAGCGGGTGCCCGAGGGGCTCGGGCACCCGAGGGTCCGATTGGCTGACGCGGGACCCCGTTCGGGCGGTCCCCGCAGTCCATGGGGCGGTCAGCCCGCACCCGGACCCCAGCCGGAGGATGGACAGTTCTTGCCGGTGGGGTCGGCAGGGCAAGGCGCCGCCTGGGGCGCGGTAGCGGTGGTGGATGCCTGGTGGCCCGCAGCGGCCGCACTGATGGCACCGGCTCCCGCGGCTATGGCGAGGACGGGTGCGGCACAGACGGCAACAGCCACGCGCCTGATCCTTGAGATGTTCGCGCGCATGAGGATTTCCCCTTCACGGGGGGGACGAGTGCCGGGTCTCGGGCCCGGAGTGACCGTTCGTTGCGCATCAGACCTGCGTACGGCTCCGATGCGCCGCGATCCGTCCGCCCGCCCGGCCCGCACAGCATTGCGTCGCGAATCCACGAGCGGTTCGGATCTTGCCGGTCTACATCAGCGGTCTTCGTGTCTTCGTAGACCCTCCCAGTCTAATGCGGTCGGTGAGCAGCGGTCTCCTTCGGCCTTCGGCCTTCGACGTACGTCACCGCGTACCGCGTAGTACCCCGTGTGGGGCCGGACGAGCGGGGCGCGGCGCCACGGCCGAATGCGGCGAGAGGCGCGTCCGCCCCTCCGAGGGAGGTCCCCATGTCCGTACCGCCGCTCCGTTCCACGTCCCGCCTCCGCGAGCGGGTCCGCGCGCGCCGGGGCGAGTGCACGACGCCCGCCGCATCTCTCGCCCCGCGCCCTCCCGATGTCCATCTGCTCCTCGCACCGGACAGTCCCGAAGCCGCCCGGGAGGCCGTGCGGTCGGGCGTCGATGCGGTCGTCCTCGATCTGTACGGGGACGACGGATCCGGTCAGGACCTGGCGATGGCCTGGGCGTGCGCACGCACCGTTCAGATCGCGCGCGCCGGGGCGGGGAGGTCGAGGTCGCCTCAGCTGCGGCTGCGGGTAAATCCGGCCGGTACGGCGGCGTGCGAGGACGAGCTGGCCCAACTCGCCGGAATGTGCGAGGGGTTGATCCTGCCCGAGGTGCGCTCCGCCGACGACGTTCAGTGGGTGGCGAAGCGGGCACCGGCGGTCCGGATCGTGCCGGTGATCGAGAACGCGGAGGGACTGAGCCGGGCAGCGTCCATCAGCAGCCATCCGGCGGTGAGCCGACTCGGCTACTCCGCCGCGGGTTTCACGCGGCGGGCGCGCAGGGCGGGTGAGGCGGGTACGGAAGCCGTGGGGCTTCTTCTCTCGGCCGAGGTACGCCAGTGGCAGCGCGGGATCATGATCGCGGCAGCGGTCGCGGCCGGGCTCCCCGGACCGGTGAACGGTATCGGTACGGCACGTGCGAAGGCCGGCCTCGACGCGTACGCCGAGGACGCCGCGCCGGCACGAAGCGCCGGGTTCACCGGACAGTGCGCGAACAGTCCGGCGCAGCTGGCACGGCTGTCGCGGCTGTGGGGCCCGGCCGCGGCTCCGCCGCCCCACCGCGAGGCGGGTTGAACCGGCCGCCGCCGTGCGGCTCGTCGAGAAATTCCCCGGAACGCCGAACCCGGGCCGCGACCGCGCCGTATCCCTGAGTGCTGGACCCGGGAGGCCGACTGCCGTGGGGGGAGTCAGTCCACCGCTCCAGCCGGGGCCGGCACACCCCGGCCCCCGCCCCTGCCGCCCGCCTCCCCCCGGGGCGCGGCAGGGGCGCACTGCACGGATCGCCCCCCGGCTGATCGGTCAGCGCAGGTCGAGGCGCATCAGGACGCGGGGATGACCGGCCAGCACCGAGGTGGTGTCGGCGGCGTGGACGAACCCGGCACGTTCGAAGTTCTTCCGGATCCCGGCGTACGCCATGGTCATGTCGACCCTGGCGTCACCGTTGTCGAGGGGGTACGCCTCGATCGCCGGTGCGCCGTGGGTGCGGGCGAACTCGACCGCGCCGGCGATGAGGGCGTGCGAGATCCCCTTCTTCCGATGGCCGGGGCGTACGCGGATGCACCACAGGGACCACACCGGCAGGTCGTCGACGTGCGGGATCTTGCGGCTGCGCGCGAAGGAGGTGTCCGAGCGCGGTGCCACGGCGGCCCAGCCGACGGGCTCGTCGCCGTCGTAGGCGAGCACCCCTGGAGGGGGTCCCGTACGGCACAGCTCGGCGACGTACTCGCCGCGGGCCGGCCCGCGGAGCTCGTTGTTGAGCTTGGACGGGATCCGGTAGCTCAGGCACCAGCAGACGGTGGCTCCGGGTGACTTCGGGCCGACCAGCGTACGGACGTCCCCGAAGACCGAAGCCGGGCGGACTTCAATGGTCATGGCACCACAGTGACACGTCGGCGTTCTCCTCGGTGCGGCCGGAGGCCGGACCCGGCGCCGGTCACCGACCGGCGGCGCCCAGCGCTGTGGGATGGTGGTGGCGTGACGTTGGAGGATCTCGTCCGGCTGCGCCGGGCCCGCGACTTGATGGACCGCGACTACGCGGAGCCGCTCGACGTCCCGGCCCTGGCGCGCGTCGCGCTCATGTCGCCGGGCCATTTCTCCCGCAGCTTTCGCGCCGCCTACGGGGAGACCCCGTACAGCTACCTGATGACACGCCGGATCGAGCGGGCCAAGGCACTGCTGCGGCGGGGTGACCTGACGGTGACGGAGGTCTGCTTCGCCGTCGGCTGTACCTCGCTGGGTTCGTTCAGCTCGCGGTTCACCGAGCTGGTCGGCGAGAGCCCCAGCTCGTACCGGGCCCGTCTGCATGACGAGGGCGCCGCCGTCCCGCCCTGCGTCGCCAAGATCCACACGCGACCGGTCAGGAACGGGGAACCGAAGCCCACCCCCTAGGACTGTCCGGCGGATCAGGCCGGGCTCGCGGTGTCAGCTTCTCGACCGACGACCGCGACGCCGCCTTCGAGCGCGGAGGCGTGCGAACCGTCCGGGTGACTCGACCCGGATCGCATATACGTTCCCCCTCGCAGGGGCGCTCATGCCCTGTGCCATACTCGGCGGCGCTCTTTGCACGTTCCGAAGTCGGGGGATCATCGTTGAAGCTCGAGGTTGCCGTCCGCGGCGCCGTACCCACCATCGTGGCTTCCTTCCGGAATCGGACGACTACGCCGGGCGATCGCTCCGTTTCCGGAGCGCCGGACAACTGCCCGGGCCGCGCGACATGAGCGGCATAGCACTCACGACCCCGTATCTGGACACCGACGCCGACCAGCTCTCGTTCGCGCTCGGCCGTCCCGCGCGCGAGGCACTCGCCGTACGCGACCTGAAGGTCGGCGGGCTCGACGTGCAGCTCAGGCTCCTGGGCGCCTCCCATCAGGTCTTCGCGGGGCCGGTCCGGGAAACGGTGGCTTGCCTGCCCGGCGTCGAGGGGGGCCTGCCGGACACGGCGGCGCAGCACTTCGATGACTGGAACTACCACTTCAGCGCCCGCGTCCAGCATTTCTCCGCAGTGGAGTTCAGCACACAGGTGGCACGGATCCGCAGCCGGTCGGACGACCATCCCCGAGCGCTGTACGGGATCTTCCCCGGCTCCCCGGAAGCGGTCACCGCACTGACCGTCGACCGGGACGGCACGGGGCTGAGCTGGCGCACCTGGCACACCTACCCGCAGAGCCGCCAGATCGTGGCGACACACACCCGGCTGGAGGCCCGATGAAGACCGCCCGACGCATCAGCGTGATGTTCCTCGCCACGGTGGCGCTCGCCGCATGTTCCAGCGATCCGGAGGAGGAGGGCAACGCCGTGCCGTCCAGCTGGATCCGCCAGGAATACACCGCCAGTGGTGCGGACTACGCCGACAGCAGCGACCTACCGTCCGAGGTCGCGCAGGAGATCCACGGCCACACCGCTTCCCGGGACCGCATCGACGACGACGGCATGGTCTTCCTGCGCTACCGGGACGACATCGTCGCCATCAGTCCCTACCTGAGCGGCAGCCTGATAGAGATCGCGGACTACCGCAGCGGCTACTACCGCTGGCAGTCCAACATCAGGTCCGCGTGGCCGGATCCGAACAGCGACGCGTTCCGCGGCGGGGGCCCCGGCTCCGGCAAGTGACCGACCGCAGTAC
Source organism: Streptomyces sp. NPDC000410 (assembly GCF_040300305.1). Classification (NCBI taxonomy): domain Bacteria; kingdom Bacillati; phylum Actinomycetota; class Actinomycetes; order Kitasatosporales; family Streptomycetaceae; genus Streptomyces; species Streptomyces sp. NPDC000410. The sequence continues at coordinate 45,799 of NZ_JBEPDM010000020.1, forward strand.
ACCCGCACACGCCCCTCACACCCACACCCGAGCTCCTCGACGACGTCCCCGAAAGGCACCCCCGTGGCAGAGATCTTCGAGTCGGCAGGCATCGCCCTGCTCTACGGCCTGGTCGGCTTCGTCGTGATGGCGGTCGGCTTCATCGCCCTCGACCTCGTCACCCCCGGAAAGCTCTTCCATGTGGTGTGGACGGAGCGCAACCGGGGCGCCGCGGTCCTCCTCGCCGGCCAGACGATCGCCATCGGCCTCGTCATCGAACAGTCCATCAGGGCCAGCGAGTCCGAGCTGGGACTCGGCCTCGGTCTGTTCAGCACCTTGCTGTACGGCCTCGCCGGAGTGGCCGTCATGACGCTGATCTCCCTCGTCGTCGGTCTGCTGACCCCCGGCCGCCTGGGTGCCGCCGTGCTCGACGACAACGGTGACCGGCCCCATCCCGCCGCCTGGGTCCAGGCAGCCATGTACATCGGCACGGCCTTCATGGTCGGCGCCGCGGTTTCCTGAACGACACCATGAGCACCAGCGTCCTGGACCGCCCCACCCCGGTCGCCCCACGACCGCCCGTGACCTATTCGCGGGGAGCGCGTTTCCTTCTGCTGCTCGCGGTGTTCATCTGCGCGGCCTGCGGTCTGGTCTACGAACTGGCGCTGACGGCGCTGGGCAGTTACCTCATCGGCAACTCCGTGATGCAGACCTCCGTGGTCATCTCCGTCATGGTCTTCGCCATGGGCATCGGTTCGCTGGCCGCCAAGCCGCTGCAGCGGCGCGCGGTCGGCTCTTTCGCCCTCGTCGAGGTGCTGCTCGCGCTCGTCGGCGGTCTCTCGGTGCTCATCCTGTACGTGTCGTTCGCCTGGCTGCGCGTCTACATGCCGGCCATGGTGGTGGTCTCGTTCGTCGTCGGCCTGCTCATCGGGGCCGAGATTCCCCTGCTGATGACACTGCTTCAGCGGATCAGGCGACAGGAGGCGGGCAGCGCGGTCGCCGACATGTTCGCCGCCGACTACGTCGGCGCGCTGATCGGCGGCCTGGGCTTCCCGCTGCTCCTCCTGCCCGCCTTCGGCCAGCTCAAGGGCGCGCTGGTGGTGGGAGCCGTCAATGCCGTGGCCGGCGTCGTCGTCGTCCTGTGGATCTTCCGTCGGGAGACCCGCCGTGCCGTGCGGATCGCGCTGCTGACCGGGATGGTCGCCGCCCTCTCCGTACTCGGCACGGTGTACGTCCTGGCCGACGACATCGAGGTCACCGCGCGTCAGCAGCTCTACCGCGACCCGGTCGTCCACGCCGAGACCACGCCGTACCAGGACATCGTCGTCACCCAGTCCACCGCTTTCACCGGGGAGCCCGACACACGGCTGTTCCTCAACGGCGACCTGCAGTTCTCCTCCGTCGACGAGTACCGCTACCACGAGGCCCTCGTCCACCCCGCCCTGTCGGGAAGGCGCGCCTCCGTACTGATCATGGGCGGCGGCGACGCGCTGGCCCTGCGGGAGGTCCTGCGCTACGACGACGTCGAGAAGGTGACGCTCGTCGACCTCGACCCGGCCATGACCCGGCTCGCCCGGACCTTCGAGCCCTTGCTCGAACTCAACGACCGCGCGCTCAGCGACCCGCGCGTGACCGTCGTCAACGCCGACGCCTTCAACTGGCTGCGGGACGCCACCCAGCGCTACGACGCGGTCGTCATCGACTTTCCCGACCCGGACACCGCCGCGCTGGCCAAGCTGTACAGCGTCGAGTTCTACCACCTGCTGCGCCACGTCCTGAACCCTGAGAGCCGGGTGGTGGTGCAGGGGGGCTCTCCGTTCTTCGCCCCCAAGTCGTACTGGTCCATCGCCACCACCATCGACGAGGCCGACTACACCACCACCGAATACCAGGTGGACGTCCCCAGTTTCGGCAACTGGGGCTTCGTCCTCGCCACCCTCGGCAAGGCGGACGGTCCACCGCCGCCCCTGCGCCTGGCCGAGGACGCCCCGCCGCTGCGTTTCCTGGACGACGCCGTCCTCGAAGCGGCCACCGTCTTTCCCCTGGACCGCCGCCCCCAGGACGTACGGGCGAGCACTCTGATGGATCCGGCGGTGCTCGAGTACACCCGCCACGAGTGGCAGAACTACTGAGCCTCCGCCGAGCCTCCGCGAAACGCAGTCGCCGCGGCTCGGTACTCCTCCGGCGGGGGTCCGGCCGGCGTCAGCGGCCCTTGCGCACCCGGGCCGCCGCGCGGGCCTCCGCGGTCTTGCGGGCCTCCGCGGCCTTGCGGGACTCCTTCCCGGGGCGGCCGGGACGGGTGCCGAGGCCGCGGAAGGGGGCGTTGCCACCACCGGTCTTCACCTCGGCGGGCGGGCGCTTCGCCCCGGTGATGGTGGTCAGCTTCGCCTCGCCGGAGCGGACCTGTGTGACGGTCGGCCGGATCGCGGCGTCGGACATGATCCGGTTCACATCGCGGCGCTGGTTGGGGGTGACCAGGGTGACCACGCTCCCGGATTCCCCGGCGCGCGCCGTGCGCCCGCCACGGTGCAGGTAGTCCTTGGCGTCGGCCGGCGGGTCGACGTTGACGACGAGGTCGAGCGCGTCGATGTGAATGCCCCGCGCCGCGACGTCGGTGGCCACCAGTACGGTGATCTCACCGTCCTTGAACTGGGCGAGCGTGTGCGTACGCTGCGGCTGCGACTTCCCGCTGTGCAGGGCGGCGGCCCGTATGCCGCTGGCCCGCAGGTGACGGGTGAAGCGGTCCACGCCGGCCTTGGTGTCCAGGAACATCAGTACCCGGCCGTCCCGCGCGGCGATCTCGGTCGCGGTCTCGTACTTGTCGGCGGTGTGGACGTTCAGCACGTGGTGTTCCATCGTGCCGACCGAGCCCGCCACCCGGTCGACCGAGGCGAGCAGCGGGTCGTGCAGGTAGCTCCGCACCAACTGGTCGACGTTGTGGTCGAGCGTGGCCGAGAACAGCAGTCGCTGGCCGTCGGGACGGACCTGGTCCAGGATTTCCGAGACCTGCGGCAGGAACCCCAGGTCGCACATCTGATCCGCCTCGTCCAGCACCGTGATGCGCACCTGATTCAGGTGGCAGTCCCGTCGCGACACCAGGTCGGCCAGCCGCCCCGGCGTCGCGACGACCACGTCGGCGCCGGCACGCAGCAGCGCCGACTGACGGTTGATCGACAGCCCGCCGACCACCGTCGCCAGTCGCACCTTCAGCGCCTGCGCGTACGGCGCCAGCGTGTCACCCACCTGCTGCGCGAGTTCCCGGGTCGGTACCAGAACCAGTGCGAGCGGCCGCTTCGGCTCCGCCCGAAGGCCTGCCGTCCGGGCGAGGAGCGCCAGCCCGAAAGCGAGCGTCTTGCCCGAGCCGGTCCGCGCACGGCCGAGGACGTCGCGGCCGGCCAACGCCTCGGGCAGGGTCGCCGCCTGGATCGGGAAGGGCTGCTTCACCCCGAGGCCGGTCATCGTCTTCATCAGCTCCGGTGGCAGCCCGAGCGCCTCGAAGGACTCGGCCGGCGGCTTCGCGTTCATGGGGGAACCTTCCTCGGTGTGGCGCCCGGAACGCGCCGGGGCCCGTACTCCTCGGTACGGGCCCCGGCGGTGTCGAAGCGTGCGCCCATTTTACCCACGGGCGTCCGGACGCCTGCCGCGCCCATGTGCCGTCCCGCGGCACCACCCGCTCAGCATTCGCGTACCGGCGAGAGCGGGAAGCGCGGCCAGGGCACCGGCGGGCGCGGCGTTCCGGACGCCTGAGACCGTCCTTGGGCGGCGAGATGGTGCTGCAGGTCGATGTGACGGAACTGGTGGACCGTTCCCACCTGGCGCAGTACTCCGCGTCGTTCGTGGGCGTCGACGAGGAAGGCGGTCAGGTCCCGGGGCAGGTGTCGCCGCGCCGCCAGGTGGTAGCGGGTGAGGGTGTAGTACCACCAGGCGTTGTGGCCGAGCGCCGCCGCGAGGCCGACGGTGAGTCCGTAGGCGAGGCCGCGGTCGAGGATGTGGGGCGGACTCATCGAGATCGCCTGTCCGTCCGTGGCCCCCGGCCCAGACCGTAGGGATGGCCGCCCTGTACGACGTATTCGACGCCGTAGCAGAGGAGGAACGCGGCGCCCACCGCGAGGCCGACGGCGATCCAGAGTCTGCGGAAGATCCTTCGGTCCTGCTCCAGGAGGGCGGCCGGACCGACCGGGGTGGCGAGATCAGCCGGTTTCCCGGCGAGGCCATGGGGGATTCCGACCGCGATCCCTCCGGCGAGGCCCGCGACGATGGCCGCGGGCGGGCCCGTCTGCCACCCGGTGTCGAGGCCGGCGAGCAGTGCCGTGAGCCTGCCCACCACGGTGGCGGCGGTCCAGGCCACGACGCCGAGGACAGCTCCTGTCGCCACCTGGTTGATACGGGGCGGCAGCGCGCGGCGTACCTGCCACCAGGCCAGGTCGGTGGTACCGCCCAGGGTGTGTTGCAGGTGTCGTGCCAGATACCGCAGGGCGTGCTCGGCCTGCTGGGCGGACCAGCGGCACGGATACCGCGGATGGGGGCGGTAGGCGGCGGGGACGAACGCGTCGAAGAGGTGGGTCCGGACGGCCGCGGGGTCGGGGAAGCGGCCCGGGTCGCACAGGTCCTCGGGCGTGGGCAGGACGGCGGTGTGTTCTCCCGGCCGGGGGTTGTACACCGTCCTGGCCAGAAAGAGCATCAGCGGTGTGGTCAGCGCGCGTGCCACGGGGGCGTCGGTGCCGAGCAGCCGGATCACCGGATCCCAGCGGGAGGCCGCCGCCGTGTCCTGGCCGCCGGCGTCCCGTCTCAGATAGTCGGCGATGTCCGGCGCGGCCAAGGGGACCAGTTCCACGGCGGCGGCGCCGCAGAGCCTGACCGGGACCCCGTGGGCCGGGGCCAGCGTGTCCCCGTACTCCGTCACCCGGCTGGACAGCACCAGAGGCTGGCCGGGCGGCAGGGCGGCGTTGATCGCGTCCAGCGCCACGGCTCGGAACGGTTCCGGAATCTCGTCGAACCCGTCGAGGACCGGCAGGATCAGCCGGTGCTCCAGTAGTGTTCGGGCGTGGCTGACCTGCCCGGCGCGATCCGTATGCCCCGCGGGAGCCGCATACCCCGCAGGAGCCGTATGCCCCGCGGCGGGGGCGCCGAGACCGCTGTAGTCACGCGCGAGCCGTTCCGCCATCCAGGATTCCAGCGTCTGCTCCGCGGGATTCCACGAGGCGAGCGGGAAGAGCACCGGTACGGGGCTTCCCTCCGCCCGCTCGGCGACCAGGGCCAGCATCAAGCGGATCAGCAGCATCGTCTTGCCGCTACCCGGGCCGCCGAGGACCACGAGGCGGCGGGTCGGGACCCGTTCCAGGAACACCTCGGCGATCTCCCCGCCCGTCCCGGCCAGTCCGACGGGCCCGGTGGCCCAGCCGGAAGGAGGAGCTGACCGGCCGGACGGCCAGTGCCCGGCCATCTCCCGCAGGAGGGCCCACGACTCGCCGAACCGCGGATCGGCCGCCTGCCAGGAGACCGGGAGCGGATAGGGGTCGTTCAGCCGCCGCACCCGGGCCTCGGACTCCCACTGACCCCGCACGGCCACCGCCAGCCGGTCGGCGATCCGGGCGACGCCGTACCCGTCGGCCGCTTCCCTTCGATCGGCCTGGAAGGCCGCCCAGGACAGGTACAGACCGCCTACGGACGGAAGCAGAGCGGCTGCCGTCTCGGCCACCCGCAGGTCGAAACGGAAGGCGACGCCCACGGCACCTGCCATGCCGCCGACCGCCAGCGCGAAATAGAGCAGACCAACCCGCCGTGTCCGCCGACCAGTGCCCATGGGCGGATTTTCCAGTGGCGGGAACGGGAGCCTTACTGGAACAGCGGCTCCGCCCCACGTACGAGTGACATGGCTACTCGCCCAGCCAGAGGTCCGGGCCGAAGACCTCGTAGTGGATCGCCGACGCGGGGACGCCGCGGCGCAGCAGGTCCCCGCGGAGCGCGCGCATGAAGGGCAGCGGACCGCACAGGTAGGCGGTCACGCCCTCGGGGAGCGGCACCGCGTCCAGGTCGGCCTGCCCGAGCCGCGCGCCGTCCGGGAGCCCGTCGCCCGCGGGGTCCGCCGCCTCGTACCAGAGGTGCAGGGCGGCGTCCGGCAGCGCCCGCACCAGGCGGCGCTGCTCCTCGCGGTGGGCGTGGTCGGCGGGGCTGCGGTCGGCGTGCAGGACGGTCGTCGGACGCGAGGAGCGGGGCGCGCCGGCGGCGGCCAGGTGGTCGAGCATGGCCAGCATGGGCGTGCTGCCGATCCCGGCGGAGGCCAGCAGCAGCGGGCCTGCACCGTCGGGCAGGACCAGGTCTCCGAACGGGGCGGAGACAGTGAGCAGGTCGCCGGGTCGCGTGTGCGCGTGCAGCCAGGCGGAGACCTCGCCCTCGGGCCGCGCGCCCCCTCCGGCCCGCTTGACGGTGATGCGCCAGTCCGGGCGGCCGGGGGCGACGGAGAGGCTGTACTGGCGGATCTGTCGTGCGCCGTCGGGGAGTTCGGCCTGGACGCTGACGTACTGGCCCGGGCGGAAGGCACCGGACGGGCTGCCGTCGGCGGGCCGCAGCAGGAAGGAGACGGCGTCGGGGGTCTCCTCGTGCCGGCCGGTGACCACCATCTGCCGCCAGATCTCACCCTCGGGGACGTCGGCCTCCTGGTACAGCCGGGCCTCGACGGTGATCAGCGCGTTGGCCATCAGCCAGTAGACCTCGTCCCACGCGGCGGCCACCTCGGGGGTGACGGCACCGCCGAGCACCTCGGCTATCGCCTCGAAGAGGTACCGGTGGACGATCTTGTACTGGTCGGAGGTGACGCCGAGCGAGGCGTGCTTGTGGGCGATGCGGCCGAGCAGCGCGTCCGGGCGCTCGTCCGGGCGCTCCAGGAGCATGCTCGCGAAGGCGGCGATGGAGCCGGCGAGCGCCTTCTGCTGTTCTCCGTTGGCCTGGTTGCCGCGGTTGAACAGGTCCCGTCGCAGCTCGGGGTGGGCGCCGAACAGCTTCCGGTAGAAGAGCGGGGTGATCTCGCCGATGGCGGCACCGACGGCGGGCAGCGTGGCGCGGACGACCGGGGTGGACTGCTCGGAGAGCATGGCTACTCCCTTATTTGGTAGATGATCTTCGTATTTAAGCGTGACGCCGTCCCATGCCGGACCACACGGAGCGGCAGGAGGGGGCGGAAGGAGCGGAAGGAGGCAGAGGCTAGTCGGAGCGGCGGCCGATCAGCCCCACCAGCACCGGCCCAGTGGGAGAGGCCACGACGTCGGCGACAGTGAGCGGATCGAGTGCGGCGTAGAACGCGCGCTGCGCGTCACGCAGCGCCCCGCGCAGCCGGCAGGCCCCGCGCAGCGGGCAGGGCGTATCGCCCTCACAGGCGACGACCTCCTCCTCGCCCTCCAGCTCCCGCACCAGCCAGCCGACGGAAGCCCGTCGGCCGAGCACGGTGAGGCCGAGCCCACCGCCGCGACCCCGCCGGGCCTCCACCACGCCGAGGTGCTGGAGCCGGGTGATCGCCTTGGCCATATGGGCGTAGGGCACGTCCATCGCCTCGGCCACCTGGCGGGTGGTCAGCAGGCCGTCCTCCTCGGAGACCGCCAGGCGCATCACGGCACGAAGCGCCAGGTCGGTGAACTTCGTCAACCGCATACGAGGACGCTATCAAATACGCATTCTTGATTCGCATTTATGTCCGCTCTCCGGAGCGCGAAGTGCGTCACAGCCCGGCTCCGGTGGCCGACGGTACGGGGACGGGGACCGGTGCGGGGACGGCGAGGGCCACGTCGGCGTGCAACCCGCAGCGTGCGGAGCCCGTCTTGTACACCGGCCGGTACGAGACGAACGGGGAATGTCATGCGCATACGAGGGACGTGGCGAGGTGCGGCCGTTGCCGCGGTACCGGTCATGACGGCGGTGCTGCTCGGGCTCGCGGGGTGCGGACTGACGCGGCCGGACGTGGACCCCGACCAGCGCAGGCTCGTACAGCCGCTCGTCCACGACGCACTGATCGCACAGATGAAGCGGGAGGGCGGCATGCTCACCCAGGACGAGAAGCACCTGCGGCCTCAGTGGTTCTGCTCCGAGGACATCATCGAGATCGCCGGGGCGGACGACGGTCAGAGCCTGACGGTGGGATTGCTCGCCGTGTGCCAGGAGTACGGGAAGCGGGGCGGCGCCCTCGTCACCGGCACCGGGATGGCCACTCCATGGATCACCGAACTGCGGAAGGACGCGACGGGCCGGTACCGGGTCACCTCGCAGGACTCGCCTCCGGACGGGGGCGGGTACGTGACGTGGATCGAGCGGCACTTCTCCGAGGCGGGCGCCGAGCACGTCCGCGATGGCGACCAGGAGCTCTCCCGCGAGGTCGAGGCGGCCGCACGCCGGCATTTCGGGGTGGCGGAGGACGCCCCGGTCGAGGACCTCTAGCGGTTCGCCGCGCGCGGGGCCGTGGCGGGGATGCCTCGGCGTCCTGCCCCGCCGTGGTCCCGCGTGAACCGGTGCCGTGAGGGCGGGGCCTCACGCGGAGTGCCCCCGCCGGTATGATCACCGGCACTGTCCGGACGTAGCGCAGAGGCAGGCGCGCCGACCCCTCACGTCGTGAACACGTCGGTTCGAATCCGACCGTCCGGGCAGCCCGGTCCCGTAGCGCAGAGGCAGTCGCACCCTTTTGCCAAAAGGGAACACGCCGGTTCGAATCCGGCAGGGGCCACGGGAACCACGACAGCGGGCGGGGCGGGACGACGAACATGACACGGATCGGCGACGAGACCCGGCCGGCCGGCGAGGAGCGCCCCACGGACCGACGGCTCGCCCCGGAGCGACGATCCACGGCCCCGCAGCTCGCCGGCCAGGCGCGGCCCACCCACAACGAGCCCCACGGCCGGACGCCGCCCACCCACCACGAGCCCCACAACCAGACGCCGCCCACCGACGAGGAGCTCGCCGCCTTCGACCGCATCGTCGGCAAGCTGCGCGCGCTGCCCGTCGACGACCCGGTCCGGCTGCGTGCCGAGCAGGTCGCCGGTTCCTTCGCCCGCGACGGCCGGATCCGCCGCCGCAAGTCCCGCGGCGACGCCCGTTCCGAGGCGGACGCCGCCGTCGTCGCGGCCACCGCGACCGGTGGGCTCGCCCGGCGCGAGGACGCCCCGCTGGGTGCGGACGACAACGGGCAGGGCGGGCTCCTGACCCGGCCCCGCCGCTGCTACGTATGCAAGACGCACTACCGGCGGGCCGACTCCTTCTACCACGCGCTCTGTCCGGAGTGCGCCGCCGACAACACCACCCGCCGCGCCCTGTCCACGGACCTCACCGGACGGCGCGCGCTCCTCACCGGAGGACGCGTCAAGATCGGCTTCCAGCTGGCGCTGATGATGCTCCGGGACGGCGCCGAACTCCTCGTGACCTCACGCTTCCCGCAGGACACCCTGCACCGCTTCCGGGCCGCTCCGGGCAGCGAGGCGTGGCTCGACCGGCTGACGGTCGTCGCCGTCGACCTGCGCGACCCACGCCAGGTTCTCGGGCTGTGCGAACGGCTCCGGCAGGACGGCGAGCCGCTGGACATCCTCGTCAACAACGCCGCCCAGACCGTCCGCCGCCCGCCCGAGTCGTACGCGCTGCTGGCCGCCGGCGAGCCCGCGGCGCTGCCCGCGGGCGCGTGGGCCGCCCCCGGCTACGCACCCCTGCGGGCTCTGGAGGCGCCCCCCGCCGGAGGCGCGCTCGCGCTGGTCCTCGCGGAGGCCGACGAGGCGGGCCTGCTGCCCGACCACGCCCCGGTGAACTCGTGGTCGGCGCGGATCGGCGAGCTGGACCCGGCCGAGCTGCTGGAGACCCAGCTCGTCAACGCCCTCGCCCCGGCCCTGCTGGTCGACCGGCTGCTGCCGCTGCTGCTCGCCTCGCCGCGGCCGAACCGGTACGTGGTCAACGTGACCGCGGTCGAGGGCCGGTTCGCGGTCCGGCACAAGACCGCCGGGCACCCGCACACCAACATGGCGAAGGCGGCGCTCAACATGCTCACCCGTACCAGCGGGCCCGAACTCGCCGCGCAGGGCGTCCACATGTGCAGCGTCGACACCGGGTGGATCACCGACGAGAACCCGCTGCCGAAGAAGAGCCGGATCGCCGCCGAGGGTTTTCGCACGCCGCTGGACATCGTGGACGGGGCGGCGCGGGTGTACGACCCGATCGTGCGCGGCGAGGCCGGGGCCCCGGTGTCGGGCGTGTTCCTCAAGGACTACCGGGAGGCGGCGTGGTGACCGAGCCGGAGAACCCCCTCGGGCAGGCCCCGTTCGCGGGTGTCCCCGATGTCCTGCCCCGGTCGATCGGCGACCTCGGCCCGCTGATCGACTGGCTGCGGGGCGGCGCCGCGGCCGACCGCAGGCTCGACTTCCCGGCCGGGACGGCGATGCCCGACGGCCGGCTCGACCTGTGCAAGCAGGCCCTCGGCCCCGAGGGCGCCGCGCTGATCGCCGAGGCCCTCGGCGCCACGGCGGGCCCGCCCCGGGTACGGCATCTGCTGCTCGGGACCGACGGGCTCGGCGACGACGGGGCGGCGGACGTCACCGGAAAGAGCGTCGGCGCGGGCGTCGAGACGCTGTACCTCGGATGCAACGGCATCACGGCGGGCGGCGCCTGCCGGATCGCCGACAACCTGCGTGCTTCCGAGCACGTCGTCACCGGGGTCTGGCTCAAGCGCAACCCGCTGGGCACCGAAGGCGGGCGCGCCGCGGCGGACCTCGTCTCCGCCGCGTCCGGGCTGCGCACCCTGGACCTGGTGCAGACCGGCCTCGACCCGGCGGGCCTCGTCGTGCTCGCCGAGGCCCTGCTGACGGCCGCCGCTTCGGGGCGTCGCGTCGAGCGCCTCTTCCTCGGCGGCAATCCGCTCGGCCGCACCGGGGCGGCGCCACTCGCCGCACTGCTCGCCGCCGGAGCGGTCGGCGAACTGTACGTGTCGGCGGCCCGGCTGGGCGACGCGGGCGCGCTGCTGCTCGCCGACGCCCTGGACCGCGCGCCTCGCGGGCGTACGAGGCGTCTCTCCGTCGCCAGCAACGGCATCGGCCCGGAGGCCGCCGCCCGGCTCGTCGCCGCCTCGGCCGGTGCGGGCGTCGAACTGCTCGACCTCGGCCGGGTCCGCGCCGCGGCGGTGCTCGGCGCGGAGGACAACCGGGTCGATGTCGCCGCCGCGACAGCGATCGGCGAGGCCCTCGCGGACCGCGAGCACCGCCTCGCGCACCTCGTCCTCGCCCACACGGGTATGCGCAGCCACGAGGCGCACCGGCTCCTGGACGCCGCGCCGCGGGCCGTGAGTCCGACGCGTTTCGTCCTCGGCAAGGGCATCGCGACGAGCGTGCGGCGCCGGCTCGACGCGTTCAGCGCGCACCTGCCGCGGCCCGCGGTCTCCGCCGACGTCGAGGCGGTACGCAGCGTGCACCGCACGGCGCCACCCGCGTCCGAGGCGTCGTAGGAGTCCTGGGCATCCCGCCCGGGGTAGGGGCGCCGGACGGCCCCAGCGCCTGTCCTTCGGTTCCTGCCGGGCGTGCCTGCCTTGGCACGCACACTCGCTGCTCCGGCCTGATCCGAACGACACCCCCTAGCTAGTGCTGCGACCGGAAGGGTTCACCGGCTCGCGACTCCCGGCACGGCACCTCGCTGCGTTGTCGGAGTCGCCCGAGTACGCCCAGTACGAGGGCGATCCTCCGCCTTGCGATGCGTCCCCCAGGCCCTGCGGGCCTGGGGAGACCCCATGCACCGGACGCCGCGAGCTTCCCGGCAAACCTTTCCGGAAACAGCACTAGCGGGGCATCGCGCCGAACACCTCTATCCAGAACCGCTGCTGCTGATCCGAGGCTCCGACCATGTAGGTCGAGCGGAGCTTGGGCGGCAGCAGCGCGACCAGCCGGGTCACAGCCTTACGGTGCTTTCTCAGCTGCGACAGCTCGGCGTTGGCGATGACCTGGTGCACGACGTCGCTGTCGTCGCCGCCCTCGGAGGACGACTCCGCCGCCCGCCGCAGCCGCCTCTCCCAGGAGTCGACGTCGCGGGCCAGCTCGCGCAGACCGGTCACCGGCCGGTTGTTCAGCCGGTCGATCAGGCTGGTCAGCTGCACCGGGGCGTATTCGCCGTCCCCCAGGTACACCGTGCCCATCTCCAGGGGCAGGCCCCGCTGGTGGAGTTTGATCAGCCGCTCGATGGTCCGCTTGGTGATCCAGGCACGGCCGTCCTCGTCGATGTCGTGCTTCCACCAGTCGAGCACGGTCTCGGCGACGGGGCCGTACGTGTCGATCAGCCATTCGTTGGCCGGGATGTCACCGGGCTCGACCGTGAGCGAGGCCGTGAACCGGGTGGCCTGGGCGATGTTGTTCCGTGCCACGAGCAGCTTGCGCCCCAGGTGGTACGGCGGGTTCTGGACGGCGACCTGCGCCTTCAGCCCCTCGATGGGCCGGCCCGCCAGGGACCACTCCTGCGTGATCTCCATCAGTTTGGCGAACGCCGCCTTGTCCTTGGGGCGGTTGTACTCGTCCCAGACGACGGCCTTGGGCTCCGGTCCTGTGAACGCGGCGGCCAGCAGGTTGTCGAGAGACCCGTCGCGGGTGGGGATCGGCGCGCAGAGGTCCTCGACGTTGGTGACGGGCATCGAGAAGTACAGCGGCTCCCGCCCGCCGAGCCCCTCCCGGACCGTCTGGCGGACGAGCTCGGTCTTGCCGCAGCCCGGAGGGCCCTGGAGCAGCACCGTCCACCGGTTGCGCAGGGCCGCCCGGACCACCTGGCGGACCGGGTCGGCGATCCGTGCCGGGTTCGGCACGTCCAGCTCGTTCGCGATGCGGTCCAGGATCTCCTGGGTCCGGTTCGGGCCGGGGCGGCCGTCGGGCCGGGGCTCGGCGAGCCGCAGACGCTCGCCGTTGACCAGGGGCAGCCCCCAGCGCAGTGGGAAGCCCTCCCGGGCGTTGGCGAGGATGTGGTCCAGGGTGCGCGGTGACAGCAGCTCGCGCAGCGCGGGGCTCAGGGACGCCCACAGCGTGAAGACCCCGCCCAGATCCCAGTTCCGGTACTTCGCGGCCAGCTTGAAGCGCCAGGCCGTGTCGTTCGCGGTGATCCGGATCGTGACCATCCGGTCCAGGACGGCCAGGTCGCTGCGGCGGGCGGCGGTCTCGGCCAGCGACTCGTTGTCGGTGAGGAAGACGCCGACGCAGCCCAGCGCACGCAGGTCGTACCCGCCGAGCGTCCAGTTGCAGGCGATCTGCATCAGCTGTGACTGGATCGACTCGCCCGCCTGCAGCGAGTCGTCGATGAGCAGGACGAACGGCTTCCCCGGCTTCAGCTGGCTCATCACCAGCTGCCGCAGCACGAGCCGCCCGGTCTCCTCGTCCCGCACCGGCGCGTTGGCCAGCAGATCGTCCGGGGTGAGGTTGGCGGCCGGGACGAGGACCAGCTCCGTGTCCGGGTACGCCTCGGCGATGTGGGAGAAGAACGTCGCGGTCTTGCCGATGCCGTGCTCGCCGAAGACCTGGCCGGTCTGCCCCATGTCGATCATCGCGTCGACGAAGGACTCCAGGCGGGACGCCCCGGTCCAGCCCTGGGGCGGCCGGGGGTAGGTGGCGTTGGGCTGCCAGGAGACGGTACGGGGCGGGGTCGGCGCGGTCGGCGTGGTCATGGGGATCCTGTCGTGACGCGGTGGCATGCCATCGGAGAGGTGTGGGACTCGGGCCAGTCGTCGCCGCCCTCGGTGATCAGCCAGATCCACTTGTCGGGCTCGGCGGGGGTGATGTGCGGGGCGTAGCCGTCGGTGAGCATCACCACGGCGTCCGGGGTCTCCTCGAAGGGCCGGCCGTCGACGAGCGTGCGCCCCTCCACGTGGTCGGCGACGGCCTGGAAGCTCGTGCCCCCGCCGCCGTACACCGCCTCGCCGGGCCGGAAGGGCATCACCACGGCGTCGAACGAGAACCAGTGGGCCTCCACTCCGTCGATGCGGCCGACCAGTTCGGTCAGCCAGTGGACCACGTGGTCCGGCATGGATCCGGAGGTGTCGTACGCGATGACGAGCACCTTGTCGCGCACCGGGCCGCGCCGGGACAGCATCGGGTCGTGCCCGAGCGCCGCGAGCAGCGCGCCCCGCTTCTTCGGGTAGACCAGCCGCTCGCCGTCCCGCAGTTTCGAGGCGACGACGTCCACCAGCCAGCGCTGCCACCAGTCGACCCGCTCCGTGCGCGGCGTCTGTCCGCGCAGCAGTCCGGCGCCGAGCCGGCCCCACATGCGGGTCACCCGGTCCGATGCGCCGTCGGTGCGGTCCATCAGCTCGCCCATCTCCGCCTCGGCGACGGCATGGCCACGACGGGCCGCCAGCAGCGAGTTGAGCAGGACGGAGGAGACGACGGTGTCCACGGTCTCCTGGTCGGCGGGGATGTCGTGGTGCGTGAGGTGCGCGCAGACCGGCGTCGGGACCGGTGGGTGCGCCATGCGCTTCAGTTCGCCGTACACGGACATGTCCGTGGCGATGAACTCCGCGTAGTCCACCGGTTCCAGGCCATGCGCGAGCAGGTCCGCCCGGTACGCCGCGTGGGTCTCGCGCGGGTCGATGCCGGCGGGCTTGCCGTCCCACAGGGGCAGGGCGTCCCGGCCGAGCCGGACCAGGGCGACATGGTTGATGGACACCTCGGCGGCCAGGGTGAACACGGGGTCGTCGCGCAGTTCCGGCTCGACGAACAGGTGGCGGTGGACCAGGTGCCGCGCCTCGTGGAAGAGGGCGAACTTCACCCCGTCCAGGCCGAGGGAGACGAAGAACTCCGGGTTGTAGACGAGCAGGCAGGTCCCGTCGCCGCTCGCGACGACGGCGGCGGTGTCGATCGCCGTGGTCGCCACCTGGTGGTGGCACTTGGCGTAGAGCCAGGACGCCACCGCCGAGCCGGACATCCCGAAGTCCAGCAGGGCGGCCTCCTTGAGCCGCCGTGCCTCCGCGACCACCGTCTCGTCGGCGGGCCGCCACCGCTCCAGCGCGCGCCGGTCGGCCAGATCGACCACGTGCCGCGGCCGTCCGCCGCGCTCCCCGTACGCCATGTTCCCGCTCCCCCCCTGCGTACTCCTTGGTATCAGGGAGCACCGACAACGGGCGAAGGTGTTTTCCGCCCGGACGATTCGCCTATGATCACCGGCAAGGCGGGGCCGTAGCGCAGAGGCAGACGCGCCGGTCTCCAAAACCGGAACACGCTGGTTCGACTCCAGCCGCCCCGCCCCTCTCCGTTCAGGCGATCGCGCGCGCGGTCACGATCAGTTCGGGCACGGTCCCCGTGAACGTCGGCAGCAGTTGCGCGAGGACGGCCCACGCCTCGATGTCGCCCCCGAGCGATCCGCGCACCATCGGCCGCAGCACCTCCTCCGCCTCCGGAAAACGGGTGGGGAACGCCCAGCGGCCGACGTCCAGGACGGCCAGCACATGGCGGGCCGGCCGCCACTCCCGTACGTAGGTCCCGGGGCCGTCGACAATGCCCCCGGTCCGCATCCGGTGCTCGTAGCTCCGATGTCCGGAGAACCGCTCGCGAAGGGCCGCGGGGCAGTCGGGCCGCAGCGCGAGCGCCCACCGGGCGTACCCGGGCAGCGGCTGCTCCACGTCGGCCTCGAAGACGCGCGCCCAGTCCTTCCGGGAGAGCCGCTTGGCGGCCCGGTGTCCCTGCCGCATCGTCTCCACCGCCCGTAGCGCGGGGATCAGTTCCTCGGCGGGCAGGAGCTCTACGCCTTGGGGGCGGCGGTGGCGGTGCAGCCCGTCCGTCAGCGGCACGGTGCGCCCCGCGTCGGGCCCGAAGGGCTCGCCCGCCAGCACGGCCAGCTCCAGCGCGACGGGCAGCCCGGCCTGGAGGACGACGGCCTCGTTCGTCTGCGGCCGGTCCTCCTCCAGCATCCACAGCAGCGCCGACGCCGGCAGCGCACCGGACGCAACCGACGACAGACCGCCCCAGGCAGGCGGAACGGTCGCTTCCGGCGCCTCGGCGGCCCCGATCCGGTCCCGCACCCGCCGCGCGTCGTCCGACTCGGCGAGGGAGATCAGCACGTCGAGCGCTCTGACCACATTACGGTCGTGCCGCATGGCCCCCGTCCCCTTCACTTCCTCCGGCCTGTCGGCCGCGATCATGCCAAGCTCGGGCAAGCGTACGGGACCTTCCCCGTCGGCCTGCGTGGGAGCTCCTCAGGGACCCGTCGCACGTCCCGGCTCACAGTGGGCGTCGGCCGCGACCGGCGGGCGCCCTAGGGTCGTCGTTCATGGGGACGGACATTGACTGTGCGATAGAGACGCGCGGGGCCGACGGCTGCTGGGAAGTCGAGGTCGGCGTGCTGGGTTTCAACCTGCGGCGGGACTACGAAGCGTGGAACTGCCTCTTCAACGTCCGAGGCGTGGAGCATCTGCGGCGTCGGCTGTTCGCGGACCGCGGCCTTCCGGACGACGTCTCGGATCCGGTGCGGGAGACCGGTGTGGGTGACTTCCAGCACGGCCACACGTACGCCACCTGGGCCGACGTCGCGGCGGTCGACTGGGACGCCCCGCTCGACGACGAGCCCGCCTGGTACTGGGTGGGGCAGTGGCGGCGCGACGACGGCGGCGAGCTCGTCCTGGAGGACGTCGTCCGGGCCCCGCACGATGTGTACGAGGCCGCATGCGACACCTTCGGCGGGCATCGGCTCCTCGCACCTCCGGAGTGGCCGCCGGGCGGTGAGGTGCTCCTGGACGGAATCGTGTACCGGCCCGTGTTCCTCACCGCGCGCATGCTCGCGCCCCCGGACGAGGAGCCGTGGTCCCAGGTCTGGGGCACCATGCGGGAGCTCGCCACCGAGTACGGGGACGAGAACGTGCGCCTGGTCGTCTGGTTCGGGTGACGCCGCCTCCGGTCACGTCTCCTCGATCCGGTCCTGGCATCGCCTGTGTGGCCCCTACAGTGAAGCCACCATGGGCCCTTCGCGGAAGGAACATGCCGTGTCGCACCCCCGCCTCGCAACACCCGCTGATGCGGTGGAAGTCGCCCGCCTGTGCCCGGAGAGCATCGTCCGTGGGAGCGCCCTGTGAGCAAGCAGTGGCTGCCCCCTGAGGAGTTCGCCGCCACACTGCCGAAGGCCACCGTCTTCGGGGCCGTGTTCTTCACCGACGAGGACGACCGACCCGTCCAGCTGCGCGCCACCTACTCCAGCGTCCACCCCTGGCAGTGGCCCGGCGGTGTCGCCGATCCGGGCGAGCGGCCCTGGCAGACCGCCGTCCGGGAGTGCCGGGAGGAGACCGGGCTCACCGTGCCCGGCCCGCCACGGCTGCTGGCGGCGGTGTTCGGGCTGCCGGGGGCGGAGTGGCGGGAGCTGATGCCGGGCCGGGACCACGCGCGGCTGGAGGCGGTCATGGCCGCCCGGCGTACGGGCATGCCCGTGTGCTTCGACACCTGGGACTGGGAGGCGTAGGTGAGCGTCGTCCCGGCTGGACGGCGGAGGGGCTGAGGGCGGGGGCCGGCCGGTACGTGTCGCCGCCGGAGATCGCCCCGCGCAGCGCGGACGTCGACCTGACCCTGGTGGACGCGGACGGCACCGAGGTGGACATGGGCACCCGTGTCAACGCCGGCCCGTCTTCCTGAGCGCGCCGAGGGGCCTCGACCACGAACGGCCGGGCCCCTCGGCCGTGCCCCGCCCCGGGGCCCTTCGGTCAGGACCGGGCGGGAACGTGCTGGGTGACGCAGTGGATCCCGCCACCGCCCCACGCCAGATTGCGGGTCGGAATGCCGACGATCTCCCGACCCGGGAAGAGCTCGGCGAACCTGCTCAGCGCGAGGGCGTCTTCCGGCACTTCGGCCGTGGGGACGACGACGCTGCCGCTGGTCAGGTAGTAGTTGGTGTAACTGAAGGTCTCCACGAGCGTGCCGCTCACCCGGAAGTGGGGCTGTTGGTGGAGTTCGACGATCTGGATGGGCCGCCCGCAGGCGTCGGTGGCGGCCTGGAGCACGGCCTTGTTGGCCGCCATCCGGGCGTGGTTGGGGCTGCCGGTGTCGGGCTGGGTGTGCAGCAGGACCTTGGCCGGGCCGAGGTAGGCGGCGACGAGGTCGACGTGCCCGTCCGTGACGATGTCGTTGTTCAGACCGTACGGGAGCCAGATCACCTTGCTCGCCCCGTACGCGGCGAGCAGCGCGGACTCGATCTGGGCACGGGTCAGGCCGGGGTTGCGGTTGGGGTTGAGCAGGCATTCCTCGGTGGTGATGAGGGTGCCCTGGCCATCGGTGATCACGGCGCCGCCTTCGAGTACGAGGTCGACCGGCGTGCGCGGCACGGACAGGTGGGAGCAGACCCCGACGGGCAGCAGGTCGTCCTTGTCGTACGGGTACTTGTTGCCCCAGCCGTTGAAGCGGAAGTCCAGGCCGGTGAGCTGGGTGCGGTCGGGGCTCAGGGCGAAGACCGGCCCGGTGTCCCGGGTCCAGCAGTCGTTGACGGGGTACTCGATGACGGTGACGGTCGGGCCGCACTGCTGGCGGGCGTCGGCGGCGGTGCCGGGTTCGGCGACCATCAGGACGCTTTCGAAGCGGGCGATGCTCCTGGCGATGGCGGCGATCTCGGCCTGTACCGGCTTGAGCAGCGCGCCCCATCCGACGGTGCGGTCCCAGGGCCAGGCCATCACGCACCCGGAGTGGGGCTGCCACTCGGCCGGGACGGTGAAGGCGGCGGTCGTCTGTGCGATGGCGGCCGTTGTCGCGGGGGGCGTCGACGCGGCGGCGGCCGTTGTCGCGGCGGCGGCCGGGCCGGCGGTCCGGGAGGAGAGGAAGACGGTCGCGGCCGCGGTCAGCGCGGTCGTACAGAACGCGCGGCGTGCAGGCTGTGGCAGGTTCATGACAGGGACCTTCCAGGGTGCGTCGTGGGCGTTTCTTCCGCAGGGGATTGCCGGAAAGGGGCGGATACGGAGCCGGCACCGCGGGCCGCGGTGCCGGCACCGGCTCAGGGGTGGTCCGTGGCGGGGAGCGCGGCGGCCTCCGCAGCGGGAGCGGCAGGGGCCGGGGCGCCCTCGCGCAGCTTGTCGTGCGGGCGCCGGGCGACCAGGTAGACCAGTCCGCTGCCCAGGACCACGGCGGTGCCCAGCAGCGCGGCCCACACCTGGTACCAGGGGGCGCCGGGCGGCGCGAGAATCGCGCGCGGCCAGCAGACGTTGACCACCTCGAAGGCGGTCCAGGCCACGGCGAGGACGTTGAGGACGGTGCCCTTACGGCCCAGCCGGATACGGCCGGAGGGCACCCAGGATCCGCGCAGCCGGGCGATCAGCGCCGCGAGCGAGACGAGGAAGAAGGGCAGGTAGGTGGCGGCGGTGCCGAAGGCGATCAGGCTGCCGATGGCGGTGGCGTTGAGCCCGAGGGCGAGCGCGCTGCCGCTGATCAGGGTGGAGGCGACGAGGCCGCCGATGGGTGCCTTGCGGCGGTTGACCTTGCGGACCTGCCCGGAGAACGGGAAGACGCCGTCGCGGGCCAGCGAGAACAGACCGCGCGCGGCACCGCCCTGGGAGGCCATCGCACAGGCCAGGAAGCCGATCAGCACGACCACGACGAACGGCTTGTCCGACCAGTCGCCGAAGGCGTGCACGACCGCCGTGGTGACGGGGTCGATGTCCTGGCCGGCCACCACGACCTCCGGCTGCGGGTGCGCCAGAGCCACCGCCATCGCGTTGAGGATGACGACGGCGCCCACGCTCAGCAGAGCCCACCACATCGCACGCGGAACCTGGCGGCCCGCGTCCTTGGTCTCCTCGGCGGTGGAGACGCAGGCGTCGAAGCCGATGAACGCCCATCCGGCGACGGCGACCGCCGCGAGGAAGCCCAGGACGGTGGAGCCGCCGGACAGGGCCTCGGCACCGAGCGTCTCGGTGAACAGCGGGAAGCCGTGCTCCCGGAAGAACAGCAGCAGAACCAGCCCCACCAGCACGGACGCGACGGCCTCCGCGGCGATGCCGAGCGAGACGAACCAGCGCAGGATGCTGATGCCGTACGCGTTCACCAGCATGCACGCGAGCAGGATGCCGACGGCCACCGCGACCAGCCCGGCGGGTGTGGGGGTGGCGCCGAAGAGCGCGTACACCCAGGGCGCCGCGAGGTAGGCGACGGTCGTGTTGCCGAACATCACGGCGAACTGCCAGACCCAACCGCCCAGCCAGCCGAACGCCGGACCCAGCAGGCGTCTTCCCCACTGGTACGGGCCGCCGGCGAGCGGCCACTGCGAGGTCAGCTCCGCGTAGACGTTGACCACCAGGCACTGGCCGGCGAGCACCAAGGGCAGGGCCCACACCCACACAGGGCCCGCGACCGTGGTCCCCACCATGGAGACGGCGTACAGGGCGACGACCGGGGAGACCACCGCGAAGCCCATCGATATGTTGCCGAGAATGCCCAGGTTGCGGCGCAGTTCCTGGCGGTAGCCGAGGTCGCGCAGCCGGGCGGCGTCCGCGTCGGGTCCGCCCTGGGGGGCCACTGGATCGGCCGGCATCCGGCCGGTCGGCGTGTCGTTCATGATCACCTCACCGGGCGCACCGGGCCGACAGCGGCCCGGCACGCCAAATCTAACCGCGTTAGGTAAACGAGGTGGCGTGAATGTAGCGGTGCTCCCGGCTGCTTGTGAAGCGTTCCTGGCAGGTAACCTGCACATCCGAGGACGAGGGAGTCGCAGATGCCACGGCCGAGCCAGGCCCTCCTCAGCCGAGCGATCATCGCCCGTGCGGCCCTGGAGCTGTTGGACGAGCAGGGCGTGGAAGCCCTGAAAATGCGCACGATCGCCGACCGGCTCGGGGTGCGCGGGGCGTCCCTGTACCACCACGTCGCGTCCAAGGAAGACCTGCTCGACGCCGTCGCGGAGCTGATCAACGACGAGATCGATCTGGGTCCCCTGACGGACCCGGGCGGCGCGCGGGGCATTGCCGCGTACGCCCACGGCTATCGCAGGGTCTACCTCCGCTACCCGCACATGATCCCGCTGGTCGCCCGCCGGGGGGTCTCCTCCGACAAGGCGCTGCGCGGCTACGACGCCCTGCTCCGCGCCCTGACCCTGACCGGCTGCACCCCGGACGAGGCTGCGGAAGCCGCCTGTGCGATCGACAACCTCGTCCTCGGCTCGGCCCTGGAGACCTTCACCGCCGGTTTCACCCGCGCCCCCGCCGACTACCTCCCCGGCCACCCGGAGCTCGCCGCCTCACTGCACGCGGCCGACGCGCGGCCCGGTGGTCTCGCGGACCTGGACACACGCGGTTTCGATCTCGGCGTCCGCCTCGTCCTGCGCGGCCTCGCGAGCCATGACCGCCGCCCGGAACCGTAGCGAGATCACGTGGCCCGGCGGCAGGATGGCGGCCCGGTCACATGAGTCAGCCGCTACGAGTCGCCCCTTGGAGTGGGGTGACCCGTAGCGGCCTCCGTTCCGTGTCCGTCGACGGACTCCGTCGACGTTACGGCGTCATCTCGTACGCCCCCGACAGCGCCTCGACGCGCTGCCACACCCGAGCCGAACGCGCCTCGTCGACGACCGGACGCCGGACGGCGCCGAGCGACCAGAGCTGCTGCTGCTCGGTGGCGGACTCCTTGCCGTGCAGCTCGACGGCGTGCGCCGAGAAGTCCCGTACGAGGACGGCGAACAGCTCGTCCAGTACGTCCTCGTCGAGATCCGTCAGGCGCGCCTGCTCCAGGATCAACTGGCCGTGGACGACGAGCGCGAAGAGCTGGCCGACGGCGAGGAGGAGGTCGAGGTCACGGCTCTGCCGCTCGTCGGGGGCCGCGGAGGTGACGAAGTCGCACAGGGCGTCGGCCTGTTCGCGGAAGCGGCCGACGTTGGGTACGTGGGCGTACGCGGCGAACGCGGGGCGCCAGTCGTGGAAACGCACCGATCCCAGGCCGCGGGCGGGTCCCTGGCGGAAGAGGAACGTGTCGTCGGCCGCGTCCAGCCGGGTCGGGACGGGCTCGTACGCGACCGGGTCCAGCAGGTGGTTGCGCATGAACTTCAGGATCAGCGCCAGGTTGACGTGGACGGTGCCCTCCAGCTTCGGCAGCCCACGGATCTCCACGGCCGCCTGGGCGAAGTAGTTGTCCTTCTCGAACCCCTTGGCGGCGATGACGTCCCACATCAGGTCGATGACCTTCTCGCCCTCCGTGGTCACCTTCATCTTCGTCATCGGATTGAAGAGGAGGTAGCGGCGGTCGTCCGGGCCGGCGGAGCGGAAGTAGTCGACGGCGCGGTCGCTGAAGAGCTTCATGCCGACCAGGCGGACGTAGGCGTCGGTGAGCTCGCGCCGCACGTGCGGGAAGGCGGTGACGGGGCGGCCGTAGAGGATGCGGTTGTGCGCGTGGGTGACGGCCTCGTACATCGCGTGCTCGCAGATGCCGATCGAGGCGGTACACAGGTTGAACTTGCCCACGTTCACCGTGTTGAGGGCGGCGTCGAAGGCGGCGCGGCCGGTGTGCAGGACGTCCTCCGGGGCAACCGGGTAGCTCTCCAGGCGGAACTCGCTGACGTACTTCGACGAGTCGACGACGTTCTTGACGAGGTGGTACGCCGGGTGGCGGCTGTCGGCGGCGAAGAAGACGTAGCCGTCCGGGCCTTCGACGTCGGTGCGGCGGCCGAAGACGGAGACGAGTCCGGCGGCGTTGCCGTTGCCGATGTAGTACTTGGATCCGGTGGCCCGGAAGCCGCCCGCGCCGTCGGGCTCCAGCAGCATGTCGGTGGAGTAGATGTCGGCGCCGTGGGACTTCTCGGACAGGCCGAAGGCGAACACCTCGCCCTGCGAGAGGAGTTCCGCCGCGCGGGCGCGGGCGGTCGCGTTGTCGCTCTGCCAGACCGGACCGAGACCGAGGATCGTCACCTGCCAGGCGTACCAGTAGTCGAGACCGTAGAAGCCGAGGATCTCGTTGAGGGCGGCGATACGGGCGGTGTCCCAGCGCTTGTCCCGCTCCCCCTCCCCGGCGTCGGCGGAGGGCGACAGGAAGGTCTCGAACAGCCCCTCCTTGGCGGAGAAGGCGAGGAAGTCGCCCAGCCAGGCCCGGGACCGGTAGTCCTCGATGAGCTGTCGCTTGCCGCGCTCCTCGAACCAGTCGACGGTCGCGCGCAGCAGGCGACGGGTCTCCGGGTCGAAGTCCGCCGGGTCGTAGGTGCGCGGGTTGAACAGCAGCTGGTCGGCCATGAGGACGCCTTTCGGCTGGGAGGGTGAGAGGGGTGGTGGTGAAGAACTCGGGACGGCGGGGCGGGCAGAAGGGCCCTGCCGATGTGCCGGCAGGTCGGCGCCGTCAGTGCGCGGAGCCGAGCCGGTGGAGGGTGGCGAGTACGTCGTCGAGCCAGGCGAGCATCATCCGCTCGTACGCGATGCCGCCACGCAGGACGACGTGCTGGAGTTCCCGCCCCGCGTCGGGCGGACCGGCGGCGGGGCGGGGTGCCTGCGGCCCCGTGAAGTCGCGCGCCTCGCCCGTGAGATAGCGCGCGAGCCGCTCCGTGTGCGCCTGCCTGTGCCGCTCCACCTCGCGGATCAGCTCGGCCGGGTCGTCGAAGGCGGCGCCCCGGACCTTCACGGCGAGGTCGTGGCGGACGCTCTCGGGTTCGATCGGCTCGTGCAGCCAGTCGGAGAGGGCTGTCCGTCCGAGGGCGGCGACGGAGTACTCCTTCTTGTCCGGGCGGCCCTGCTGCGGAACATCCCGGACGTCGACCCAGCCGTCGCTCTCCATCCGCTTGAGCACGCGGTAGATCTGCTGGTGAGTGGCGGTCCAGAAGTACCCGATGGACCGCTCGAAGCGCCGGGCCAGCTCGTAGCCGGAGCCGGGCTTCTCCAGCAGTGACACAAGGATCGCGTGTTCGAGCGCCATACCCCGATCCTTCTATGCAACTTGTTGCATAGACAAGCGCCGCCACCCGGATGAGACACGGCTCACCCGCCGTCGGACATATCCTCGCCGGGGCACGCCGAACAGAGGACGAAAGAGGGCCGAACGGTGGCGGACAGCAGCAGGACCGGCGCGGCGGCCACGAGCAGCGGCTCACACACGCCCGCCTCGGGTACGAGCGGTTCGGGAACGAGCTCCTCAGGGAAGAGCGCGTCGGCCTCGCTCAGCGCGCGGGCGCGCGAGGCCGTGCTCCAGCGGATCGTCGACCGGCGGTACGCGCAGGGTGCCCGCCTCGTCGAGCGAGAGGTCGCCGAGGAGCTCGACATGTCCCGTGTGCCGGTGCGCGAGGCGCTGCGCGCACTGGTCGCCGAAGGGCTCCTCGAGCTTCTCCCGCACAGCGGCGTACGCGTGCGGCGCCTCGAGCGCACCGACGTGGAGCACCTGTACGAGGTATGGGAGCCGCTCGCGGTCCAGGCGTCGCGGCTGGCGGCACGAGCCGTGGCGGCGCACGACACCGAGGGGCTCACCGCCCTGGAAGCGACGCTGCACCAGGCCGAGTCGGCGGCCGCGGCGGACGAGGGGACGCGCGAGGTGGCCGCGCACACGGCGTTCCACGAGGGCGTCGTGGCGATGTCGGGCAACCCGCTGCTCACACGCGTGATGGAGCAACTGAGCTGGCAGCTGCGGCTGGTGTTCGGCCTGCGGGAGGAGCCGGCGCACATGCGGGCCCAGCACGCCGAGATGTACCGGCACATCGCCGCGGGCGACGCGGAGGCCGCAGGGGCGAGCACGCTGCTGCACGTGCGCGACAGCAGGGCCGTCGCCCTGCGTTCCCTCTTCGGCCACTGACCCGGCAGTTTGTATACCAAGCGAAAGGCGGACCTCCGCCCCATAGCGAGATCAAGCTTCCCCATATGGGTAATCTCTGGCATTTGATCACCACTCTTGCTGGCCACCTCAGGGTTGGTATACAAAATGGGGGAGTCGCTGACCTACTCCCCCATGGAGCTCCCCCATGTGCGTCGAAGCCACGCCGCCACCCTCCAGCAGACTGACCCGCCGCGGAATCCTCGCGGGTGCGGCCGCTCTCGCCGGGACCGTGGCCGCCGCCGGGCCGGCGGTGGCCGGTCCCGCGAACCGTGGCGGAACGGCGGACGCCGCCGGGCAGGCCGGCGGCGGCACCGAGGGGCGGGGCGCGCGGGGCGGAAACCTCGTGGTCCAGGGAGGCACGCTCCTCGACCCGGCCACCGGCGAGGTCATCGAGAACGCCGTCGTCGTCATCGAGGCCGGGACCGTACGCGCGGCGGGCCGTCGGGACAGCGTCGCCGTCCCGCAGGGCGTCGAGGTTCTCGACGCCCACGGCCGCTGGGTCCTGCCGGGCCTGGTCGACGCGCACATCCACCTCAGCACCGCCGCCGAAGCCCGCGACGCCGTCCGCAAGGGCGCGACCAGTGCGCGCAGCGGATCGACCGCGTTCTACCAGGACATCGCCGTCCGCGAACTCGCCCGGCACAGCCCCACCCTCGCACCCCGGCTGACGGCCGCAGGGGTCTTCGTCACCCCGGACCTCGGCGACACCGTGCTCGCGGACCCCGATCTCACCCCGCTCGCCCGTCTCAAGGACGGCGTCCGCTCGGCCGAGGCGCTGCGGCGGGTCGTGGAGGTGAACCTCGCCCGGGGCGCGGACGTGATCAAGACGCGGGTCAACGAGCGCGCCGGGCTTCCGGAACAGGACCCGCTCGCCCAGGTGTACTCGCACGAGCAGCTCTCGGAGATCGTCGCCGCGGCCCGGCGGCGCGGCAAGAGCGTCCTGTGCCACAGCTACAGCGAGCAGGGCTGCCACGACGCCGTGACGGCCGGCATCCGCTCGCTGGAGCACGGCGCGTTCGTCGGCGAGCGCACCCTGCGCGAGATGCGCCGCAGGGGCACGTACTTCACGCCCACCCTCACCGCCATCGCCGGTCTGGCGGAGTCCACGGACCCGGTCCTCGCCGAGCGCGGACGCACCTACCTCCCCGCACTGAAGCGGGCGGTCCTCGCGGCGCACGAACTCGGTATCCCGCTCGCCGCCGGAACCGACTCGTCCGGTGGCTCGGTGCGCCCGATCGGCCGGGAGGTGGAGCTGATGCGCGCCGCCGGGCTGCCGGCGCTCGACGCGATCCGCACCGCCACGACCGGCGCCGCCCGCCTCCTCGGACTGGAGCGCACGGCGGGCCGTCTCGCGCGCGGCTTCGCGGGCGACGTGATCCTCGTGGACGGCGACCCGCTGGCCGACGTCACCGTGCTCAAGCAGCCGGTACGGGTGGTACGGGCGGGCATGCCGCTCTGACCTCGACAACGGTCCCCGTTCCTGGGGAGTGATGCCGGACCGCTCCACCGGCGCACCGGCCGGCCGCCTCGCGCCGTGGCCGTACGTGCCCCGGACCGCGATCACGGCCCGTGCGCCGCGCCGCGCCGCGACACCGTGGCTCGCGCCTCGGACCGTGCGACCGCAGCGACGACCGGACGCGCGCGCCCTGGCCGTACCCCGGACGACGACGCTGCCCACCCGTGCGCTGCGCGCGCCATCGCGGCCGGCGCCACCGCCGCTCCTCCTCCCCTACGGACGCCTCCCCGCTCGCGTCCACCGCGCTTCGCCGCCGCCTGCCCTCTGCGTACCGCTACCGCTCCCGCTCCTCACAGGTCCACACCCGCACCCCCATCACCCGCACCATCCCCCCGCTGAAGGAGTCCTCATGCAGCCGTCCTCGCCGTTCCCCGGCGCCCTCTCCCGCCGCACGATGCTGGCCGGCGCCGCCGCCATGGCCGGCGCGGCGGCCACGACCGCCCACGCCGCGAACGCGCCCGCCGAAGCCGCGGCGCCCGGTGCGGCGGGGCGCCGCGACAGGGTCGTGGTCTTCCGCAACGTACGGCTGTTCGGTGCGGCGAAGCCCACGGACCTCGTGGTCGTCGACGGCCTCGTCGCGGACGGCCCCGCGCCTCGTGGTGCGAAGGTCGTCGACGGCGGCGGCCGGATCGCGCTCCCGTCCCTCGTGGACGCGCACATCCACCCCGACAAGACGACCTGGGGCGGCTCCTGGGTGTCGCGGCGGCCGGCGAGCACCATCGCCGACTTCGTCGCCCAGGACGTGGAACTGTTCCGCAGCCAGCACCGCCCCGTCGCCGAGCGCGCGTACGGCCTCATGGCCCACGCGGTCACCCGCGGCACTCGGGCGATGCGCGCCCACGCCGACGTGGCCCCGGCCTACGGGCTGGCCGGAGTGGAGGGTGTGGGAGAGGCCCGTGAGCAGCTGCGCCACGCCCTCGACGTCCAGATCGTGGCCTTCCCGCAGCACGGCGTCATCCGCACCCCGGGCACGGCGCAGCTGCTGGAGAAGGCCGCGCGTACGGGCGCCATCGACATGATCGGCGGCATCGACCCGATCGGCTTCGACGAGGCCCTCGACGAGCAGCTCGACCTCGTCTTCGGCATCGCGGACCGCCACGGCGTCGGCGTGGACATTCACCTGCACGACCAGGGCGAGAAGGGGATCAAGGCCATGCGCGGCATCATCGACCGCACGCGCGCCCTGTCCCTCGCCGGCAAGGTCACCGTCAGCCACGTCTTCTGTCTGCCCGAACTGCCGGATCGTGAACTCGGCTCCATCGCCGCCGACTTGGGTGACCAGGACATCGCCCTCACCACGGTCGCTCCGTCCGCCTCCCTGGTGCTGCCGATCGCCCGGCTGCGCGAGCACGGCGTCCGGGTCGGGCTCGGCTCCGACGGCGTGCGCGACTCCTGGAGTCCGTTCGGCAACGCCGACATGCTGCATCGCGCACATCTGCTCGGGTGGGTGACGGACGTACGCATCGATGAGGAGCTGAAGAACTGCTATCGCGTCGCGGCCCACGGAGGCGCGGACGTCATGAGCCTCGCACACGCGGACTTCGAGCCGGGTGCCCCGGCCGACTTCGTCCTCGTACGGGGTGAGTGCCTGCCGCAGGTCGTCGTGGACATGCCCCGACGGGACATGGTCGTGCACGGCGGAGTCGTCGTGGCCCGCGACGGGGAGTTCCTCGACTGAGAAAGGTCGGCAGGAGCAAGCGTCTTCCGACAACGTGATGCCCTCGGCCGGAGTGTCCGGCCGAGGGCATCACGCGGACCACCACATCGTCGCGCGGGTCAGGTCAGGTCAGCACACGCGCCACCGGCGGCGGTTCGGGAGCGTGCGGCCCACGAGCGGCCCCGCGACGCCCGCCGTGGCCGCCGCCGCGGTCGGCGCGGACCGGTGACGCCGCATACCGGGGCGTCCAGTACGGCAGGTGTCCGCGCGGCGGTTCAGCGTACGGCCGTCAGCAGCCCGGCGATCTCGGTGAAGCCGCGGCGCTCGGCGTGTTCGAGCGCGGTCACCCCGTCGCCGTCCGGAAGGTGCGGTGTGGCGCCGGCGGTGATGAGGAGCTCCACGATCTCCAGGTGCGCGCGACCGCCGTCGCCGAGGATGACCGCCTCGAGCAGCGCGGTCCAGCCGAGCCGGTTGACGTGGTCGACGTCGATGTCGGTCTCCCGGAGCAGGGCCCGTACGTAGTCGACGTGGCCGCGTTCGGCGGCGGGGATCAGGGCGGTGCCGCCGAAGCGGTTGCGGAGTGTCAGGTCGGGTCCCGCCGGGAGCAGGGCGCGCATCATGCGGACGCTGCCGGTGACGCCGGTGACCAGCCAGGGGCTGTCCTCGCGGTCGTCCTGGGCGTCTGGGTCGGCACCCGCGGCGACGAGGACCTCGGCGGCCGCCACGTGGTCGCCGACGGCGGCGATCAGGAGCGGGGTGCGGCCGTGCTCGTCGCGGCTCTCGATGTCGGCGCCATCGGCGATGGCCGCCCGCACGGCGTCGGCGTCGGCGGCCCGTACGGCGACCCGGAGGGCTCGGTCGGCAGGGGGCATGGGGGTGCTGCTCCTCAGGTGGGTCAAGCCGCGCAGTGAGGTCAGGGCGGTCCGCGTCCACGTACGCACCGCGATGCCGATCCCCGCCCGGATGCCTGCGCGGATCCGGGCGGGGCCGAAGGGCCGGCGACGCACGGTACGGGGGGTTGCGTGCGCCGCCGGAGTCTGCGCGGGCGCACTGTTCGACGTGCTCACCTGGACCTCCGCGATGTCGTGGGCGGTATGAACCGGGTCATGTGAACCATCCGCAGTGTGCGCCGCGAACGCGGTTACTTGTTCAGCTCGGCGACACCGGCGCGGGCGAACTTCTCGTCCAGGTCGCCGGAGGGCGCGCCCGCGACGCCGATGCCGGCGATCGGGGCGCCCTTGGCGGTGACCGGGGCGCCTCCGCCGAGGAACAGCGTGCCGGGGATGTCCTTCAGGTTGGGTGCCTGCGCCAGGCGCTTGGCCAGCTCGGAGGTGGGCGCGTTCCAGGAGACGGCGGTGTACGCCTTCTTCACGGCCGACTCGTAGGACTGCGGGCCGGCGCCGTCGCCGCGCAGGGTGACGATGGTGTTGCCGTTGCGGTCGACGACGGCGACGGAGACGCGCTGGTTCTCCTTCTCGGCGGCGTCGAGCGCGGCCTGCGCGGCCTCGGTGGCGGCGTCGACGGTCAGGTGGGTCGACCGGGTCAGGTTCTTGTTCTTGGCGTCCGTCTTCACGGTGGCCCGGGTCGCCGTGGCCGGGTCGGCGCTGGCGGAGTAGGCGCCGAAGCCGCCGAGGACGACGACGGCGGCCAGTGCGCCGCCGGTGACGGCGCGGGTGCGCTTGGAGACCTTCTTGACGTGCTTCATGTGGGCGAACTCCTGGGTCTGGATGCTCGGTCGGGGCGCGGCCGGTCCGGGCCGTCCCGCTCTGACATCCATGGTCGGCCCGCCATGGGGCCCGTCCTGTCGGCGCACCGGCTGCATGCCGCGCACGGGACGGCTGACATGGGGGTCAACCGATCGGATGACCCCCGGGCCGCCCGCTTCGGGGACTCTATGCGCACCGGAACCTGATTTGTATACCAAGTGGCAATGCCGGGCGGAAATCCGTCGCACACCACACCCCATTCGACCGATATTTTTCCGGTTTGGCGCCCCTCGCGTAGCCAGTTGGTATGCAACGACCGAAATTCGAGCCGTTCACGCTCTTGACGGGCCAGCGTGGCCGAAACCAAACTTCCGCTGGTCGAAATCAAACTTCCACATCCCGGAGCCCTGGGCTTCCGGGATATCCCGCTCTGCCGGAAGGATCCCCATGGAAGCCCTCCCCACCAGAACGACACAGGACGCGAGCCCGCGCCATCGTCAGTTGGAGGACACCCTCGACCGGATCGGCGTGACCGGAGCGCACAAGCAGATCGGCGCGATGGTGCTGCTCGGCGTGTTCTTCGACGCGTTGGAGCAGAACGCGGTCGGACTCGTGGGGCCCGTCCTGCAGGAGTCGTGGGGCACCACGGCGGCCGAACTCGGATTCCTGAACACCATCACGTTCACCGCGGCAGCGCTCGGCCGGCTCACCACGGGCATCATCGGAGACAAGCTCGGCCGCCGGAGCATGCTCACGGTCAACCTGCTGCTCTTCTCACTGGGTGCGCTGATCTGCGCCTTCGCCCCGGTCTACTCGGTGGTGGCGATCGGTCGGTTCGTCGTCGGCTTCGGCCTCGGCGGGGAGATCGCCATCGCCGTGACGATGATGTCCGAGTTCTTCGCGGCCCGGCACCGCGGCAGCGCGGTCGGCATCATCAACGTCACCGCCGGCGGTCTCGGCAACATGCTGGCCCCCGGCTTCGGTGTCCTCGTCTTCACCGTCTTCTCCGGCCCCGATCGTTGGCGCTGGCTGTTCGGGCTGCTCGCCGTACCCGCCCTGCTGGTGCTCTTCTACCGCCGGTTCGTGCCCGAGACCCCCCGCTACCTGCTGTCGCGCGGCAAGGTGGACGAGGCCAACGACGTTCTCAACCGGCTCGCCTCGGGCCGGCTGCGTGGACGAATGGACCAGCCGCAGCGGTTCATCACCGCGGTGGAGAGCGGCGAGCGGGTCGTGCCGGAACGCAACCGGCTGCGCGATGTGTTCGCCGGCGCGCTGGGCCGCCGCACCCTCTCCCTCGGGGCGGCCGTCTGCATGTCGTACGGTGCCCAGATCTCCGTACTGTCGCTGATGCCCACCATCCTGGTGGCCCAGGGCTACAGCATCACCAAGTCGCTGCTCTTCACCCTGGTCATGCAGTCCGGCTCCCTGCTCGGCGCGCTGGCCGCCTCCACCGCGGCACGCTACATCCCGCGCAAGGTCGTACTCACCGTGGCCGCCGGCCTCGGCTGCGCGTCGGCCTTCTGCTTCGGCTTCCTGGCCTCCAGCGTCCCGTTGATCCTTCTCTTCGGTGCCGCCTTCAACTTCTGCGTGATCATGCTGAACACGACCATCTGGATCTTCACGCCCGAGCAGTTCCCCACCCGGGTACGGGCGTTCGGCACATCGATCATCCTGGCGCTCGGCTCGTTGGCCGGCGGCCTCACTCCGATACTCGCCGGTGCCGCCTTCGACCGGTACGGCGTCGCGGGCATGTTCACCCTGCTGGGCGCGCTCTTCGTGGGCCTCGCGGTATTCGTACAGTTCCCGCCGGAGACCTTCGGCCGGTCCATGGAGGAGATGGCGACGGACGAAGGGGACACGGACCGGACCTCCGCCTCCACCTCCACCTCCGCGGGCACCGCTGACCCGACCATGCGGGAAAAGGACGTCAAGTGACTGTCGTAGCACTCATCAACCCCAACACCTCCCAGGCCACCACCGCGATGATGACCGCCATCGCCCGGCGGACCCTGCCGCCGCAGGACGGCTATCAGGTGCGCGGAATCACCGTCGTCGACGGGCCTTCCATGCTGGTGGACGAGGAGGCTCTACGGGCCGCCGGACCCCAGGTCCTGGACGCGGCGCGACGCGCCCTCACCGGCACGGAGGTCGAGCCCGTCGCGGCCCTCGTCGTCAGCGCGTTCGGCGACCCCGGGGTCGAGGAACTGCGTGCGTCGACCGACGTGCCCGTCGTGGGCATCGCCGAGGCCGCCATGAGGCAAGCCGGCGCGAACGGCCGCAGGTTCGGCATCGCCACGACCACGCCAGGGCTGGCCGCCGCCATCGACGCACGAGCCGTCCAGCTGGGCTGGTCCGCGCAGTACACCGGAATCCGCCTCACCCCGGGCGACCCCCGCCAACTGGCCTCCTCTCCCGAGCTGATGCGGGAGCGGCTGGCCGAAGCCGTCCATGCCTGCGTCCAGGAGGACGGCGCCCAGGCTGTGATCATCGGCGGCGGCCCCCTCGGCGAGGCGGCCGAGGCGCTCCAGGGTCGCTTCCCCGTCCCGGTCATCGGCCCGATTCCGGCCGCCTGCCAGGAAGTCCGCCAACTGCTGCCGCCGCAGGGGTGAGACAGGGTCTCCTCCCTGTCCGTCCGCGAGCGCGGCGACGCTCGCGTCGGGTGGCGGGGCCGGGCTCCGCCACCCGACGCCGGTGCCACCGGGCCCGTAGGGTCAAGCGCCGGATACGCGGCCACCGCCTACATCAACAGCACCATGGGCACGGCCGCACCCGCTCACCAGGGTCGCCGGTATCGCCTGATCCAGCCCGGCCTTGCGGACCGTCTCCACCAGCAGGACACCTCCCGCCTGCGAGACCACCGTCCCCCACTGTCCTCGGCAGAGGCGCTTTCCGGGACGGCCAACACCGTGGAAACCCCAGGCTGGGAGCCCCCACGGGTCCTCTCCGCGCGAACGGAGGTGAGCCGGCCGCGGAGGCGCCCTCGACAGCGTCGCCCGCGTCAGTCGGGGCGCGTGGGTAGTTCGCCGCACAGGCGTTGGGTGCGGAGGACGAGGAGCATCTCGAAGCGGCGGTCCGGGTCGTCGATGGCGTCGCCCCACAGTTCGCGGATCTGGCGCAGCCGGTAGCGGGCGGTCTGGGGGTGCACGCCGAGGCGGTTCGCGACTTCCGGGGCGCCGCCGGAGGTCTCGATCCAGGCGAGCAGCGTCGCGGCGAGGCGGCGGGCCTGGGCCGGGGCGACGCCCTGCAGCGGGGTCAGGCAGCGCGGGGCCGCGGCCTCGATCAGCTCCCGGGAGGGCAGCAGGACCAGTTCCTCCGTGCGATCGATGCAGTGCTGCACCTCGCCCCGGGGCAGCAGGCCGTCCTCGATCAGTCGCACGGCGGTCTCCGCCCACCGCAGTGACGTCGCCGCGGCCGCGAGCGGCACCGAGGGGCCGATCGCGCCGGACCAGCCCGTCGTGGCCCGGCGCACCAGGTCCGCGCGGCCCGCGGTGTCCGGTTCGGGGATGACCATGCGGGGCTGTTCGCTCTCCATGTCGAGGAGGATGCCCTGGCCCAGTGCGGGGGCGACGGCCTCCCTGGCCGGCCGGATCAGCACGCCGACGGCGACGACGGCGGGCAGCTCCCAGCCGATGCGGGCAGCGCGTTCACCAAGGGTGTGCGCGGTGTCGCCGCGCTGCCCGGAGAGCAGACGGTCGATCAACTGTCGTTGCAGTCGCAGGCGTTCACCGGCCTGACGGGCGGCCGCCTCCGCGTAGCCGCGCACCGACTGCTCGACGAGGCCGTCCAGATACTCGAAGCCGGATTCGGCGAGTTCGTACATGGCGGGCGCGGCGATGTCGACCTGCTGGCCGATCTTGGCGAACCTGCGCCAGGCGAGGCGCACTCCGAGCCGGTAGACGGCCTGGAGGGAGTCGAGGCTGCGCCCGTTCAGCCCCTCTCCCCTGCCGAACTCCTGGAAGACCTCCGGCGGCACCCTGGGATCGGCCACCCCGGACGCCAGGTGCTGGACGAATGCCTCGATGGCACGCCTGATGCCCACGAGCGCCATCGGCTCGCCGGACTCGTCCTCCACGAGGCGTAGTTCGGGGAAGTCGCACCGGATCTCCCGCAGGATCGCCTGGGCCAGATCCGCCGCCTCGGCCAGGGCGATCGCGGCGAACCGCTCCACCTTCGGCTTGGGCACCTCACTCCAGGCCGGCCGGCTCATCGGAGCGGCGGGGCCGTGTCGTAGGTGACCAGGGGGACGTTGGGCTGCTCGGGGGTGGCATCCAGCAGTGCCACGATCCCGAAGGCGGTGCCCACGGCGAGTGCCGCGGCAATCACCGCGGTGGTCGATGCGGCGAGCAGTCTGCGCATTGTGTCGGGTCAGCTCCTCGTTGGAGACGATCCCACCCCGGCCGGCCCCCACCGGCTGGACGTCAGTCTTGGCGGGTCATTGACAATCCGTCAAGGGGCTCCCTACGGTCTTCAGCCACAAGGGCTCGACCGGCCCTGGGGTCCGTGCGTCTCCGAGCGAGTTTCTCGAACCAGGAGTGCCCGGATGCGCCGTACCGCTTCACCCATGTCCCTGATCCTGCTGGGAGCAGGGGTGTTTCTGCTGGTCCTCGCCCCGTTGCTGGTGGCGTACGTCCAGCCGCACGCCAAGCGCACCCCGGTCGACGTCGACACGACGACCGTCTTCACCGGCACCGGCAGCTACTTCGACACCTCCCTGCTCGAGACGGTGCACGACCGGCGGATCACCATCACACGCCAGGTCCGCGGCGACGTCGCGGACAGCGTGCGGAGCGGCAACGCGGTCTGGGACGTGTCCACCTCGGTCGACACCGACGCCACGCTGCCGGCCGCCGACACCCGCGACGCCCTCCAGTGGACCCTCGAACGCTGGGTGACCGACCGGCGGACCAATGAACCGGTGCACTGCTGCCGCGAGTCGCCCGTCTTCGACGGCGAGGCGTACCTGAAGTTCCCCTTCGACGTCGAGGAACGCGACTACCGCTGGTGGGACGGCACCCTCGGCGGTGTCGTACGGCTCCGCTACGCGGGCCCCGGAACCGTGCAGGGCTACGAGGGGCTGCGCTTCACCGGCTCCGTCCCGCCCATGAGGACGGGTGTACGGCAGGTGCCGGGGCGGCTCGTCGGCCGGCCGAAGACGCCGCAGGTGCTCGCCGAGGAGTGGTACGCCAACAGCCGGATCGAGCTGGTCGCGGACCGGCGCACCGGGCGCATCGTCTACGCGGCCATCGGGCCGAGGAAGACGCTGCGCGCCCCCGGCGCGGACAAGGACGCGGTCGTGCTGCTGTCGAGCGAGAAGATCGCCTTCACGGCCCGTACACAGCGGCAGCAAGTGGCCCTGGCCTCGGCGGACAGCAGGAAGCTGGAGCTGCTCGGCAGCACGGCGCCCCTGGGGGCCGCGGCGCTCGGTTCGGCGCTCGCGCTGGTGGGCGCGGTCCTGGTGGTACGGGGACGGCGGAGCGAACCGGCACCCCCGATGCTCACCTGATGACGAATCAACTCACCTGACACCGGCCGAAGTTGTCATACCGGTGAGTAGCCGCCAATCGAACACGTACCCGAGACTGGCGTCCCGAACCGAGCACGGCCCCATCCGGTCACCCCCATCGCCCCCATCGCCCCCATAGCCCCCATAGCCCCCATAGCCCCCATCATCGTCACCCCGGCTTCGTCCCCCACCCGTACACCCCGACCCTCACCCGCATGCCCCCACCGCTCGTCACCCCCCACCCGTGACGACGCCACCGCTCGCATCCCCCACCCCTCCGCACCCTGACACGAGTTGGAGCACACATGCCCCAGCACGTTCCTCCCCCACAGCTCCACCCGGTTCCGCAGCCGCTCCCGCGGCCCCTGGGCAGCCGCACCCCGGCCCGTGGACACGGGGCCGAAGCTCCCCGGCGCATCGCCTTCCTCGCCCATCGCGACCTCGGCAACCCGGCCGCCGGAGGCTCGGAGCTCCTGATCGACCGGCTCGCCTCCGGACTGACGGAGCTGGGCCACGACGTCACTCTGCTGTGCGGCGGGCCCGCGACGCAGCGGCCGTACCGCGTGGTGTCGGCCGGCGGCGGGTTCGGGCACTTCGTCGGCGCGCGCTCCGCCTTCGCCCGCCAGGTCGGCGACTGCGATCTGCTCGTCGAGGTGTGCAACGGGATGCCGTACCTGTCCCCTCTGTGGCACCGCGGCCCCACGGTGTGCCTGGTCAACCACGTGCACACCGAGCTGTGGGGCATGCGCTACCCCGCGCCCGTCGCCCGCGCCGGCCGGCTGCTCGAACACTGGGCCCTGGCCCGGGCCCACCGTGGCAATCTGCTGGTGGCCGTGTCGCCCTCGACCGCGGGCGCGCTCCGCGCGATCGGGGTGCCGCAGGAGCAGATCCGTGTCGTGCACAACGGCGTCCACGAGCCCGGGGCGCGCGCGCCCCGGTCGACGACGCCGTTGTTCGTCGCCCTCGGCCGGCTGGTCGAGTACAAGCGCATCGATCTGCTGCTGCGGCTGTGGGAACGGGTCCGGCCCGTCACCGGCGGCAGGCTCGTCGTCGTCGGCGACGGTCCCGAACGCGAGAGGCTTCAGCAACTCGCCGGACCCGACGTGGAGTTCAGAGGCCATGTGTCCGAGATGGAGAAGCACCGGCTGCTGTGCGAGGCGTGGCTGCTGCTGCACCCCGCCTCCGTCGAGGGCTGGGGGCTCGTGGTGACCGAGGCCGGCGCCCGCGGCACCCCGACTCTCGGGTTCGACGTGCCGGGGCTGCGTGATTCCGTCCAGGACGGCGTCACCGGCCTCCTGGCCCGCGGGGAGTCGTCGTTCGCCGCCGCGTGGTGCACGCTGGCGCTCGACGACGGCCGGCGCGAGGCCATGGGCGAGGCCGCCGCCGAGCACGCCGCCGACTTCCGGTGGAGCAGCACGGTGCGGCAGTTCCGCGCCGTCGCCGCGGAGGCGGTGAATCGCGCGCGTCCACAGGGCCGGGGCGCGCGGGCGGAGGGTTCGCGCACGTGAAGGACCCGTCGTTCCGCCGCTCCCTCGCCCTCTTCCGGGCCTTCCTGCGCGAGCAGGACGATCCGCACGCCGCGTACGAGCTGCTGGCCGGCGACGCGGCCGACCAGCTCGAGCGCCATGTCCGGCTGGACGGCCGGGTCGTCGTCGACGTCGGCGGCGGACGCGGCTACTTCACCCGGGAATTCCGTCGCCGCGGGGCCCACGGCTACCTGTTCGAACCGGACCTCGCGGAGCTCGCCTCCGTCTCCGGCGCAGGCACGGTCGTCGCCGACGGCTATCTGCTGCCCCTCGCCGACGGCGCCGCCGACGTCTGCTTCTCCTCCAACGTGCTGGAGCACGTGCGTGATCCCGGCACGTTCCTCAGCGAGATGATCCGGGTCACCCGGCCCGGCGGACTGATCTACGTCTCCTTCACCAACTGGCTCTCGCCGTGGGGCGGCCACGAATGGGCGCCCTGGCACTACCTGGGCGCCGAGCGGGCCCGCGCCCGCTACGAGCGGCGCACCGGCCGGGCCGCCAAGCACCGGCTCGGCGAGAACCTGTTCGCCATCGGGGTCGGGCCGACCCTGCGCCACGTCAGGGGCCGTGCCGACGTGGAGATCGTCTCCGCCCGCTCC
Source organism: Streptomyces sp. NPDC000410 (assembly GCF_040300305.1). Lineage (NCBI taxonomy): Bacteria > Bacillati > Actinomycetota > Actinomycetes > Kitasatosporales > Streptomycetaceae > Streptomyces > Streptomyces sp. NPDC000410. Next base: position 82,989 of record NZ_JBEPDM010000020.1, read on the forward strand.
CGCTACTGGCCGGTCCTCCCGGAAGTCGTGCCACGGGTGCCGGGGCTGCGCGAGTTCGCGACGTGGAACCTCCTTCTCATTCTCCGGCGGTGTCCGTGACCAGCACTGTCCATGCCCGACCGCCCTCGTCCCCGGCTCCGCCCGGCCCCACCCCCGGAGCGCGGCAGCCGCAGCCGCCGCGCTGCTCCCGGCGCTGGCTGCTCGGCTTCTGGGCGGCCGTGTTCCTGGCGTTTCTCGCCGTGTCGCCGGGGCGGATGACGTTCGAGACCAAGCTGGGCGTCGTCGCCGATCCGTGGCGGTTCCTGCGCGACCTGGGCCAGTTGTGGCACGACCGGGCCGGTTTCGGCGGCATCGCCGACCAGTACGTCGGCTACGCGATCCCGATGCTGCCCTTCCACGCCGCCGCCGACCTGGCACGGCTGCCCGTCTGGCTGGCCGAACGGCTCTGGCTCTCCCTCGTGGTCGCCACCGCGTTCTGGGGCGCCATGCGGCTCGCCGAACGCCTCGGCGCCGGCTCGCCCGCGACACGCCTCGTCGGAGCGGCGGCGTACGCCCTGTGGCCGACGTACACGATCGTCGTCGGCTCCACGTCGGCCGCCGCTCTGCCCGGTGCGATGCTGCCGTGGGTGCTGCTGCCGCTGACGGACCCGCGGACGAGCCCGCGCCTGGCCGCGGCGCGCTCCGCGCTGCTGATCCCGCTCATGGGCGGGGTGAACGCCGCGTCGACGCTGGCGTCGCTGCTGCCCGTCGGCCTGTACCTGCTGTCCCGCCCGGGCGGCCCCCGTAAGCGCGCCCTGATCGCGTGGTGGACGCCGTGCGTGATCCTCGCGACGGCCTGGTGGATCGTGCCGCTGCTGCTCCTGGGGACGTACGGCGAGAACTTCATGCCGTACGTGGAGTCCTCGCAGACCACCACGGCGACGATGTCGGCGGCCGAGGTGCTGCGCGGCGCGGGGAACTGGGTGGGCTATCTGCACTTCGGCGAGGCGTGGCTGCCCGCCGGCTGGACCGTCGCCACGTCGGCGGTGGTGATCGCCGGTTCGGCGCTCGCCGCGGCGCTCGGCCTCGCCGGGCTGGCCCGGCGCGACCTGCCCGAGCGGCGCTGGCTGGTGCTGACCGCGACGGTCGCCGCCCTGATCACGCTCGCCGGGTACGGCGGCGCGCTGGGCGGACCGTTCCACGAGACGGTGCAGGACTGGCTGAACGGGCCGCTGGTGCCGTTCCGGAACATCTACAAGTTCCAGACGGGGCTCGCCCTCGCGCTCGTCCTCGGATTCACGCACCTGACGGCCACGGCCCTCCCCCGGTCCGTGCCGGTCCGGTCCCACCGCCTCGTGCCGGCCGTGGCCGCCGTGCTCGTCCTGCCCTGCCTGGCCTGGCCGTACGTCAACGGCTCGATCCTGCAGCCGGGTTCGTTCCGGCAGCTGCCGGGGTACTGGGAGGCGACCGCGGACTGGCTGGACGAGAACGCGCCCGACGACCGGGCCCTCGTCGTCCCGGCGACCGCGCACGGCATCTACACCTGGGGCTCGCCGATCGACCAGCCCCTCGACGTCCTCGCCCGGTCCCCGTGGGCACAGCGGGACTACGTGCCGTTCGGGACCCCCGGCAATCGGCGGGCGATGGACGCCGTGGAGCAGGCCCTGACGTCGGGCGGCGAGGTGCCGGGGCTCGCCGCGTACCTCGCGCGGGCCGGGCTGTACCACGTCGTCGTGCGCAACGACCTGGACCCGGACCAGCTGGGGCACGTCCCCACCGCGACCGTGAAGCGGACGCTGGAGGCGTCCGGGTACCGGCGCGTGACCGGCTTCGGTCCGCTGCTGACCGACGGCCGGATCGCCGACGACACCCCCGTCCAGGTCGAGGGCCTCTACCCGCGCCAGCGCGCGGTCGAGATCTACGCACCGCCGTCCGGCACCCCGCGCCCCGGTCCGGCACGCATGACGCCCGTCTCCGGCACGGCGGTCGTCAGCGGCGGTCCCGAGTCCCTGCTGCCGCTGTCCGCGTCGGGCGCCCTGGCCGGTCGGCCGGCGGTGCTCGCGGGGGACGCGCACCCGGGTGTGGACCGGCCGTCGCTGTACGCGGCCGGCGACGGGATGCGCCGGGCCGACACCCGGTTCGGACTGGTGAATTCGGGCACCTCGTACACGTACACCCGTGAGGAACGCAACGCGGAGCAGGCGGTTCAGGATCCGGGGGACGAACCGCGGCAGATCCTGCCCCTCTCCGAAACCCGGCACCAGACGACCGCGGTGTTGCGCGGCGCGGCGTCCGTGACCGCGTCCTCGGTGGGTAACTGGCTGTTCCACCTGCCCCAGTACGACCCCGTCAACGCCTTCGACGGCAATCCGGACACCGGCTGGGCCGAGGGCTCCCCCGGTTCCCCGCAGGGCCAGTGGCTCCGGATCGCCTTCACCGGCCCCACCCGCATCCCCGGGACGCTGGACCTGACCCCGCTGCCCGGCGGTGCGGTGCGCGCCGCACCCACGGTGGTGCGGGTGGAGACCGACCGGGGCAGCCGGGTCAGCCCGCTGCGGCCGGACGGCAGCACCCAGCAGGTCGCCGCGCCGGAGGGCGACGCGAACTGGCTGAAGGTGACGATCCTGGAGTCGCAGCAGGGCCGCCCGGGTCTGACCGGCGCCGGGTTCACCGAGGTCTCCGTCCCGGGCGTGCAGGTGACCCGGATGCTGGAGCTGCCCGCCGACGCGCCGCGCGACGTCGCCGGCCCGGTCGTGTACGCGCTGTCCCGCGGCAGCGATCCGGGCGGGCTGTCCGCCGTGTCCGCCGAGGTGGGTCTGCACCGGCAGTTCGAGGCCGCCCGGGCCGGCGACTACGCGGTCCGCGCCACTGCCCTGCCCGTGCCGGGCAAGGAGCTCGACGACCTGCTGTTCGACCTCACCGGGCAACGGCAGAAGATCGTCGTGAGCGCGGACTCGACCGCGCGGCTCGGGACGAATCTCAGCCCGCGCAATCTGACGGACGGCGACCTGACGACTGCCTGGGTCGCCGGTGAGCGGCCCGTGCTTCATCTGACCTGGCCGGAGAAGACCGCGGTCGGCGAGATCGTCCTCGCCGCGGCCGGCGGGCTCGCGACCCGGCCGGAGCAGGTGCAGATCAGCTCGCCGGACGGGACGGCGATCGCGGCGGTCGACGAGAACGGCATGGCACGGTTCTCACCCATCACGACCGACCGGATGGACATCACGATCTCCCGTGTCGCGCCGCTGACCCTGCACAACCCGGTCGCCGACGAGCAGTTGCAGCTGCCGGTCGGGCTGAGCGAGCTGCACATCCCGGCGCTGGAGAAGTACCGGGCGCCTCAGCCGGACCCGGCACAGAGGTTCACGCTGCCGTGCGGCAAGGGCCCGATCGTGTCGGTCGACGGCCGGTTCCTCGCGACCCGCGCCGAGGGGCGGGTCCGGGACCTGACCGAACGCCGCCCGATCGCCGTCTCCCTGTGCACCGACGGCAGCCGCGTCTCCCTCGACCCTCGCACGCACACCGTCGAGGCCGGTGACACCGGCCCGCTCGTGGTCACCGGCTTCGAGCTCACGACCGGCGGGACGCGGGCCGCCGCGCCCGCCTCGCGCGAGGTGGAGGTCGTCTCGGGCGGCGGTGACCGGCGGACCCTCGAAGTCGGCGCGGGCGACGCCTCGTACCTGCAGCTCCACGAGAACCACAACGCGGGCTGGAAGGCCACGCTCGACGGTGAGGAGCTGCGCCCGCTGCGCATCGACGGCTGGCAGCAGGCCTGGCTCGTTCCCGCCGGCCGGGGCGGCACGGTGACGCTGCTGTACGAGCCGTCCCGCGTGTACGACGCCGGGCTGGTCGCCGCCGGAGCGCTGCTGGTGGTGCTCGCCGGGCTCGCGCTCGTCGGACGCCGCCGGTCCGGCGCGACGGCCGAGGGCGCGGACGTGGCGTCGGGCGCGGCAGGTGTGGGGCCAGGCACGGACGGGGCGCCGCCCGCACCGGGGCTGCTGCTCGGAACGGTCGCGCTGACGCTGGTGGGCGTGGTGATCGCGGGTCCCGTCGCGGTGGCCGTACCCGTGCTCGCGGCGATCGCCCGGTGGCGCCCGGCGCTGCTCGGCCCGATCGCCTTCACGGCGATGGCGGGTGCGGGAGTCGTCACCCTCACCGGCAGCGGCGAGGCGGCGGCGCTGGGCCGGGGCGCGTACGGGCCGGCAGCCCAACTCCTAGCCCTGGTAGCGCTGTTCGCGGCGCTGGTGACCGTGGGGCGCGAGCGCGGTTCCCGGCCGGGCGCGCACCGCGCCGGGGGCCGGGGCGCACCGAGCGGTGCGCCGGAGCCGTACGGATCGGGGGAGCCGGACGCGTCGCCTGGCGGCCACGGCGGTCGCTGGAGTCATGGAGGTACGGCCGAGGGACCCGGCCGTTCAGGCGTGCGGGGCGACCCACCAGGCGGCCACACGGGGCGGACCGAGAGAAGGGATGTCTGATGGCAACCGATCAGGACGCGGCCGTCGCGCGCACCGGGGCGGGGCGGGAGTCGCCGTGCGTGCCGTTCGCCGTCGTGGACGAGATCGCCCGGCACTGCGCCGACGACCGTGAGCCGAACACGGTGCACATCGAGATCCATCTGCCGGGACGGGTCGGAGCGGACCGGCTGCGCGACGCGTTCGCGCGGGCGCTCGCCCGGCATCCGCGGGTGTTGATGCGGGAGCGGGGGCGCGGACCGTTCGCACGGCGCTACGAGTGGGAGCTGACCGACGGTCCCCGCACCGATGCGGTCTCCTTCCCGCCCTGCGCGCCCGGCGCCCTCGCACGGGCCCGGCAGCGGGCCCTCACCGAGGCTCCGTCTCTGTTCTCCGCGCCACCCCTGCGCCTGGAGGTGGTCGAGGAGCCCGGTTCCGAGGGTTGCGTCCTGCTGTTCACGGTCCATCACACGGCGCTCGACGGTCCCGCTTGCCTGCGGATCGCCGCGACCGCCGCGGAGATCTACGGCGGACGCCCCGCCCAACCCGTCCCGGCGCCGGTCCGCCCGCCGGCCGGGCCTGTGCTCCCGCCACGGGGTGCGCCGACGGTGGCGCGACCCGCACGGGTCGCGGCGGGGCACCCCGGACCCACGCCCGGAAACGCGATGCTGGTCACCGAACTCCCGGTGCCCCGGCGGGAGCCGGGTGCCCCGTACACCGTGAACGACCAGCTGATGGTGGCCACGGCGCTGACCGTCGCCGACTGGAACCGGCAGCGGGGCGCTCCCGACCGGCCGCTGCGCATCACCATGCCCGTCGACGACCGCACCCGCGGGCCCGCGATGCCGATCGGCAACGGCACCCGCCTGGTCGAGGTCGGATTCACGCCGGCCGAGACCGGCCCCGACGCCGACCTCGGCGCGCTGCTGCGCATCACCGCGGAGCGCACGCGCGCCCTGAAGGCGCGCGACCGTCCCCAGCTGGGGCGCGGTGCCGCGGTGCTGACCGCCCCGGTCCTGCCGGTCGCCGCCCGGGCGGCGCTGACGCGGGGGGTACGGCGGCTCGCGGCGCCGTGGACGTCCACGACCTTGCTCAGCAACATCGGGCGGATCCCGTACCCGCTGGACTTCGGTGCCGCGGGCCGCGCGCACGCGGTCTGGTTCTCGGCGCCGGCCGCGATGCCGCGCGGGTTGACGTTCACGACGGCGTCGACCGGCGGCCGGCTCCACCTGGTGCTGCGCTGGTCCCGGACCCTGCTGGGCGACGAGGACGGCGTCCGGCTGTGCGAGATGTTCGCCGGCCGGCTGGCGGCGACCGAAGCGGAGGCGCTGTGAACAGGCACACCGTGGAAGCGGCCACGGCGGGAAGCGGTGTGGAGGGACGCGCCGTGTGGGACGGCGGGGAAGGTGCCGCACCTGGCGCTCGGAGGCCCGATCCTGCGGGCACGGCCCCCCTCGCCCCGGCCCCCGACGCGGCCCGTCCCGACTCCGTTCCCGGGCTGCGGGACTTCTACGAGAACCCCGCCGTGCCCGTGGCGTCCGGTGACGCCCGGAGCCGGCGGCAGGCGCGGCTGCTGGCCGCCGCCCTCGGGGCGCCGGGCGCGCTCGTCGTCGACGTCGGCTGCGGGGACGGCACCGCGGCCGCGACCGCGGGGCCGATTCTCGCCGGACACCGGCTCGTAGGGGTCGACTGGTCGCAGGAAGCGCTGCGCCGCGCCCGGCCGCGAGTCGCGCATGTGGTGCGCGGAGAACTGGACCACGGCGGGCTACCGTTCGCGGACGGGTGCGCGGACGCGGTGCTGTTCAGCGAGGTGGTCGAGCATCTCGTCGACCCCGACCGGGCTTTGGACGAACTGCGGCGCATTCTGCGGCCGGGAGGTCACCTGATGCTCTCCACCCCGAACCTCGCCGCCTGGTACAACCGCGGGCTGCTGCTCGCCGGCCGGCAGCCGGTGTTCTCCGAGGTGAGTCTGCGCGGCATCCACGGCCGGCCGGGTTCCGAAGTGGTGGGCCATCTGAGGCTGTTCACGGCGCGTGCGCTGCGCTCGTTCCTGCTGTCGTCCGGTTTCGAGGACGTACGGATCACCGGGGCGCCGTTCCACGGGGTGCCGCGCGGGCTGCGCCTGATCGACCGGGCCGCGTGCGCCGTGCCGTCGGCAGCGTCCATTCTGCTGGCGCACGCCCGGCGGAGGTAGCGGGATGTGGTGGGGTGTGGGCGCGGCGCTGCTTGCCAACGTCCTCTACAGCGTCGGCTTCGTCCTGGAGAAGCGGGCCCTCGGCTCGCTGCCCGCGCTCCCCGCCGGGCGGCCGCTGCGTGTGTTCGGGGTGCTGCTGACGAGCCCACTGTGGATTGCCGGTTTCCTCGCGCTCGCCGCCGGTTTCGTGGCCCAGCTGATCGTCTACCGGGCGCTGCCGATCGCCGCCGCGCAGGGCATCTTCGTCTCGGGCCTCGTCCTGCTCCTCCTGCTGTCGTCGGCGGTGCTCGGCGAACGGCCCTCGGGCCGGGAGCGCCATGCGCTCGGGGCGGTGCTCGTCGCGCTGCTCATGGTCGTGGCGTCGGTGCGCGAGGGCGACGACGTGGTGAGCGCGGGGGCTCCGTGGGCCCTGGTACTCGTCGTCTGCGTGCCGACGCTCGCGGCCGGACTGCTGCTGTACGGGCAGGTCGAGCGGCGCGCGCGCAGACGCCATCGGGTGCCGACCAACGGCATCGGCTACGGCGTGGCCGTGGGACTGCTCTACGGCGTCAGCTCACTGGCCATCAAGGGAGCGTCGGGCCGCCTCACCGCCGAGAGCGCGGACGCGGCGGTGAGGGCGCTGTTCGGCTCCCCGTACCCGTATCTGCTCCTGTTCACGGCCGGGGCCGGACTCGTCATGTCCCAGGCGGCGCTGCAAAGGTGCCGTGCTTCCTTGATCGTGCCTGTCTGCACGACGGTGACGTGCCTGTTCACGGCAGTGGCGGGGACGCTGACGTTCGGCGAGAGGCTCCCGGACGATCCGCTGCTGCTGACCCTGCGCGTCGCCGGCACAGCACTGGCCCTGTCCGTCCTGCTGGTCATGCCGCGCCACGACCCGCGGACCTGACGTACCGCCCGAACCTCACCACCACCGACCACCGACCACCGACCACCGACCACCGAGGACCCTCATGAACTCCGACGACCCGCTGCTGCGCATCCTGGCCTGCCCGCTCGACAAGGGACCGCTCACACTGCCGGCCGGCCAGGACGTGCTCTACAACCCGCGGCTGCAACTCCGCTACCCGATCGTGGACGGCATTCCGCAGCTCCTCCCCTCCTCGGGCAGCCGGGTCTCCCCCGAGGAGCACGAGCGGTACGTGAGCTCGTCGGACTAGACCATGGTGGATTCCAGTACCTCGGCGACCGAGTTCTCCCTGTTCAACTCACCGACGCAAGCGACGCCGGCACGAGTACGAATGCACTATCGCGGCGAACGGCTCCGTCAGGGAGCGGAGTCGCGAAGCACGACAGGCCGCTGTGCAGCCCGGAGCTCCCGGAGTCGTCACCGTCCCCTCAGACGCTCCGAACGGCGCGAGGCGTCTCCAGAGCCCTGGCGATGCCCTGCGCCAGGAAGGGAATCCGCTGCCCAGGGACACCCGCGATGTTGATGCGCCCGGAGCTCGTGCCGTAGATGCCGGACTGCCGGCGCATCCGGCGCATCTGGTCCGGCGTCAGAGGCAGCATCGAGAACATGCCCTTCTGCCGTGCGAGGGACGTCGCCTGTTCCTCTCGGCCGAGGGCACGGAGATGGGCGACGAGGTCCGCCCGGTTGGCTGTGATCCGGTGACGCATCACCTCGAGTTCCGCGAGCCACGCGGCCCGCAGGCGCTCGTCCTCCAGGACGGTGGCGACGACGGCGGCGCCGTGGTCGGGCGGCATCGAGTACATCGTGCGTGCGGCGTTCTGGAGGGCGGTCTCGACGTGCCGGAGCGTCTGCCGCGACGATCCGAGGACGATGGCGCACCCGGTGCGGTCGCTGTAGAGACCGAAGTTCTTGGAGCAGCTGACGGCGATCAGCACCTCGGGCAGCCGGTCGGCCAGCATTCGGGTGGCGCGCAGGTCGGCGTCGAGGCCGTCGCCGAGCCCGTGGTAGGCGAGGTCGACGAAGGGGACCCAGCCGTTCGCAGCGGCCAGTCCGGCCAGTTCCTCCCACGTCTCGAAGGAGGGATCCACTCCCGTGGGGTTGTGACAGCAGCCTTGGAGCAGGACGACGTCGCCACGGCGTGCGGCACCCAGGTCCTCGATCATGCCCGTGGAGTCGAGCCGCCCGAACGTCCGGACCCTGAGACCGGCGCCTTCCAGGATGGGCCGGTGATTCACGTACGCGGGGTCACTGATCCACACCGTCGTGCCCGGGCGGGTCTGACGTACGAGATCGGCGAGGAGGCGCAAGGCTCCGGTACCCGCCACGGTCTGGACGGCCGTCGCCGAGCCGGTCGGGGTTTCGGTGCCGAGGACCATGGCCAGCATGGCCCGGTTGAAGGCGGTGTTGCCCGAGAGGGCACGGTACTCCTTGGAGTCGGAGCGTTCCGCCAGGCGTATCTCGGCCTCCCTGACCGCCGCCATGACGGGGGTGACCCCGGTGTGGTCGCGGTAGACGCCGAGCACGAGGTCGAGGCGCTCGGGACGCGGGTCGGCGGCGAACTCGGCCGCCAGGTCCCACAGAGGGTCCACGGGCGGGGCGGCAAGAAGCTCAAGCATCGGGGGCAACCTTGGATCGGGGGCGCCGGTTGGCGAGCGCGACGCCGAGGGTGATGAGAGGAACGCCGACCACGACCGACAGGGTCGGCGCCTCCTCGAGGAGGGGGACGGCGAGCAGGACGACGGCGACCGGGCTGAGGCTGCCGACGACCGAGCTGCGCTCGGGTCCCAGTCGGCGGATGGCGAACGCGTACAGCAGACCGGCACAGAGGCCGACCCCCAGGCCCTGCACGACGAGGAAGAGCGCGATGTCGCCGCCGGCCGCCCGGGCGAGACCAGTGGGCAGGACGCCGGTCAGGGCCAGGAGCGCGATGACGGCGAATGAGGGGAGGCACAGCAGTCCGATGGACCCGATGGGGTCGAGGTCCACTTCACGCAGCCCCACGGTGTACAGGGCCCACAGGCCGCTGGCGACGAGCAGTGTTCCCGTGCCGAGCAGGACATCCGTGTCGAGGGCTGCCGTGTAGCGCCAGACAAGCGCCGCGACTCCGGCCACGATGAGCGCGAGGCCGGCCGACTGCGTACCGCGCGGAGCGCTCTTCCCGCCCGCGACCATGAGGGCGGAGACGAACAGCGGGACCATGCCGGGGACGATCGCCCCGACGAAGGCGGCTGACGTCAGCGAGCCGCCATGCATGGCGGCGAGAAAGAAGGGAACCCCGGCACCGCAGATGATCTTGGCTGCGTGTCCCGGCCGCACCTCGGCCAGTCGGCGCCTGCGCCGCCACAGGGCGGGCGCCAGGACCACGAGGGGTACACCGAAGCGCAGCAGGGCCGCGTCGGCGGGCAGCAGCGTGGAGGCGCTCAGAGCCCGGGCGCTCAGAGCGAACGCGGCCCAGATGGCCACGGTGAGCAGCAGTGCGAGCATCCCCACCGCCTGCGGAGAGAGCCCCCTGAGCCGACCGGCACGAAGCGCGGGTGGGCGGCCTGTGGGTGCTGTACCCACCGATTGCGTCACGACCACCGAAGATTCCTCCCGCTCGAAGCCGCTCGGGCGGAACCGACAGCCGACCTCGCCCCCGGTAAGCAACAGTAGAGTTCTTGGCAGGGCAGAGGATTGCCAGTTCTGCCCTCCAGCCATAGCGTGAGGGCAGAATCTGCCAAGGAGTGCCAATGGACGCCGTGGACTTCCAGATCATCCACGAGTTGCAGGCGGACGGTCGACTGTCCAATCAGGACCTCGCCGACCGGATCAGACTGTCCCCCTCCCCCTGTCTGCGCCGGGTACGCCGCCTGGAAGAGTCGGGTCTGATCAGCGGCTACACGGCCACGGTGGACCAGGTCGCCTACGGCCTGCCGATCACCGTCTTCGTACGGATCCGCCTGGAACGCCACACCGCCGAGGCCGTCAACGTGTTCGAGGAGCACGTCGGCCTCATCGATCACATCCAGGACTGCTATCTGATGGCGGGCAGCAGCGACTACCTGCTCAGGGTCGTCATCGAGAGCCTGGAGGCGTACGAAGTTTTCGTGCGGACACAGATCCACGCCATCCCGGGCATCGCGTCGATCGAGTCCAGTTTCGCCTTCGGCAGCGTCAAGCAGTCCAAGGTCTATCCGCGCCCAGGCGTCCCGTCCCGCCCGCGCGCCCATGGCGCGGTCAGGTGATGCGGGCGCCATCACTCATGGGCCGGCGGGGCGGGGCGGTCGGCGCCCGGAAGATGGGGTGAGGTTCCAGGCGTCGATGCGGCCGGTGTCCTGGGAAGCGATGTCCTCGACCCACAGCTTCCGACGCCGTTCGCGGCCTCGGAGGAGGCGTCGACGGCGTTACCGGCACGTTCCCCGCCCCGGCCGGCCGCGCGGGCCACTCCCGGCCGGGGTGCTGCCCAGGACGTGGTGCGGGACGGGGCGCGCGGCTTCGCCGAACCGCGCGGTGACGTCACCGGGCTCGACCGTATCGTCGTCGGCGTAGCGGACGTACAGCATCCCGCCACCCGGGTCCTTCACCGTGGTGCCGCCGGGTTCGAGTGGGTACTCACTCTGCGTCCTCGCGGGCGTCCTGTCGTCCTGGCCGAGGCCGTAGATGCGAGGAACAGCACGGGGGCCGGCGCGTCGGCGGGACGATCGGTGTCACGGTGAGGCACGCGCCCGGGGGCAGGTACAGGCCCGTCGGCCGGGCGTCGGCGATCGGATAGCCGGTGCCGAGCCTCGTCCGCTCGGCCGCCGAGGGCGGCGTGACGGAGAAGATCCGCCGTGAGGATTCGATGAGGCCGCAAGCGGTCCGGCACGACGGCTCAGGCCGGGCGGCTATCGGTCAAGTGGCTCGAATGTCGTCGGTCGCCCGGATAAACCCCGTGCGAATCAAGGTCACTTCATCGAGGTAATACCCACGGGATCAGGGGGTGACCAGGGCATTTCCGCCGCTACTGTTCACCGGGATCCGGACGGATTCCCAATGATTCGATCCCCTTTCCACCCCTCACCCTTCCCTCTTTCAGCGCTTGGCGTACGCGTAGGCGTACGCCGATCACCAGCCGTGCGTAAGGAGATCTCGTCCGATGACCGTTGAGACCGGCCCGGAAGCGGAAGCGGAGGCGGCGCCGTCCCGGCAGTTCAGCCTGAGCACCGCGGCCGCCCGCAACCTTGCCACCACGACCAAGTCCGCCCCGCAGATGCGGGAGATCACCGATCGCTGGCTGCTGCGGATGCTCCCCTGGGTGGATGCCAAGGGCGGCACCTACCGGGTGAACCGGCGGCTCAGTTACACCGTCGGCGACGGACGCATCGAGTTCGTCCAGGACGGCCCGGACGTACGGGTGATCCCCCAGGAGCTCGGCGAACTGCCCCTGCTGCGCGGTTTCGAGGACGTGGAGGTGCTGACCGAGATCGCCGGCCGGTGCGTCCAGCGCGACTTCCGTGCCGGCGAGGTGCTGGTCGAGCGCGGTACACCCGCCCGGCACGTCCACCTGATCGCCCGCGGCCGGATCAACCAGACGTCTGTCGGCAAGTACGGCGACGAGGTCGGCGTCGCCGTGCTCGCCGATGGCGACCGGTTCGGCGAGCACGCCCTCTTGGACGGCGAGGGCATGTGGGACTACTCCGCCACCGCCGAGACCGCGGGCACCCTCCTCACGCTGTCCCGCGCCGACTTCGCCGCCGTGCTCTCCGCGGCGCCGCATCTGGAGGCCCACATCCGGCAGTTCAGCTCGCTGCCGCGCCGGCGGCAGAACCGCCACGGCGAGGCCGAGATCGCGATGTCCGCCGGCCACACCGGCGAAGTCGGGCTGCCCGGTGCGTTCGTCGACTACGAGCTCAAGCCGCGAGAGTACGAGCTCTCCGTCGCACAGACCGTGCTGAAGGTCCACACGAGGGTTGCCGACCTCTACAACGGGCCGATGAACCAGACCGAGGAGCAGCTCAGGCTCACCATCGAGGCGCTGCGCGAGCGCCAGGAGCACGAGCTGATCAACAATCGCGAGTTCGGTCTGCTCCACAACGCCGACTACAAGCAGCGGATCCAGCCCCACTCCGGCCCGCCCACCCCGGACGACCTCGACGAGCTGCTCACCCGCCGCCGCGGCACCAAGCTCTTCCTCGCCCACCCCCGGACGATCTCCGCGATCGGGCGCGAGTGGAACGCCTGCGGGCTCTACCCGGAGACCGCCGACCTCGACGGGCGCCAGGTCCTTGCCTGGCGCGGGGTCCCGATCCTGCCCTGCGACAAGATCCCCATCAGCAAGGAGAACACCAGCTCGATCCTCGCCATGCGCATCGGCGAGGACAACCAGGGCGTCATCGGGCTGCGCCAGACCGGCCTGCCGGAGGAGTACGAGCCGGGCCTGTCGGTGCGCTTCATGGGCATCAGCGAGCAGGCGATCATGTCGTACCTCGTCACGGCCTACTACTCCGCCGCCATCCTCGTGCCCAACGCGCTCGGCGTGCTGGAGAACGTGCAGATCGCCCGCAGGCACCACTAGACGGTCCGTCCGGCGGCCCGCCGCGACAGACCCCACCCCACCAAGGAGTTACGGATGCCCGATTCCGGGCTCTCACCCGCCCTGTCTTCCCTGGAGCGGATCCTGCGCGGCCCCACTGGTCTGGGCACGTCGGGCCTCTATCCGAGCCGACGCAAGGAGCCGCCGACGCCTGCGGCGTCCGAGACACCGGCGGAACCGGCCGAAGCGGCGCAGGGAAGACCGATCCCCGGCCTCTACTACCACCCGGTCCGTGAGCCCGACCCGGTGCGCGTGGAGGAGGTCAGTCGCAGGATCAAGGACTGGGCGGTGGAGGAGGTCGAGCTGTTCCCCGAGGAGTGGGAGGGCCAGTTCGACGGCTTCTCCGTCGGGCGTTACATGGTCGCCTGCCATCCGGACGCTCCGACCGTCGACCACCTGATGATCGCCACGCGGTTGATGGTCGCCGAGAACGCGGTCGACGACTGCTACTGCGAGGACCACGGAGGTTCGCCCATCGGCCTCGGGGGCCGCCTCCTCCTTGCGCACACCGCCCTGGACCCCCTGTACACGACGGCGGACTACCAGCCGCAGTGGGCCGAGTCGCTCCACGCGGACGCCCCGCGACGTGCCTACCGCTCCGCGATGGAGTACTTCGTCAAGCAGTCCACCCCCTCCCAGGCCGACCGGTTCCGGCACGACATGGCCCGGCTGCACCTGGGGTACCTCGCCGAGGCCGCCTGGTCGGAGACGGACCACGTCCCGGAGGTGTGGGAGTACCTGGCGATGCGGCAGTTCAACAACTTCCGCCCCTGCCCCACCATCACCGACACCGTCGGCGGCTACGAACTGCCGACCGATCTGCACGCGCAGCCCGCCATGCAACGGGTCATCGCGCTCGCCGGCAACGCGACCACCATCGTCAACGACCTGTACTCCTACACCAAGGAGCTCAACAGCCCCGGCCGGCACCTGAATCTGCCCGTGGTGATCGCCGAGCGCGAGGAGTGCTCGGAGCGCGACGCCTACCTGAAGGCGGTCGAGGTCCACAACGACCTCATGCACGCCTTCGAGGACGCGACCGCCGACCTCGCCGCCGCCTGCCCCGTCCCGAACGTCCTGCGCTTCCTGCACGGCGTGGCCGCGTGGGTGGACGGCAACCACTACTGGCACCAGACCAACACCTTCCGATACAGCCTGCCCGATTTCTGGTAAGAACGGATCGATCTGTGACCAACACCAAGCTCTCCACCGTCAACACCACCAACGACACCTCCGTGTTCATCCCCGCCCCGGCGACGCCCTACCAGGGAGACATCGCCCGTTACTGGAACAACGAGGCCAGGCCCGTGAACCTGCGTCTCGGTGACGTCGACGGGCTCTATCACCACCACTACGGCATCGGCGACGTGGACCACGCCGCCCTCGGGGACGCCGAGGACAGCGCGTACGAGAAGAAGCTGATCGCCGAACTCCACCGCCTGGAGTCCGCGCAGGCGGAGGTCCTCCTGGACCACCTCGGCTCCATCGGGCGTGACGACATGCTCGTGGACGCCGGCTGCGGCCGGGGCGGTTCGATGGTCATGGCCCACCATCGGTTCGGGTGCAAGGTCGAGGGCGTCACCCTCTCCACCACGCAGGCCGATTTCGCGAACCAGCGCGCCCGTGAGCTCGGTATCGAGGACGACGTTCACGCTCGTGTGTGCAACATGCTCGACACACCCTTCGAGACGGGGCAGGCGGCGGCCTCGTGGAACAACGAGTCGAGCATGTACGTCGACCTGCACGACCTCTTCGCCGAGCACTCCCGTGTCCTGGAGGTCGGGGGTCGCTACGTGACCATCACCGGATGCTGGAACCCGCGCTACGGACAGCCCTCGAAGTGGGTCTCCCAGATCAACGCACACTTCGAGTGCAACATCCACTCCCGCCGGGAGTACCTGCGCGCCATGGCCGACAACCGTCTCGTACCGCAGGCCGTCGTCGACCTGACTGCCGCGACCCTGCCCTACTGGGAGTTGCGGGCCACGTCATCGCTGGTCACCGGCATCGAAGAGGCGTTCATCAACTCGTACAAGGACGGCTCGTTCCAGTACGTCCTGATCGCGGCGGACCGCGTCTGACCTGGCTGGCCTGTCTGACCTGTCTGACGGAGAGCGGGCGGGGTGGCCTGTCGCCCACCGCGCCCGTTCCCCTACAGTGCGTGATGCGTGCCCGCCCGCCCCGTATCCCGTCCGTGACGACGTCCAACCGCCGAACAGGAGCAGACCCGTGGCCACCACCGCCCGCCCAGGCTCCGTCCCCGAACTGGAACCCGCCCTCGTCAAGCAGTGGCAGGCCGACGGAGCGGAACTCGTCGACCTGTTCGCCCAGGCGCACGAACGGCTCGGCGGCATCGCCGCATTCCGGCTCGGTCCGCAGCCGACCGTCCTGCTCACCGACCCGCAGGCCGTGCAGCACGTGCTCGCGCTCCACCCTGGCCGGTACGTGAAGCGCTCGCACCGCGCCCGGCTGCTGATCGGCGACGGCGTCCTGGCCGCGACCGGCGAGGCGTGGCAGCGGCAACGGAAGCTGCTGCAGTCCCAGTTCACCGGCCGGGGAATGCGCCGCTACGAGCAGCGGATCAGTGAGGCCGCCCGGACCGCCGCGGCACGCTGGGATGCGTACGCCCGCACCGGGCAGGTCCTCGACGTCGGCGACGAGATGCGCCGCTTCGCCCTGGACACCATCTGGCGGTCACTGACCGGACATCCCCTCGACCCCGGCACGGAGCGTGAACTGGCCGCCGTGCCCGCCGTGGTGGCCGCGCTGCCCAGCCTGCCCGCCGACGCCGCTACCGGCCACAGAGCCGTCGCCGCCGACCTGGCCAGAATCGACGCCGTGGCGAGCCGTGCCATCGCCGCGGCCCGAGACGGAGAAGCCGGGCCCGACGGCCCGGGCCTGCTGCACGTCCTGATCGAGGCGTCCGGAACGCTCCCCGAATACACCGACCGGCTGATCCGGGACGAGCTGGTCACCCTCCTTGTCGCCGGCCACGAGACCACCGCCACCACCCTGACCTGGCTCTACCTCCTCCTGGACCGAAACCCGCAGGCGCGGGAGCAGGCCCTCGCCGCGGGCGCCGAGGGCTCTCCCGAACGGCGGCAGGCCATCCAGGCGCTCGTCCACGAGACGCTGCGGCTCTACCCGTCGGCCTGGATCCTGCCGCGCTGTGCGGCGGAGGACGACATCCTCGCCGGATATGAGATCGAGGCCGGAACCGACGTCCTGGTGTGCCCCTACCTCACGCACCGGGACCAGGGAATCTGGGAGGACCCCGAGCGGTTCGACCCGGGGCGCTTCACGACCCCCGGACGACGCCCCAGCCACCCCGGGAGCTACCTCCCGTTCGGCATCGGGCCCCGGGCGTGCCTGGGTCTGCAGTTCGCGCTCCGGGAGTCGACCGTCCTCCTTGAGCACCTCCTGCCCGCCCACGTACCGCACTTCCGCTCCACGCCGACCAAGGCCGCGTACAGCATCACCGTCCGCCCCGACGGCCCTGCCCCCGCAACACTGGGGTAGAGACGGACGACGTCGTCGTCCTGTCCAGCCGCCGAGCGTCGCGATCTCGTTCTCGAACAGTGTCTCCGAGGTCACCCCCATGCCCGTGAAGTGGCCCGCACGTTCGCGTCCATCGCGGACCGCAGCGCGACCCGAGCGCAGAAGCGCTCGCTGTCACGCCTTGAGGCGGCTGATCAGCTCACGGCGTTCGTGGCCGCGCTGAGGCAAGGTGGGGATGCCGAACGGGAACTCGGCCCCGGAACGCTGAGCCTGCGAATCCCCGACGTCCGAGCGCCCTGAGCCGCCAAGGCCCTCGGGCGTGCGCAGACCAGCCTGTTACAGGTTTCTCCACCTCGATCAAGGCGGCTCGCTTCCGCTCCCCGCGCGTGGCCCCGACGCCGCCGGCCTCGCGGCCGAAGGCTCCGGGAAACAGCACATCGGACCACGCTGAGCCGGGCGGGATCTGCCGACGTGGCCCGCCTCCGTCTGCCGCGGCGAACCATGCGCCCTCATGCGGGAGGCCCGGATGGGTTCTAGGGTTGAGGGGAATCCCGACGCTCGCGGACATCCGTTCCTACCGCCTCACTCCCCCACTCGAGTTCGAAAACGCACCAGGAGGGCATGCGACATGTCCACTGCATCTGAAACCCCTGTCCTGGACACCCTCGCCGCTATGACGGTCGACTCGATCGAGCGGTGCGGGCTGGCCCCGGACATGTTCATGCTCACGCGCATCGCGGCCCTCGCTGCCTCGGATGCTCCGCCGATCTCCTACGTGGCCCACATCGACCCCGCCCTCAAGGCCGGACTGACCGCCGACCAGTTGCAGGACGTCCTGGTCGCCATCGCACCCATCGTGGGCACCGCCCGTGTCATGACGGCAGCAGGCAACATCGCCACGGCACTCGGCATCGCCATCGCCGTCGCCGATGCCGAGATCGAGTCCCAGGGCTGAGAGCAGTCGCACACCCGGCATCAAATGATCGGCGAGGCCGACATCGGAGGAGGCCACGGAGCGGTTCTGGCCGTGCCCTGCGCCGGGTGACCCGAAGGCTGCAGGGCCAGGCAGGAGGGCCTTCGATGCCCCAGAACGCGACCACGGCGATGCGCTCAGCACCCCACGCCACGCCCAAGGAACGCGCGGCCCTAGGCAAGGAGGCCCGGCGCCGCTCGCCGCGGTCGGCCCATGCCGTGTACAAGCCGCGGCCCAACAGGCCGGACCCGCTGGCGATCCTGGAGGCGCAGTCCGCGGCACGGGTGCCCGAGCTCGTCCCGATCCGTTACGGCCGGATGACGGAGTCCCCGTTCCGCTTCTACCGGGGCGCCGCCGCGATCATGGCGTCCGACCTCGCCGACACCCCGCGCTCGGGACTCACGGCCCAGCTGTGCGGGGACGCGCACATGCTGAACTTCCGTCTGCTTGCCTCGCCGGAGAGGCAGTTGATGTTCGACATCAACGACTTCGACGAAACGCTGCCGGGCCCCTGGGAGTGGGACGTCAAGCGGCTGTCGGCCAGCCTCGTCATCGCCGGCCGGGCAAACCGCTTCGACGCCGCCGAGCGCGCCCGCATCGTGAGCGCCACGGTCCGCTCGTACCGCGAGGCGATGATCCGCTTCGCGAGCATGCGCAACCTCGACGTCTGGTACGCGAAGATCAACGTTGACCGCCTTGAGGCCCTGGCCGCAAACCGGCTCGACAAGGGCGGCCAGGAGAGACTGGCCCGCGCCATCGCAAAGGCCCGTACCCGCGACAGCCTGCAAGCCTTCGCCAAGGTCGCCGGGACGGTCGACGGCCGGACCCGGATCGTGGCGGATCCTCCGCTGCTCGTCCCGATCGGCGATCTGATGCCGGACGTCGAGCGCAGTGCGCTCGAGCGCCAGTTCCGCGGCCTGATCGAGCGGTACGGCCGCACATTGGTATCCGACCGGCGCACGCTCCTGGAGGACTACCGGCTGGCGGACATCGCCCGCAAGGTGGTCGGCGTCGGCAGTGTCGGTACCCGATGCTGGATCATCCTGCTTCTCGGCAGGGACGACCAGGACCCGCTCTTCCTCCAGGCCAAGGAGGCCGACGCCTCCGTGCTCGCCGAACACGTCGGCGCGAGCCGATACCGCAACCAGGGCGAGCGGGTGGTCTCGGGCCAGCGGTTGATGCAGGCCACGAGCGACATCTTCCTCGGCTGGGAACGGGTGGATGGGATCGACGGCAAGCAACGCGACTTCTACGTCCGCCAGCTGCGCGACTGGAAGGGCATCGCCATACCGGAGACGATGGGGCCGAAGCGCATGCAGGTGTTCGGCGAGGTGTGCGGAGAAACGCTGGCTCGTGGCCACGCGCGGTCCGGCGACCGAATCGCGATCGCCGCTTATCTGGGCAACGGCAACACCTTCGACCGAGCACTCGTGGCGTTCGCCGAGAAATACGCCGACCAGACCGAGCGTGACCACCAGGCCCTGGTCGACGCGGTGTGCGCGGGCCGGCTACCCGCGGAGGAGCTGCCCTCGGCATGACCCGAGGAAAGTGCCCTTAACTCCCCGACGGGGAGGAGACGCGCACGTCGGCCATGACGGCTGGGACCCCGCCGAGGAGCTGCGCTCCGGGAAACCAGGTCACCGCGTAGTGGGCGGGCCGCCGTTCCCGCCCCCCGTTGCTGCGCGGTCCTGCAATCGCCGCACTTCCTGCACCGCGCCCACCAGGAGCAGGACCGCCACACCGATCAGCAGGAGACCGGCCGTCATCTGTCCCGTGGTCTGCTGGTGGTCGTCTCCGGGTCGCCGGCCCTGGTGGACGCGCGTGTGGACAAGGCACTCGGCAAGGCCCGACCCTCCAACTGACCGCGCCACGACACCGCTGCCCGCTGCCGTGCGTACGGCAAGGGGCAGCGCTGCTTCCGGTGCCGCAGGGTTGGGTGCAGTGCCCAGTGCCCAGTGCGCGGCTCGTGCCCAGCCCGTCCGGCCGGGCGCTGACGCGCGGGCCGCCGCATCAAGCAGTTACGCTTCCACGCCTCCCTGCCCTTTGTTCATGCCCGCCGACAGCTCAGCCAGCGTGTTCCAGTTCCTGCCAGGGCATGCCGTGACCGTCGAGGCGCATTCCGCGCAGGAGTCCGCCCGGCAGGTGTACCTGTCCGTGGCCGTCGGCGCACAGTGCGCACCGCAGCGTGAGCAGCCGGGCGATCGGGGACAGGCGGCGCACCTGTCGGCCAGACGCCACAGCCGGCCGCCGTTCTCGCGCATGAGCACCAGCAGCAGGGATCCGGCGCATCCATGGTGGCTCGGGGGCCACCGGCAGCCGCGTTCCCGGCACTGACACATCCGGAACAGCCAGACAGCGCCAGCACCGGCGCCGGAGATGAGCACCGCCGCCCGGTCCCTTGTGTGGGGGTGCGGGCGGCGCGTCACTCTCGACGAGACCAGCACTCTTCACCCCAGGTCAGCGCACCCGGCCCCGCGGCTTCAGCGCCACCGGCGGCAGTTCCGGAGCCGGCAGCGGAGCGCCGTCGTAGCCCTTCACCTCGCCGAAGCGCGAGCCGGTCATCCAGTCCTTCCGGGCCTGCTCGATCTCCTCGTGCGACCGGCCGATGAAGTTCCACCACATCACGCCTCCGAGTCCTCGGGGGTCAGCAGAACGTCAGCATCGTGACCGGAGGGTTGAACACGTGGACATGCTTCCTGGTGGAACTGGTTGGCGTTCCGCCGACGGAAGGGTGACGGCGGTGTGACGTGCGGCGAAATGGCTCGGTGTCGCGCCACGGTAGCCGATCTCGAAAGGCCGGGATCCGAGCTCCGACCCGGCACAGGGCTTGATCGCGATTGTGCACCGCGATCATCCTTGCCTACCCCGACCCGACGAGTAACCGATACCACCCGCGCGCGGCGCCGGCACTTGTACGGTGACGGGGGTGCGACAGCAGACGAGGAGAAGGGACGGCAAGGATGACGGATCAAGCCGGGGTCGCAGCCGCGTGGGACCGTGTCGAGGAGTGGCTCAGCCGGAACGCTCCCTCGGACTACGTGGCTCTTCGGCCGCCCGCCGAAGCCGGGGAGATCGAGGAGATCACGGAGTACCGTTTCGATCTCCATCCCGATGTGGCCACCCTGCTCCGACGCCACGACGGGAGCGGGCAGGGGACTGGCGGGTTCTTCCTGCCGGGTGACTTCTGCCTTTACAGCGCCGCGCAGATGCGTGACGGACAGCGGGGTATGGAAAGGAGCGTTGCCTGGTCCCTCGAAGGGGAAGGTGTCGCGCAGTTCACCGTGCGCCAAGGCGTCACCATGAGCGGCGACGACGAGACCCCCTTCGACGCCGAAGACGTCGGTCTCGCTCTGGTCCCCTTCGACGCGCACGTGAAGTGGGTTCCGATAGGCCGGACTGCGTCGGGTGACGAACTGGTCGTGGACCACCGCGAAGGCGACGCGTACGGAAGCGTGCGCGTCATTGCCTCAGGGATGACTGAGGCAGCCCCGGTGTGGTGGGACAGTGTGGCCGACATGCTGCAGTCCACTGTCACGGCCTTGGAAACCATGAGCCCGCTGACATCCGTGTGGGGCGGCCGCATGTTCCCAGAGACAGCAGAAGTACCCGGCGGCGGAACGGTCCTGCACTGGGAACTGGCCTGATTGGCTGAGGGGGTGACGCCGACCCGGTGCCACCCCCTCAACTGTGGACTACGCCGCTACGGGCGGATCACGCACACCTCATCGACGTTGCAGCCCGAGAGCTCGGGGACGTCGATGTAGAACGGGCCGTTGTCCAGGACGCGAGCCTTCGTGTAGAAGCCCGACAGGCCGGGGCCTCGACCCGCGTCCTGGTTCTGTTTTCCGGGCATGGTCGCCCGGCCGCACGGCTCACCCCAGGTAGGCGCCGTGTACGGCGGCCTCTCGTCGTCATACAGGCGCCACTTCCCATCGCCGTCCTTCTTGGCGAAGAGCTGCACGCACGCCCCGCCGTTGAGGAGCGGCGTACTCTGGCCGCCGCTCTCCTTGGTCGCAGCGAACGGGAACTCGTCGCAGTTGAGACCCGAGGTATCCGATGTGGCGTCCGGGTGCTCAACATAGGCGAAGGCGCCGGTCTTCCTGCAGATGGTCTGACGGCTCTTGTCGCTCACGACCGAGTCGGCTTCACGGTGCATGGGCGTCTTGTGCGCCTTGCTGCCCGGGTGCCATGAGAGCTTCTCTCGCATGATCCAGTAGTAGGCAGCCGCCGCCGGGTACCGCTTGGTGTTGGTGGTGAAGGTGGGGATGTGCTTCTCGAACACGCACCCTGTCGAGTTCGTGCCGATGATGGAGTCACACCGCACCTGGTCGAAGAACACCCACTCTGGCTTCTCCACGGGAATGGCACCGACGGTCTGCGGGTTCGCGGCCTTGAAGTTCAGGAACGTGCCCCGGTCGAACGTCTCCGCGGTGCCCGCGGTGGGCAGGGTCCAGGTGAACGTCTTTGTCGCGGACGCCCAATGCGTGTCCCCGAGGCCGGTCCACGTCGTGGGCGCATCCCAGGTACCGGCATAGGCGCCGTTGCAGTTCGGTGAACAGGTCGAGTCCCAGTAGTCGAGGGACACTGCCCCGAGGGCACCGTCGATGGTGAGAGCGCTGATCGACAGCTTCTCGCGGAACGCTCCCCGGGGCGACGGGCCCAACTCGCAGCGGTCTACCGCGACGCAGAATCCCAGGTCAGCGTACCCGGCCCCGCGGTTTCAGCGCCACCGGCGGCAGTTCCGGAGCCGGCAGCGGAGCGCCGTCGTAGCCCTTCACCTCGCCGAAGCGCGAGCCGGTCATCCAGTCCTTCCGGGCCTGCTCGATCTCCTCGTGCGACCGGCCGATGAAGTTCCACCACATGACGATCTCTTCCTCGAACGGCTCGCCGCCGAGCAACATCAAGCCCGCGTCCGACTCCGCGCGCAGGGGCAGTTCGGTGCGGCCGCAGCCGAGGTAGAGCATCGAGCCGGGCAGTACGGGGACGCCGTCGACGTGGGCCTCGCCGGACATGGAGAGCACCGCGTACTCGAAGTCCGGGGAGAGGGGCAGGCGGGTCTCGGTGCCGCGGGTCAGCGTCACGTCCGCGCCGACGATCGGGGTGTACGTCGTGCCGGGTGAGACGGCGCCGTCGAGTTCGCCGAGGATGACGGTGGCGGTCAGGCCCGGGGCGGTGACGTGGGGCAGGTCGGCGTGGTGCTGGAAGTGGGGTTCCACGTCGCGGTGGGCGCCGGGCAGTGCGACCCAGAGCTGGGCGCCGTGCAGATAGCGCGCGTGCGGCCTGGGGCTCTCCTCGGAGTGGCTGATCGCCCGCCCCGAGGTCATGAGGCCGAGTTCGCGCGGGCGGATCGTCTGGAGGCTGCCGACGCTGTCGCGGTGCAGGACCTCGCCCTCGTGGAGCCAGCTGACCGTCTGGAGGCCCATATGGGGGTGGGGCGGGACCTGCATGCCGGGTTCGTCGGCGATGTCGTCGGGGCCGTAGTGGTCGACGAAGCACCAGGCGCCGATCATGCGACGGCCCAGGTTCGGGAGCAGCCGGCGTACCTCGGTGGATTCGCCGAGCTGGACATGGCGGGGGGCGAGGAGCTCACGCACCGGCTCGGCGACGACGAAGCCGCGACCGCCGCAGGGGGAGAGCGCGGCCTGACGGTCAAGATTGCTCATGGGGCACAACCTAGTCCTGTGCGGGTCCGGCACGCCCGCATCCGGTCGATGTGAAATATTCAACTACTTCGGCTGGTTGCAGGTGGTCATGAGCGACACCTACAGCGACGCCTACTACGAGTCCGGGACGGCGGCGGACCGCTGGGACCGCGCGCGGTTCTTCTTCGAGGCCAAGGAGTACGCGACGGCGGCGCGCATCCTGCGCGGACTCGTGGCCGAGGTCCCGGAGCAGGTCGCGACGCGGCTGCTGCTGGCGCGGGCGT
Source organism: Streptomyces sp. NPDC000410 (assembly GCF_040300305.1). Classification (NCBI taxonomy): domain Bacteria; kingdom Bacillati; phylum Actinomycetota; class Actinomycetes; order Kitasatosporales; family Streptomycetaceae; genus Streptomyces; species Streptomyces sp. NPDC000410. Next base: position 106,468 of record NZ_JBEPDM010000020.1, read on the forward strand.
ACTACCACTCGGCGCAGCTGCTCAGGGCCGAGGCCGAGCTGCGCGCCGTGCTGGAGCGCGACCCGGTCGAGCAGTACGCCCGGCTGATGCTCGGCCGCACGCTGGAGCGGCAGGGGCGCGCCGCCGAGGCGGCCCCGCACCTGCGCATCGCGGCGGCGATGTCCGGGGAGGCACAGGAACCGTAGAAGTCGCAGGAGCCACGAGGCCCACAGGAGTCGCAGGAGCCACGAGGCCCGCAGGACCCGCGGGAGCCGGTCAATCGGTGACCGTCGTCGTGGGGACCACCACGACCGGGCACGAAGCCGTGTGCAACACCTCCCCGCTCACCGACCCCAGCAGCAGCCTGCGCAGCCCCGTACGCCCATGGGACCCGACCACCAGCAGCGCCGCTCCCCGCGAGGCGTCCGCCAGCAGGGTCGCCGGGCGAAGGCACTCCACGCGCACATCGACCCGTACCCGCGGGAACCGCTCGCGGCGCCCGGCCGCCTCCGTCTCCAGTGCCGTACGGGCGGAGGCGTCCATGCTCGTGAAGTCCGGCTGCGTCATGCTCGGCCCGGACGGCATCTCGCCCAGGTGGAAGCTCCCGTGCACCAGCTCCAGGCGCGCGCCGCGCAGGTCGGCCTCGGCGTAGGCCACGTCAAGGGCCGCCTCGGAGACCTGGGAGAGGTCCACACCGGCCACGACCCGGTTCGCGGGCGCCTCGGGCAGCTCCGCCGAGCGGATGACGATCACCGGGCACTCGGCGTGCGTGGCCACCTGCCAGCTGACCGAGCCGAGCGGCAGCCGGGGGAACCCGCCGCTCCCCCGGTGGCCGACCACCAGCCACGCGGCTTCACGGGACCGCTCCAGGAGCACGGCAGCGGCGCGTCCGGTGACCGCCTCCGCCGTCACGGGCAGTCCGGGGAACTCCGACCGTACGAGCTTCTCCAGCCGCCCGACGACCTCCGCCCCCGCATCGGCCGCCGTCCGGTGCTCCACCACGTGCAGGACCCGCAGGGGGCTGCCGTGCAGGACGGCGTGCCGGGCGGCATGACGCAGGACGGGCTCCTGGCCGCTCCCGTCGTCGACACCCACCAGCACCGCTCCGGCCGACTGCCGCTCCGCGCCATTCGGCCCATTCGGTCCATCCGCGGCATCCGCCATGGCTGCTGCTCCCTTCTCGTCCCTCCCGGTGAATGCTGTTGACAGCATCCGGAAGTGATGGTGTAACCAACTTTCCATGACCGCATCCGTGCACGGTCCTGCACGAGCCGCCACCGGGACGCCGCGAGCGCGCAGGGCGCTGGTGGCGGGGTCGGTGGGCAACTTCATCGAGTGGTACGAGTTCGGCGTCTACGGCTATTTCGCCACGGTCATCGCCGCCAACTTCTTCACCCCGCAGGGCGACGGCGAGGTCGAGGCCCTCGTCAAAACGTACGCGTCGTTCGCGCTCGCCTTCTTCTTCCGGCCGGTGGGTGCCGCGGTTTTCGGCCACGTCGGTGATCGCATCGGGCGGCGCCCCACGCTGATTCTCGTGGTCCTGCTCATGACCGGCGCCACGACGCTGATCGGCCTGCTGCCCACGTACGCGACGCTCGGAGCCGCGGCACCGTGGCTGCTCACGTTCCTGCGGGTCCTGCAAGGGCTGTCCGCGGGAGGGGAGTTCGGCGGCGCCGTCTCCGTCATGACGGAGTTCGCCCCCGAGGGCAGGCGCGGCCTTTACGGATCGTGGCAGTCCTTCACGGTGGCGCTCGGGCTCCTCGGCGGCGCCGGGATGGCAGCGCTGCTGGCGACCGTACTGACCCCGGCGCAGCTCGACGCCTGGGGGTGGCGGCTGCCGTTCCTGCTCACCCTGCCCATGGGGCTCGGTGCCCTGTGGCTGCGGCTGAGGCTGGAGGAGACGCCCGCCTTCCGACGGACGGGGGAAGAGCCTGCCGCGTCCACTTCCACTTCCACTTCCACTTCCACGTCCGCGTCCGCGTCCGCGCGGGAGACCGCCGGGGCCATCGTCCTCGGCGCGGGCCGCCTCATGGGCTGGTCGGCGGCCGGGTACACCTTCCTGGTCGTGATGCCGTCGTACCTCCAGAGCACGCTGAACGCGACGTTTCAGCAGGCTCTGATCGCCACCGTCCTCGCCAACCTGGGCTTCGCCGCCGCCATCATCCCGGCGGGGGCGCTGAGCGACCGGACCGGCAGACGCACGGTCATGGTGGCCGGTGCCGTACTCGCCGCGGTGCTCGCGTTCCCGCTGCTGAACGTGTTGCAGGACCCCGCCGTCCCCACCCTCGTCAAGGCGCTCGCCGTACTCGCCGCCGGCGCCGTGGTCGGGCTGATGGCGGGGCCGGGGCCGGCGATGCTGGCCGAGATGTTTCCGACCCGCGTCCGCTACACCGGGCTCGGGCTGGCGTACGCGCTGTCCAACGCGGTCTTCTCGGGCTGCGCGGGCCTCGTCATCACCGAGGCGGTCGAACGGACCGGCGACATCGATGTCCCCGCGTACTACGTGGCCGGGATCTGCGCGATCAGCGCGCTCGCCCTGCTCACGCTGCGGGGCGACGACCATCGCAGCGCGCTGCGTGACTGAGATGCGGGGCGACTGAAATGCGGGTCATCGGACTGATGTCGGGCACCTCCCACGACGCCGTCGACGCCGCCGCGGCCGAGCTGGCACTGGACGGGGACTGCCTCGTGCTCACGCCGCTGGGCATGGTGAGCGCCGCGTACCCCGACGAACTGCGTCCGGGCGACGTACTGCCCCCGGCGGCGATCACCATGAGGGACGTGTGCGTGCTCGACACCCGGATCGGCCAGGCGTTCGCATCACTCGCCGTCCGGGCCGACCGGGAGCTGTGCCACGGACGTACGGACCTCATCACCTCCCACGGTCAGACCGTCTACCACTGGGCCGAGAACGGCCATGTGCACGGGACCCTGCAACTCGGCGCCGCCGCCTGGATCGCCGAGGCGACCGGCTGCCCCGTGGTGTCCGGGCTGCGCACCCGCGACGTCGCCGCCGGCGGCCAGGGCGCGCCCCTCGTGAGCCTGGTGGACGTCATGTGGCTGCGCGGGCGCCCCGGCGTGCCCGTCGCCCTGAACCTCGGCGGAATCGCCAACATCACCGTGGCGGCCGGGGACCGGGACCCGGTCGCCTACGACACCGGCCCCGCGAACGCCCTCATCGACGCGGCGGTGCACGAGCTCACCCGGGGCGGGCTGCGTTACGACGAGGACGGCGCGCTGGCCGCACGGGGCACCGTCGATCAGGACCTGCTGCGACGGCTCCTCGCCGAGCCGTACTACGCCGCGCCGCCGCCCAAGACGACGGGGAAGGAACTGTTCCACTACGACCATGTCCGCACCGCCCTGACCGGCCTCGGCCCCCTCCCGCCCGAGGACGTCATCGCCACCGTCACCCGGCTCACCGCCACGACCGTCGCCGACGCCGTCAGGTCCGCGGGCGGGAGCGAGGTCATCGCCTCGGGTGGCGGTACCCGCAACCCGACCCTGATGGCCATGCTCCGCACCGCGCTCGGCGGCATCCCGCTGCGGCACTCCGACGACCTCGGGCTGCCGTCGGCGGCCAAGGAGGCGTACGCCTTCGCGGTCCTCGGCTTCCTGACCGCCCACGGCCTCGCCGGAACGGTGCCGGCCTGCACCGGCGCCCGCCACCCCAGCATCCTGGGCTCGATCACCCCCGGCCGCCACGGCCTGCGGCTCCCGCAGCCCGCGGCCGTCGCGCCGGTACGTCTGCGGGTGGCGCCGGGCGCGTGAGACGAGCCGGGGGCCGGGGCCAGGACCTGGTGTGCCCTGAACCGGTGTCATGGGCGGCTCGGGCCCGGTTCCCGCTCGCGCAGCGGCACGCGGTCGTGCCGGGGGAGCAGGAACGGCGTCGTCATGATGAGGAGCCCGGCGATCGCGATCGCGATGCGGGGGCCGGTGACGCCGGCCAGCAGGCCCCACAGAACGGTCAGGGCGGCGATGCCGGCTTTGCTGGTGACCGACCACGCGGACAGGGTCCGGACGACCCGGTCCGCCGGCGTCCGTTCGAGCCGGTAGGTGGCGAGCACCGGGTTGAACACTCCCATGCAGGTGATCAGCCCGAACTCGACAACCATGACGAGCACGAGCCCGGCGGTTCCGGGGCCGACGAAGGCCAGTCCGAGCAGCCAGCACGCCCGCAGCGCCCCGGCCGTGAGCATGACCCTGTGCTGCCCGAACCGGGCGACCAGCCCGGGGGCCAGGCGTGAGCCGATCAGGCCGCCGACGCAGGGCACGGCGAAGGCGAGGCCGTACTGCCACGGCGCGAACCCGAGGCGGCCGAGCATGAGGACGGCGAGCAGCGGCGAGGTAGCCATGATCAGGCCATTGACCAGGATCGCGTTGACGAACAGCGGCCGCAGCGCGGAGTCGCTCAGGATGTACCGCCACCCGTCGAGCAGGTCGCCGGCGCGCAGCCGTGGCGGTGCTTCGGTGTGCGTGGGGCGCGGCTCCCGTCCGCCGATCGCACGGATCCCCACCGCCGAGAGCAGGAAGCTCACCGCGTTGGCGATCACGGGAATCACCGGGCCGAACATCCCGGTCGCGGCCCCGCCGAGCGGAGGTCCGAGCATGGTGGCCGTCCAGGTCGTGGACTCGAACCGCCCGTTGGCGACGATCAGATCCTTCGGCTTCACCAGCGTCTTCACACAGGCGCCGCCGGCCGCCGTGAAGGCGATGTCGGCCGCCACGACGACGACCGACACGACCAGGAGCTGGGCGAAGCCGAGGCTGCCGAACGCGAACGCCGCGGCGACGCTCATCAACGCCGCGAACCGGACCAGGTCCATCGCGACCATCACCGGCCGCTTGCGGCGGAACTCCACCCACGGTCCGAGCAGCACCGCTACGGCCGCGCCGGCCGCCGGTCCGGCGGCCGCCAGCAGCGACACCTCGGTCGTCCCGGCGTCCAGCACGAGAATCGCGATCAAGGGGAACGCGTCAAACGCGAACCACGTGCCGAGCGTGCTGACCGTGTACGCCGCCCAGAGCCACCCGAACTGCCGCCCCAGCGGCCGCCCTGACGACCGTCTGGCCATCCTCATCAGCCCGCCCCCCGCTCTCCCGCCCGAACAACCGAACGTCGACCAGCGAGATCAAAGCGAGCAGCACAGCAGCAGGTCAAACAGCCGATCGGCCCGGGAGTGGGACCTCGCTGTATTCAGGGCACCTGGTCACGGGGCGGGAGAACGATCAGGGATCTGAGGTGGGCCAGGCCGTCCGTCCCGTCCGTTTCCTGGCCGTCGCCGATCATCCGCTCGACGAGCAGCAGATGCCGGACCCGCCATCTGGTCACCGCGGCCCGCAACGCCGCCAGTGCCGCGTCCAGGTGGTCCAGCAGACCGAGGGTGCTCATCCACCACGGCGAGGACGGCTCCGACCCGGCGGACGATGCCGACCGCGGCGCCGTCATCGGTTCCGTGCCGCACCCGCACCACCTGACGCGGCTCCGCGCGACGGGCCCTATCCGCGGTACGTCTCCAGCAGCCGCAGCCACACCTCGCTGATCGTGGGGTACGCCGGGACCGCGTGCCAGAGCCGGTCGATCGGGACCTCGCCGGCGACCGCGATCGTCGCCGAGTGGAGCAGCTCGCCCACCCCCGGGCCGACGAAGGTGATCCCCCGGACGATCTCCCGGTCCAGGTCGACGACCATGCGGGCGCGGCCACGGTACTGGTCGCCGTAGAGCCCGGCCCCGGCGACGGCGGCGAGGTCGTGGTCCACCGCTCGCACGCGGTGGCCCGCCGCCTCGGCCTCGGCGAGGGTCAGGCCGACCGATGCCGCCTCCGGATCGGTGAAGACGACCTGCGGGACGGCGTCGTGGTCGGCCGTCGCGGCGTGCGCGCCCCAGCGGTCCGTCTCCAGGAGCGGGACGTGCTGGGCACGCGCGGCGATCGCGGCGCCCGCGACGCGCGCCTGGTACTTGCCCTGGTGGGTCAGGAGGGCGCGGTGGTTGACGTCGCCGACCCCGTACAGCCAGTCGCTGCCGTCGACCCGGCAGCTGTCGTCGACGCGGAGCCAGGAGCCGGGTTCCAGGCCCACCGTCTCCAGCCCGATGTCGTCGGTGCGCGGTGCGCGTCCGGTGGCGAAGAGGACTTCGTCGGCGTCGATCAGTTCGCCGTCCTCCAGCACCACGGTGACCGGTCCGCCGCCTCCGTCGCGGCGTACGGCGGCCACGGACACGCCGGTGCGGACCGTGGCACCGGCCTCGGTGAGCGCCTCGGCGACGTATTCGCCGACGAACGGTTCCATGCGCGGCAGCAGCCCTTTGCCCCGGACCAGCATGGTGATCCGTGAGCCGAGGGCCTGCCAGGCGGTGGCCATCTCGGTGCCGACCACTCCCCCGCCGACCACGACGAGCCGCTCGGGGACGGTCTGCGCGCTGGTCGCCTCGCGGCTGGTCCAGGCCCTGGCCCCGGCGAGCCCGGGGAGCCGGGGCAGGACGGCCCGGCTTCCGGTGCACACGGCGACGGCGTGCCGCGCGGTCAGTACGTGACGCTCGCCCTCGGGGCCGGTGACGACGACCTTCTTCGGGCCGTGGAGGCGGCCCTGCCCTCGGTAGAGCCGGGCGCCGATCGAGTCGAGCCAGCCGCTCTGGCCGTCGTCCTTCCAGTGGGAGGCGTACTCGTCGCGGTGGGCCAGCACCTCGGCGGTGTCCAGCGGGCCCTGGACGGAGTGGCGTACGCCCGGGACCCGGCGGGCGTCGGCGCGGGTGATGACGGGCCGCAGCAGCGCCTTGCTGGGCATACACGCCCAGTACGAGCACTCGCCTCCGACGAGTTCGCTCTCCACGACCGCCGTGCTCAGCCCGGCGGCCCTGGTCCTGTCCGCGACGTTCTCCCCTGTCGGCCCGCTCCCCAGCACCACCACGTCGTACTCCACGGCATCCGTCATACGGACAGTCTGTGACCACGTGTGGGCCGTGGCCACAGGGGCAGGCGCCTCTCACCCGGAATACGGCCACTCCGTACATCGTTGTGCGGGGGTCCGAGCGGACACCAGGAAGAGGTAGGAAGCAATGAGCACTGTCGAGCTCACCAAGGAAAACTTCGATCAGGTTGTATCTGACAATGACTTTGTCCTGATCGACTTCTGGGCTTCCTGGTGCGGCCCTTGCCGCCAGTTCGCCCCGGTCTTCGAGAAGTCCTCCGAGCGCCACCCGGATCTCGTCTTCGGCAAGGTGGACACGGAGGCGCAGCCGGAGCTGGCCGCGGCGTTCCAGATCAGCTCCATCCCGACGCTGATGATCGTCCGGGAGAAGGTCGCGATCTTCGCCCAGCCCGGGGCGCTCCCCGAGCCCGCGCTCGAGGACCTGATCGGCCAGGCGCGCGGTCTGGACATGGACGAGGTCCGCAAGTCGGTCGAGGTCGCGCAGCAGAAGCAGTGAGCCGCCTCCGCGCCGTTGAGCCGCCTCGGATCCGGTGAGCGCCTGCGGGGCCCGGGTCCGCGCCACGACCCGGGCCCCCGCGCGTCAGAACGGGTGACCCGGCGCCTCGCCGCGTACGGTCGTCCAGCGCAGCTCGGTGAACGCCTCCAGGTTGGCGTCACCGCCGAAGCGCGCGCCGGTGCCCGACGCCGCGACACCGCCGAAGGGCGCGACCGCCTCGTCGTTGACCGTCTGGTCGTTGATGTGCGCGATGCCCGTGGGGATCCGGTCGGCGAGCTCCAGGCCGAGCGCGCTGTCGCGGGTGACGATGCCCAGCGACAGTCCGTACGGGCCCGCCGCCGCGAGCGCCGCGGCCTCGTCGAGCGTGCCGAACGGCCGGACCGGGGCGACCGGTCCGAAGACCTCCTCCGCGTAGGCGGGGGTGTGGTCGTCGACACCGGCGAGGACGGTGGGACGGTAGAACAGGTCGCGGTGCTTGCCGCCCGCGGCCAGTACGGCCCCACGCGCCGTGCTGGCCTCCACCAGGCCGTGGATCCGGTCGAGTTGGCCGCGGTCGATGACCGGTCCGAGGTGCACCTGCTCGCGGTACGGGTCGCCCACGGCGAGCGATTCGGCCTTCGCGGCGAGTCGTTCGACGTACTCCTCGTAGAGCGAGGCGTGCACCAGATGCCGTCCGGTGGTCATGCAGATCTGGCCCTGGTGGAAGAACGAACCCCAGGACGCCTGGGCGACGGCTGCCTCGATGTCGGCGTCCTCGAGGACCACGAGGGCCGAGTTGCCGCCGAGTTCGAGATGGACGCGCTTGAGGTGGCGGCCGGCCGCCTCGCCCACGGAGCGGCCCGCCGCCGTCGAGCCGGTGAAGGACACCACCGGGATGCCCGGCTCCACGACGATCGCCCGGCCCACGTCCGCGCCGCCCGGCAGGACGTGCAGCAGCCCCTCGGGCAGCCCGGCCCGCGCGAACACCGCGGCGAGCGAGAGTCCGCCACAGACCGCGGTGCGCGGATCGGGCTTGAGCAGGACGGCGTTGCCGAGCGCGAGGGCCGGGGCGACGGAGCGTATGGAGAGGATCAGCGGAGCGTTGAACGGAGCGATGACACCGACGACCCCGGCGGGGACCCGGCGGGTGTACGACAGCCTGGGCTGCTCGCTCGGCAGCACCTGGCCGGTGGGGCGGGAGGCGAGCGCGGCGGCCTCGTAGCACTCCTGGGCGGCGACGTGCAGCTCGAAGTCCGCCTTGCCGGGGATCGAACCGGACTCCCGGACCAGCCATTCGCGCAGCTCGGCGGCGTGCTCGGTGAACAGGTCCCCCGCCCGCCGCAGCACGGTCGCCCGCAGGAAGTGCGGGGTGCGCGCCCAGTCGGTCCGGGCCGCCGCGGCGGAATCGGTGGCGGCGGTGACGTCGTCGGCGGTGGCGAGGCGCACGGAGGCGAGCGTGGCCCCGGTGGCGGGTTCGACGACGTCGGACCGGTGTCCGGAGAGTCTGACGGGCTGCCAGGTCTTGGGGTCGAGCAGGGTCATGGAGGCGCTCCAGTCGCGTCGGCTTCGCCCAGTTGGACGCGGAGCATCGTATCTACGCGTCAACTCCCTGCGGACGCACGGATGTTCGGCGGGCCAGGAGTCGGCGACCCCTTGGTGTTCGCTTCGACCCCTACCTGATGTGGAGCAGCCTCGCGGCGGACTCCTCGGCAAGGTCCTCGGCGTGCGGCGGCAGCGGCTGTCCGGCGCGCAGGTGGCGGCGGATCACGGTGAGCGGCACGTCGACCAGGGCGAGGGTGACACGGTCCGCGCCCTGGGCCCCGCCCGCACCGAGGGCTTCGCCGATCTCGCCGAGGCGGGCGAAGACGCGCCGGTTGCCCCGGTCCGCGCGCTCCCGGTACTCCTCGGGCCAGTCGGTGCGGCCGAACTCCTCGGGGCCGTAAAGGAGCAGCGCGGCCTCCTGGGGATGGGCCCTGCTCCAGGCGACGACGTGCCGGGCAGCGGCGCAGGCCGCCCGGCGAAGGTCGGGATCCCCGCCGAGCACGTCGAGGTAGCCGTCCTGGAAGCCCTCGACGGTACGCAGCCACACCTCGGCGAGCAGGGCCGGCCGCCCCGAGAAGCGGTGGTAGACCGATCCACTGGGCGCGCCGACCGCCTGGGCGACGGCGGACATGGTCACGGCGGCCGGGCCGCCGGAGGCGGCGAGCCGGACGGCGGCGTCGAGAAGGAGGCCGGTGTCGAAGCGTGGTGGTCTCGGCATGAATCAGAGAGTACTCTCCATATCAATTAGAGGATGTTCTCCAATTGAAGGAGTGGCGATGCCCGTCCACAACGTGCACGAACGCCTGCTGCCGATGAGAGCCGCCGAGGTCGGCGACCTCCTCGACACGCTGTCCGGCGGGGCCTCGGACCGGCTCTGGCCCCACCAGGCCTGGCCCGCGATGGAGTTCGACCGCCCGCTGTCGGCGGGCGCGGCGGGCGGCCACGGGCCGGTCCGCTACACGGTCGCCGCGTACGTGCCGGGCACCTGGGTCCGATTCACCTTCAGCGGCCCCCGGGGCTTCCACGGCTTCCACGAGTACGCGGTGCTGCCGGTCGACGACGAGCACACGATGCTGCGGCACACTCTCTCGATGCGCGTCAGCGGAATCGCCCGCCTGAGCTGGCCCCTGGCATACCGCTGGCTGCACGACGCCCTTCTGGAGGACAGCCTGGACCGCGCCGGGCACCGGCGCCACCGGGCCCGCTGGACCATGTATGTCCGCTTCCTGCGCGCCCTGGCCCGCTAGGGGGCGTTCCCTGACGGCCCTGACAACGACTCACGCGATGAGTCGTGTCGGCGGTGTTCTCGCGATGACCTGAGGCTCCGTCGGTTCACGCACACCCGTCAGTCCGGGGTACGCCCCGAGACCAGGGCCGTCAGGCCGTAGTCCAGTTCCGAGCCGTCGACGAGGAGCGCCTCCACCGTGCGGGTCAGCGGGTCGATGTCCGCCACGATGCCGTGGCCCACATAGCGCGGGTAGCCCGACGCGCCGGTCTGGCCGGTGGCCTCGACGACGGCCGAGCGGACCGCGCTGTCCTCCACCGTCGCGCCGGAGCGGTCCTCGACGTGCGACGGCACCAGCAGGATCTCGAAGCGCCGCGGAACAGTGCCCATGCAATGAAGCTAGCGCGGTTCAGGTCGACTCGCGCTGGACGACCTGCGCGCCCATCAGGTCGTGCCGTTCGGGCTCGCTGCCGGGATCCCGTACGACCCGGTCGACGAGTTCGGCCAGGTGCTGCCCGGTGACCATGTCGATCCGTACCGTACTCAGCCGCGGCCGCAGCAGCCGCCCCAGCAGCAGGTCGTCGGCGCCGATCACCGCCGTCTCCTGCGGGATGCCGATCCCGGCGTCCTGGAGGGCCCGCATCAGCAGCATGGCGTACTCGTCGTTGTACGCGTACACGGCGTCGACGCCCAGGTCCCGCCAGCGCGCCGCCAGCGCGGTCGCCGCGTCCTCGTCGTACGCGAGCGGGATCGGGACGACCGTCCCGCCGGCGGGCTCGACGGCCCGCCGGACGCCGGCCAGCCGGGGCACGGAGAACAGCTCCAGGCCCGGCTCCTCGGGCATGATCACGCCGATCCGGCGGTGACCGCGCTCCAGCAGGTGCCCCGCCGCGCGGATGCCGACCTCCCGCTGGTCCATCACCAGCGAGTGGGCACCCTCGACGTCCTGCGGACCGAGCGTGATCACGGCCTTCGCACCGGAGCGCTTGAGCACCTCGACGCCGTGCGCCGTGAGGGCGACCTCGCCGAGTGACACCACCGCGACGGGGCGCAGCTCCGCCCAGGCGCGGGCCGCCGCGTCGCCGTCCAGACCGAGGCTGCCGTACTGCACGACGGTGTAGTCGAGGCGCCGCAGGGCCCACTGGAGTTCGTTGAAGAACCGGCTGTAGAGCGGCCCGACCGGAACGTGCGCGGTGGGCAGCAGCACGATGCGGCTGTGCCCGGCGCGCAGGCTGCGGGCGGCGGCGTGCGGTACGTAGCCCAGTTCCTCGGCGGCCTCGCGCACTCTGCGGCGGGTGGGCTCGCTGATCCGCACCGCGGAGGTGTTGTTCAGCACGTACGAGACGGTGGCCCGGGAGACTCCGGCCAGCCGCGCGACATCGGCACTGGTCGGGACGGGACGTTCTGCTGACTGCTCGGGTGTCTGGCTCATCGCCCTCGGCATCTTTCCAGACCTGTCGCGTCCAGGGTCTGGCGGATGGCCTGAATTGGGTGCTAGACAGTGCGCACGCCTCAGCTGACACGTGTAACCACATCCCGATCCCACCCCTCAACCGGAGGGCAACGTGGCCCTTTCCTCCCCCGGTGCCGACATCCCCGGACCCGTTCCGCACCCGGTCCCGCACCCGTCGCCGCCCCCGTCGCCCCGCACGGCGCGTGGGCTCCTACCCCTGCTCCTCCTCGGCAACACCGCGATGTACGCGCTCTACACCGGCGTCGCCGGAGTGCTCCTCGCCCTCCAGATCGAGGCCATCGACCCGGCGGACAAGGTGGCCAACTTCGGGCTGGTCGCCGGGGTGTCGGCCATCTTCGCGACCGTCCTCAATCCGGTGGCAGGCGCGCTGTCCGACCGGTCGGGCCGGCGCAATCCGTGGATCCTGGCCGGCGGGCTCCTCGCCGTCCCTGTGATGCTGCTGCTCGGCAGCGTCGACACCGTGCTGCTGGTGATGATCGCCTGGTGCCTCGGCCAGGCCGTGATGAACGTCTACCAGGCGGCCCTCACCTCGGTCGTCCCCGACCGGGTGCCGGTCGGCGCGCGCGGCAGGGCGTCGGCGGCCGTCGGGCTCGGCCTGCCGGTCGGTTCCACCCTGGGCGCCCTGCTGGGCGCGGCCTTCTCGGACGACCACCGCACCGGCTATCTGGTGTTCGGCGTGCTCGTGGCGGCCGCCGCCGTGCTGTTCTCCGCGGGCGCCCGCGAGGAGCGGATGCCCGCGCGCGAGCCCCTTCCCGTCAAGGCGCAGATCGCCGCGTTCGGCGGGGCGCTGAAGGAGCACGACTTCCGCTGGGCGTTCATCGGCCGGGCCCTGCTGATCCTCGGGTACTTCGCGGTCGCCGGCTTCCAGCTGTACATCCTCAAGGACCACACCGCGCTGCCCGCCGGCCTCGCACCGGAGGAGGCCGTGGCCGTCCTGCTGCCGGTCAACAGCGTCGCGATGGCCCTGTCCACGGTGCTGGGCGGCTGGCTCTCCGACCGTTACGACCGCCGCAAGCTGTTCGTCGGCGCGTCCGCCGCGCTGGCGGCGGCGGCCATGGTCATCCCGGCCGTGTCGGACAGCTGGACGGCGATGCTCGCCTTCTCGGCCGTCAACGGGCTCGGCTTCGGCTGCTACATGGCCGTGGACACCGCGCTCGTCACGATGGTCCTGCCGAAGGCCGAGGACGCCGCGCGGGACATGGGCGTGCTCAACGTCGCCAACGCCGGCCCGCAGATCATCGCGCCGTTCGTGGCCTCGGTGATCGTGTCGGTCGCCGGCGGCTACACCACGCTCTTCCTCGTCGCCGCCGCGCTGTCGGTGCTGGGCGCGCTCGCCGTGCGCCCGATCCGCACGGTGCGCTGAACCCCGGATCGATGAGTCGATGAATCAACGAACCGACCACGAACGGAAAGGCACACCACCGTGCAGCTGCACACCCACACCTGGGGCTCGGGCGACCGCGTCGCACTCCTGGTCCACGGCATCATGGCCGACCACCGCACCTGGCGGCGCGTGGGTCCCGCGCTGGCCGAGCAGGGCTATCGCGTGATCGCCGTCGATCTGCGCGGCCACGGCCGCAGCGGCGCCGCGACCTCGTACACACCGCGGGACTTCGCCGACGACCTCGTCGAGACGCTGCCGGGCGGCGCCGAACTCGCCGTCGGGCACTCGCTCGGCGGGCTGACGCTCTCCCTCGCGGTGGAGCGGCTCGCGCCGCGGCGCGCCGTGTACTCGGATCCGGCCTGGCACCTCGCCCCGTCGGAGGACGGCCGTGGCCTCGAACAGTTCGCCGAGTTCAAGGCGGTCGCCTCGAAGGACCGGATCGCGGCGCTCAACCCGCGCTGGGAGAGCGAGGACGTCGACATCGAGCTGGAGACCCTCGCGGCCTGGGACGAGTCGTCCGTGCGGGGGCTGGCCGATTCCGTCGGCGTGGACCTGCTGCCGACGAGGGCCGTCGTGCCCTCCCTGGTCCAGCTCGCCGATCCGAGCCTCCTGGTGTCGGCGGAGCGGGCGCGGGTGCTGACCGCGCGCGGCTTCGAGGTCCGTACGGTGAAGGGCGCGGGCCACACGATCCACCGTGACGACTTCGACGGGTTCATGTCGTCGCTGGACGGCTGGATCTGACGGGCACGCCCTGACGCGTGCCACGTGACGCGCGCCGGGCCGCCGCGAAGCGGCCGGGCGTGCGTCAGCGCGCCGCCGCGCCGGGAAACGCCGCCCGGAACGCCCCCAGCGTGGTCTGCCCCTGCGTACGGTCCAGTACGGCGAAGACGATCTCGTCGAAGTGCCCGGCGAACCGGCCTTCGAGCAGCGTCCGGAACGCGACCGCCACCTGCGCCGGATCGTTGCGGAAGACCCCGCAGCCCCAGGCGCCCAGCACCAGCCTGCGGTAGCCGTTCGCCACTGCGGTCTCCAGGACCCTCTCCGCCCGGGAGGCGAGGGCGGCCGGTATGCGCCCGGCCTCCCCCGGCGTACGGCTGAGGATCACGCCCGCGTTCGGCGCGGGCGAGGTGAGGAAGCCGACGCGGTACGGCGTGTCGAGGAGCGTGCCGCGGTCGTCGCGGAAGACCGGGACGCCGGGTGAGTGGATGACCCGGTCGGTGTAGAACGGGTCGCGGTCGGCGCGGTGGTGGGCGTAGAACTCCGGGGCGCTCAGCAGCGTGGTGTACAGCCCGGAGGCCCGGCAGAGCGCCTCCTCCTGGGCCTGCGCGCCGTTGAGATAGCCGCCGCCGGGGTTGCGGGCCGAGGCGAAGTTCAGCACGGCGACCGGAGCGCCCGGATCCCGGGCCGTCATCCGGCGGGCGGCGTCCAGGCTGCTCTCTCCGGTGACCTCGCATACGCTGGAACGGTCCGAGCCGGGGGTGACCGGCACGGGCCCGGGCCCGTACATCCGTGTCCCCTCGACCGCGGCGGACAGGTCCGCGCCGATCGTCACCATCCGGCCGCCGGGTGCCCTGTACCGGCCGGCTTCGACGATCTCCTGGGTCTGTTTCGCGATCCCCCGCAAACGTGCACTCATGCCCGGCATCCTCAGTGATCATTCATGGAGGCAGCAACCGAATTACCGCCCCTATACGCCCCGCAGGGGCACTCTTGTGCGAACCAACGACGGTGGCCTTAGGTGGACGGAGCGCCTTCGACAGGAGGAGTCGGCCATGGCAGCACCCGACGTCACGGGGAGCGGACCACCGCTCACCGAGAACGACGCCGAAGACCTACTGCGATGTATCTGCTTCAAGACGGGCCCGCCCCGCCTCATCGGGGTCGAACTGGAATGGCTCGTCCACGATCTGCACGTACCGCAACTGCCCGTCGCGCCCACCCGGCTGGAGCGCGCCTTCGCCGGACTGAGGACCCTGCCCCTCGGCTCGGCGCTCACCTTCGAACCCGGCGGTCAGCTGGAGCTCAGCTCGCCGCCCGCCGCCTCTCTCACCGAGTGCATCGACTCCACGGCGGCAGACCTCGCCACCGTACGGACCGCGCTTCGCGCGTCCGGGCTCGCACTCACCGGTTTCGGTCACGATCCCTGGCATCCCCCGCGCCGACTGCTGCGCGAGCCGCGCTACGACGCCATGGAGGCCTACTTCCAGCGCACGGGACCCGCCGGGCGCTCCATGATGTGCTCCTCCGCCTCGGTCCAGGTGTGCCTGGACGCCGGTCACGAGGAGCCGGGCCCGCTGGGGCTCGGCAGACGCTGGCAGCTCGCGCACCTGCTGGGCGCGGTGCTGGTGGCGGCGTTCGCGCACTCCCCGGCCGGCTCCGGCCGGCCCACCGGCTGGCGGTCGACCCGGCAGGCGCTGTGGGCCCAGCTGGACCCCGTGCGCTCGCTGGCGCCGCCCTTCGGTACGGAGCCGCGCGCGGGCTGGACGGCGCATGTGCTGGACACACCGGTGATGTGTGTCAGGACCGCCGATGGTCCGTGGGCCGTGCCGGAGCGGCTGACGTTCCGCGACTGGATACGTGACGGGACACGGTGGGGGGCACCCCGGCCGCCGGTCCGCGCGGATCTCGAGTACCACATCACCACGCTCTTCCCGCCCGTCCGGCCGCGCGGCCATCTCGAACTGCGCATGATCGACGCCCAGCCGGGCGAGGACGGCTGGATGGTGCCGGTGGCCGTCACGACGGCTCTGTTCGACGACCCGGAGGCGACGGAGACGGCGTACCGGACGGTGAAACCGCTCGCCGAGACGGCCGGGCCGCAGCCCGCGCCGCGCAATCCGCTCTGGCTGGGCGCCGCCCGCCACGGGCTGACCGACCCCGAACTGCACGGCGCGGCCGTCAGCTGCTTCGCCGCCGCGCTGGAGGCCCTGCCCCGGATCGGGGCGGCCCCGTCCGTCCAGGACGCGGTGGCCGCGTACTACGACCGCTACGTCCTGCGGGGCCGATGTCCGGCCGACGACTTCTCGATCGGCAGCAAGTTCAGCAGCGAGCTCAGCGGCAAGGAGATCAGCTCATGAACGAGTCCCCGGTGGTGGCGACCGACGACGTGCTCAGGCAGCGCGCCCTGGAGGCGCTGCTCACCGCCCGTGCCCGCACCTCCCTGCTCACCACGTGCGTCGACGACCATGAACTGACCGCTCAGCACTCGCCGTTGATGTCACCGCTCGTCTGGGACCTGGCGCACATCGGCAACCAGGAGGAGCAGTGGCTGCTGCGGGCGGTCGCCGGGCGCGAGGCGATACGCCCCGAGATCGACAAGGTGTACGACGCCTTCGAGCATCCCCGCGCGGAGCGGCCCTCGCTGCCGCTGCTCTCCCCCGCCGAGTCCCGGACGTACGCCTCGGACGTACGGGCCCGGGTCCTCGACGTCCTCGACGGCCATCCGCTGCGCGGCGGGCGGCTCGTCGATTCCGCCTTCGCCTTCGGGATGATCGCGCAGCACGAGCAGCAGCACGACGAGACGATGCTGATCACCCATCAGCTGCGGCGCGGCCCGGCCGCGCTCGAAGCTCCCGAGCCGCCACGGGGCGGCACGAACGGTCTGCCCGCCGAAGTCCTGGTCCCGGCCGGGCTGTTCACCATGGGCACGTCCGCCGAGCCCTGGGCGCTGGACAACGAACGCCCGGCGCACCACCGCGACCTCCCGGCGTACTACATCGACACCACACCCGTCACGAACGGCGCCTTCCAGCAGTTCATCGCGGACGGCGGCTACACCGACGAGCGCTGGTGGGCGGAGGAGGGCTGGGACCAGATCCACCGGCACGGCATCGGCGCGCCGCTGTTCTGGCGCAGCGAGGGCGGCCAGTGGCTGCGCCGCCGGTTCGGGGTGACCGAGCCGGTGCCCGAGGACGAGCCGGTGCTGCACATCAGCTGGTACGAGGCCGACGCGTACGCCCGCTGGGCGGGGCGGCGGCTGCCGACGGAGGCCGAGTGGGAGAAGGCGGCCCGGCACGATCCGGCGTCCGGGCGGTCCCGGCGCTACCCGTGGGGCGACGGCGATCCCACCCCGGCGCACGCCAACCTCGGCCAGCGCCATCTGCGCCCCGCGCCCGCAGGGGCGTATCCCGAGGGCGCCTCGCCCCTCGGCGTCCGGCAGCTGATCGGCGACGTGTGGGAGTGGACGGCGAGCGACTTCCTGCCGTATCCGGGCTTCGTGGCGTTCCCGTACCGCGAGTACTCCGAGGTGTTCTTCGGCCCCGGCCACAAGGTGCTGCGGGGCGGTTCGTTCGCCGTGGACCCGGTGGCCTGCCGGGGCACGTTCCGCAACTGGGACCTGCCGGTGCGCCGGCAGATCTTCTCCGGGTTCCGTACCGCCAGGGACGCGTGATGTGTCGTCATATCGCCTTTCTGGGCCCCGCGACGGCGCTCGCCGAACTGCTGGTACGGCCGCCGCACGCGCTCTTCCGCCAGTCCTGGGCGCCGAGGAGGCAGCGGTACGGGACGGTCAACGCGGACGGCTTCGGTGTGGGCTGGTACGCCGAGGGCGATCCGGTCCCGGCCCGCTACCGCCGTTCCGGCCCGATCTGGGGCGACCAGTCCTTCGCCGACCTGGCCCGGGTGGTCAGGGCCGGGGCGCTGCTGGCCGCCGTCCGGGACGCCACCGAGGCGGGCGCGGACGGGGAGGCGGCGGCCGCGCCGTTCGCCGCCGGGCCGTGGCTGTTCAGCCACAACGGCGCAGTGAAGGGCTGGCCGGGCTCGCTCGCGCCGCTCGCCGCCGCGCTGCCCGCCGCCGAGCTGCTGTCGATGGAGGCGCGCTGCGACTCCGCGCTGGTGTGGGCGCTGGTGCTGCACCGGCTGCGGGACGGCGACGAGCCCGGCCAGGCGCTCGCCGAGACCGTGCTGGACATCTCGGCCGCCGCGCCCGGTTCCCGGCTGAACCTCCTGCTCACGGACGGTGTGACGGTCGTGGCGACCGCCTGGGGCGACACGCTCTGGTACCTCGCGCCACCCGGCCGCGGGAGCGACCAGGAGGCGGACCGGGCCCAGGAAGAAGGCCGCACGGTCGTCGCCTCGGAGCCGTACGACGACGATCCCCGCTGGTGCGAGGTGCCCGACCGCACGCTGGTCGTGGCGACCCGCACCGATGTACTGCTGACCCCGCTCAAGGAGCCGACCGCGTGAGCCCGTTCCAGCTGACCCGCACCCTGCCCGAGGACGCCACGGAAGCCGCGCTGCGCGCCGATGTGCTGCACGGGCTGACCCGTATGCCGAAGGAGCTGCCGCCCAAGTGGTTCTACGACGCGCGCGGCAGTGACCTCTTCGAGGAGATCACCCGGCTGCCCGAGTACTACCCGACGCGCGCGGAACGGGAGATCCTGCTCGCCCGCGCGGACGGGATCGCCGCGGCGACCGGCGCCCGCACCCTGGTGGAGCTGGGCTCCGGCTCGTCCGAGAAGACCCGCCATCTGCTGGACGCGCTGACGGAGCTGGAGAGCTACGTACCGGTCGACGTCAGCGAGAGCGCGCTGACCGGGGCGGCCGAGGCGCTGCTCGCCGAGCACCCGGAGCTCCATGTCCACGCCCTGATCGCCGACTTCACCCGCGGGCTGGCGCTGCCGGGAACGCCGGGCCCCCGGCTGGTCGCCTTCCTGGGCGGCACGATCGGCAATCTGCTGCCGGGAGAGCGTGCGGTGTTCCTGCGGTCCGTACGCTCGCTGCTCGCGCCCGGGGACGCGCTGCTGCTCGGCACGGACCTGGTGAAGGACGAGGCGGTGCTGGTCGCGGCGTACGACGACGCGGCCGGTGTCACCGCCGAGTTCAACCGGAACGTGCTGGCCGTGATCAACAGGGAGCTCGGCGCCGACTTCCCGCTGGAGCACTTCGCCCATGTGGCGCTGTGGAACGCGGAGGAGGAATGGATCGAGATGCGGCTGCGGGCGCGGGAGGCGTTGACGGTCAAGATCCGTGAGCTGGATCTGCTGGTGCCGTTCGAGGCGGGTGAGGAGATCCGTACGGAGGTGTCGGCGAAGTTCCGTCAGGAGGGCGTGCGGACCGAACTGGCCGACGCCGGGCTCAAGCTCTCGGAGTGGTGGACGGACGGGGAGGGCAGATTCGCGCTGTCGCTGTCGACGGCGGTGTGAACGACCGCGTTGTGAACGGCCCCGGCGGCGGCCGCGGTGTGACCGACGGCGTTGTGAACGGCCCCGGGGGCGGCCGCGGTGTGGACGACCGCGGTCTGCGCGGCTCGTGCGAGTGAGCGGCGGTCGGGGTGGCGGGCCGCGGGGATCGCCGGCAGCAGGGTGATCTCCGCCGTGAGCCCGCCGGCCGTCACGACCCGCCACAGGGACGCGGTCAGTGGGTCCTCGCCCACGAACGCGGCGGCGCCGGTGGGCCGGTAGGTGATCCGTACGGGCTGGACGACGGCCCCGGCGTCCAGGGCGGCCTGGAACGCGGCGTTACGGAACCGGCCGTGCCCGCGGCCGCACCACGTGGACCCCTCCGGGAAGACGATCACCCGTGCCCCTCCCCCGAGGGCGTCCGCCATGGCCCGTACCACCCCGGGCAGCGCCCGCAGCCGGTCCCGGTCCAGGAACAGCGTCCCCCCGAATCCGGCGAGCGGCCCGAGCACGGGCCACTGCCGGACCTCGCGCTTGGCGAGCATCCGTCCGGGCAGGACGGCCGCGACGAGGGGTATGTCGAGCCAGGAGATGTGATTGGCGACGACGAGGGTTCCGACGGCCTTCCCCGGCCGGGACGCGACGTCTCGTACGGGGCCCAGCCGCCGTGGAGGCGTCGGCGCCGGTATCTCGCCCACGATGCGGATGCGTACGCCGAACGCGCGTATCACCGTCCGGGACCACAGACTCGCCAACCGGGCCCGGCCCGCCGGGCTGAGCGGGATCGCCAGCGGGGACAGGACGACACCGGCGAGCACCGCCGCCATCCCCGCGATCAGCCGGGCGACCGCCGTCAGCCGGCCGGCGGCCGGCCACCGCGGGGTCGCGCAGGCGCCCGGGGTGCAGGGCGCGGTGGGCAGCCAGACGCTCATCGCACCGGGGCCAGCGACAGGAAGTGGCGCAGATAGCGGGGGTTGGTGCGGCGCAGCGACAGCAGCACGTACAGGTCCGCGACGCCGAAGTCCGGGTCGTGGGCGGGCGCGCCGCACACCCAGGCTCCGAGCCGCAGATAGCCGC
The DNA here is from genome assembly GCF_040300305.1 of Streptomyces sp. NPDC000410. Classification (NCBI taxonomy): domain Bacteria; kingdom Bacillati; phylum Actinomycetota; class Actinomycetes; order Kitasatosporales; family Streptomycetaceae; genus Streptomyces; species Streptomyces sp. NPDC000410. Next base: position 126,670 of record NZ_JBEPDM010000020.1, read on the forward strand.
GCAGGAGCGGGGGGAGTTCGGTGCGGCCCTCGGGCCGGGTGATGCCGTCGGGGCTCCAGAGCTTGTGCGGGGTGACCCAGTACTCCTCGGGGGCGAGGTGCTTGGCCTTGACCGTGTCCCAGGTGGCGGCGGCGAGGGAGCCCCCGTCGGCGAGTGGGATGGAGCAGCAGCCGGCCAGCCAGGTGTGGCCGGTGCGGGTCATGTAGCGGGCGAGGCCCGCCCAGATCAGGGCGATGACGGCGCCGTTGCGGTGGGCGGGGTGGACGCAGGAACGGCCCACCTCGACCAGGTCGTCGCGGATCGGGGCGAGGCGGGCGATGTCGAACTCGGTCTCGCAGTAGAGCCGCCCGGCGATCCGTGCGCGGTCGGGCGGGAGCACGCGGTACGTGCCGACGACCTCGCCGGTCTCCTCGTGCCGTACGAGGATGTGGTCGCAGTACGCGTCGAACGCGTCGATGTCGAGGCCGGGCTCCGGGCCCTCGATCCGGGCCCCCATCTCTCCGGCGAACACCTGGTGCCGCAGCCGCTGCGCGGCCCGGACGTCGTCCTGGTCGCGGGCGAGGGAGACCACGTAGCGCGGCTCGGCGGACACGAGTGGGGCGGGGATGACGGCGGGCGATGCGGGCATGGCGGCTCTCCTCTGCCGGACGGAAGCGCCGGGCCTCGGGCTGCGGGGGCCCGGCTCCTAACTAATTCCGTGACCGGCTGGATTCGACATGACGGGGGTGCGGAGCGCGGATGTGCGCCATCTGAATGCCGGGCGACCCCGGCTCGGCCGGGGTGCGTGCGCGTGAGGCTGCGGGTGGGGGGCGCCTGCGGGTGCGGGTGGGGGGCGCGCTTGCGGGTGCGGGTGCGGGTGGGGGTGGGGGCGCCTGCGGCGGGCCTTGTCCCCTACCCGCCCCTTCCCGCAGTGTCGATTTTCGGCTCCGCCGCGGGGGGGGGTCCGCCCCCCCCCCAGATAGGGAGAGCGGGGGGGTGGGGAAGAGGGTG
>NZ_JBEPDM010000021.1:0-119719 GCF_040300305.1 Streptomyces sp. NPDC000410
AGACGCCACCAGGCAACAGCCCGCCGCAGCCACTACCGACGACGGTCGACTGACGAACCCACCGGATAGATCACGAAACCACACTGGAGTACTAGCCCAACTCGACGTCGGCGAGAAGACCGGCGAGACCGCCTGCTTCCAGCCGCTGCTGGACACCGTCGCCTACCTGGCCGGGACGGTCGTCACCAGCGACGCACTGCATACCCAGCGCGAGCAGGCCGGCTGCCTTCTGGGCCGCCGGGCCCACTACATCGCGATCGTCAAGGGCATTCAGAAGAAACTGCGCAAGCAGCTGAAGTCCCTTCCCTGGAAGGGCATCCCGCTCCAGGGCCGCACGCGCGGCAGCGGCCACGGCCGCGAGGAGATCCGCCGAATCAAGGTCGCCACCGTGATCAACCTGCTCTTTCCCGGCGCCTGCCAGGCCGTCCAGATCAAGCGCCGCCGCACCGACCGCAAGACCGGCAAGGCCACTATCACCACCACCTACGCGGTGACCAGCCTGACCGCCGAGCAGGCCGCCCCCGCCCGGCTCGCACAGCTGGTCCGGGACCACTGGAAGATCGAGGCCCTGCACCACGTCCGCGACACCACCTTCGCCGAGGACGCCTCCCAACTGCGGACAGGCAATGCACCCCGGGCGATGGCGACCTGGCGCAATCTCGCCATCGGCGCCATGCGCCTGGGCGGCGTCAAGAACATGGCCGCCGGCCTCCGCCGCAACGCACGCAACGCCTGCCGACCCCTCGCGTTCCTCGGCCTCGCATGATCACAAACCGGACGTCATCCAGTCTTTGCCGAAGCCTTGGGTCCGACGGCTGAGGTTCATCTACTCTGTCGTCATGGCATGCAGGGTATGTGGACTCGGTGGGCACAACAATCGCACATGTCCGGGTGAACACCCCACGTGTCCGAACTGTGGTAAGCCGACAGCCAACATGAGCGACTACTCCGAGCGACACGACAGCGATTACTGCTCTCCGTTTACCTCCTCCGATTGCTGGGGTGACGCGCGGTGACAGCGCTTGTCTGTACAGGGTGTGACGATCCCGTCGAGAACGCGACTGACTGGGACGACGAGTCTCAGATGTGCAGCGCTTGTTATGAAGTCAGCGGCGGCCCCACGTACTGCTGCGGCGTTATGTACGACGATGGCGAAGACACCTGTAGGAGTTGCGGCGACCCGCTTTAAGAGACCGTTGTGCTCCAACGTTGCGTCGCGGGCCTGCGACGCAACGCCCGCGATCCCCGATGGCCCCTCGCACTCCTCGACCTCGGTGATCACAAACCGGACGCAACGCGACTACGCCGAGGCCCTGCTGGGCGGGTGGGCAGTGGATGCCTTGCTGCGCACGGGTAAGAGGTGCCCATTCGTGTCATTGGATCGGACAGCGGCGGGGGACGCTCAGTTGCAGGTGGAGATCCGCCGACCAATCATGGACATGAGGCGTAGCTAGTGGAGGCATCATGGGCCTACACATCTGCTGGCGGAGGCGCTCGTCCGTCCCCGGCACGCAATCTCCACCGCCTCTGCGCTGGCACGAGCCTGCACCCTTTGGATTGACGCCTGCCCGCCAGTCCATGTCCAGCGGCGCAGCCGCCCTTCTCGCAGGTTTCTCAACGGCTATTGTCGGAGTCATCGCTCAGGCCCCAAAGGAGATCCGCTACCCAGGCTGGTCGCTATTTCTTCTAGCCTTCGCCGCAATGGCCTTTGTTGCCTGCGTGCAGTGTGGATTTAACGCACGTGCTCTCATGTACTCGCATGCGGAGATTGCGGAATGGCGCCCACTTCCCTGGACTCGAGAAGAAGTTGACTTTCTTCATCACGACCAGCAAGAAGAGGCGAAACGGGGGCGTAGATGGGAGTACGCGGCTGAGTGGGCTTACCATCTTGGGATAGTCCTGCTGGCCACCGGGATGGGGCTTGTGCTCGTCCCAAGAGGAGACTCCGCGGATAATCTACCCCGCTGGATCGCCGCCTACGCGGTCGCAGCCGCAGGAGTAATGCAGGTCGCATACTACCTCGGAGCCTGGCTGAAAGACATGAAGAGGGAATAGGCTATGGCCGACCGTAAGGCGCGAAAGGAAGCGGCGGTCAATCGGGACCCTTCGCGGGAAGCGCGAGTTAAGGCGCGTTTGGCGGCCAAGAAGACAAGAAAAACTCCGCCGCTGAAAGTCAAAGGAATAGCCAAAGCGATCCGTGAGGGGCGGCGTTGCAAGCGTCACGGAGCGACGCAATGCCGAGAGTGCAGGAAGCCGAAGAGGCAGCGCGCAACACGATCGGCGACTGCTGCCACTTGAGCCAGTCCGCGACGAGCGGTTCAGGCGCGCGGCGGAGGTGAAATGCCGGCAGGATCGGACCTGCCGGAAGGCGGCCAGGGGATTCTGAGCACGGAGCCGTCCTGGTGCGCGGTGGCTGTGCCGTGGGGCTCGTGGAACGACACGCGCCGAGGGGCTGTCCCGACCGGGACAGCCCCTCGGTGTTCGAGACGCGTCGTTGCGTCAGACTCCGGCAAGGTGGTTGGCGACGTGCAGCGCGTCGATGGCCACGGACAGCGCGGCGTGCAGACCGATGGTCTCCAGCAGCGTGAGATAGACGACCGGGGTCCAGTCTCCGTGGAGGTTCGGCCAGGTGGCGAGGGTGACGTCCGCCGAGGCCAGGCCAAGGTGGGCGGTGACGTTCATCCCGCCTGAAGGGGCGGATTCCCAGAGCAGCAGAACGGAGCCCGGACGAAGGGGAACGCGGTCTTGCGCGGACACCCAGGTCGTGGGAACCGGCTCGGTGGCGCAGCGGGGCACGGAGCGGACGAGAGCACCACGTACGCCTTGAGGCATCGGGCGTTGGGCGACATCGCCAAGGGACAAGGGCGGGCTCGGAGGCTCCTTCGCGCCCGCCGCGAACTGCGAGCGTGACCGGCGGTTCACACGTCGGCCCAGTCGAGCTGAGCGCGGACCTCAGGTGGCAGCACGCCCTCCTGGCCGTTCTCGGCAAGGTAGACAGCGCCGTCGGTGCCGCTGACTTCGATGACGCGACCGATGCGGTGGGCCTGGGGCCAGTCCGGGTTGACAGCGAGGTACGCGGGGAGATCCGGGTCGACTGCCTGGAGCTGGTGGATCAGTTGGCGAACGGTGATCTCGCGAGGCAAGAGAGACTCCTGGGTTGGTGAAGCGGGGCGGTCGGCGTAGGTCAGACGCAGGCGCAGCAGCGGCTGGGGAAGGCGATGAGTGCCGCGAGGAATCCGGCCACGGCCTGGGCCGGGACACTCGACCCGAAGGTCTGGCTCCATGCCACCCGGCCGTCGGCTCCTTTGACCTGGATGTGCCACAGCTCGCCGCGCGCGGCCTCCTCGGTCTCGGGAAGGAACCCGACGTACGCCGTCTGGTCGGGGCTGGAGCAATGGACGTTGGCGGAGAGGTCGGGGATGACGTCCCACCCCTGGCCTTTGAGGAGGTCGATGACTGGACCCGCACAGTGGCAGTCGAGTAGCCACTCGCGGTCGCCGAGTGCCGAGTGACGAGGTGCGGCGGGGACATGGGACGGGGCGGTGACAGAAAGCGTCATGAGTAACAAACCCTTCGTTGACCTGCGGTTTTTCGAAGCGGTCGTACGTTGACATGGTCCAGGAGCAGGTCTCCAGTCCTTCCCGGGGATGGGCGTCTGCCGTGGGCGAACTGGCTGCGCCGGCGCCCGCAGGTGATCACTCGGGGAATGGATCGGTCGCCCCGGGAGCTGTTTCCGGGGCGACCGATGGAAGGCGGGCAGAGCGGAGTGCTGAATCAGGAGATACGTACGTACTACGAGACTGCGGACGACGCGGTAGCAGCGTCCGTGGGTCGATCCCGCATGGCGGACGGCAGACGGATCAACCTGACCGTCGAGGCGCTGGCGGAGGCGGTCGGCGCTGGCGGGGGCGACATCACCTGGAGCGTCGTGGGGCCGACGTGAGCTAACGGTGGCTCGTGAAGCTGCCGGGTTGGTGGTGCAGGGAGCTGCCGCCCGGCCGTCTCCGGCACCCGTAGGGACGCCCACGACCGCTGCGGTTGAGCGGTTGCGAGCGGTCTCCACTCGCGTCGTGGCCGACGGTGCCAGTGAGCGGGAGAGGCTGTCGGCGCGGGCTGGAGTTCACGAGCGCCCCGCCGCGGCCCGCCGTTGGTGGGCGGGGCGGGCCGGCGGGACGGCACTGAGGGTGCCCGTGGTTGCGGATGCCGCCGGTGTGCGGCGTACGAGGTGACCTCCGTGGGAGCGGGCGCGTGCGGCTGTGGCACGCCTGACGTCCAGCGGAGTTGGCACCGGGGGAGGCACGGGGCGTGTCCGGGCGGCGCTGCGGTTGCGCTGCGGGATTTCGACCTCGTAGCGAAGCACAGGGCTGGGGTCGGCCAGGCGGGCGGTGGTCGCCGCGATCAGATCGACGGGGACGGCAGAGGTGAACGTGGCGTACCAGCGTGAGCTGTACCCGTCCTGGCCGCCCCAGAGCAGCCAGCGATCCTGGTCGCCACGGAGCTCAGCGTGTCGATCCAGGACCCCGCCCCTGTAGGTGAGGCCGGCGAGTTTGTCGGGCGCGGTGAAGAGGGTGGTGAGCCGCCAGTCCCCCCGCTTCCAGCCAGTGCCTTCCAGGGGCTGGAAGCCTTCCTCGACTGGGCGACGAGGGCCGGTCAAGATGGTGTCCGGATCGTCGGCGTAGCTGGTGGCAAGGGCCGAGGTGAAGGCGGTCACCAACTCCGTCGGCGTGTTGGAGTCGAAGGTGGCCAGCCAGTCGGGCGGCCCGAACGGGTCGCTGTGTGCGGCGACCTTCCACAAGGTGTTGTCCGGGCCCTCGGGCAGGAAACCGAGCCGGACACGCTGGTCCGGGGAGGAGACGTAGACGTTCGCCAGTTCATCGCTCTGCGCCGTGAAGCCGTGGTTGAGGAGTGGCTGCAACGCAGGATCGCCGATGGTGGTGGAGCCAGCGAGGTACAGCGGGGCGACGTAGATATCGCCGTCGAGCGTGTGTGAGGGCATGGGGGATCTCCGGGTGTGAGCAGTGGGCGTCAGCGCTGGCGGCGTGAACGACCGTGCGCGGCAAGCGAGGCGGGCGGGATGGCGGCCTCCGCCCCGGGTGCGGGCACGTGGGCGGCGTACGGCCGGCGGGCCAGGGCAGCCTGGGCCCTGGGCATGTCGGCCGTCGGCTTGGTGAGGCGCACGCGCACGAGATCGCGGTGGCGTTCGGGGACGTCGCCGAGGAAACGCGGCAGGGCATCCGGGCTGGTGAGAGCGATGGCGGCAGCGGTGCGCAGGTGTTGCGGCGTACCACTGCTGAAGAAGGCCCTCCAACTCGGCACGTGCACGGGATCGATGCCGCCGGACAGGCGCCACATGGACTTCTCCGGGGTCAACAACTCGGTGTACTCGTCGAGCCACCCGCTGCGCGTGCGCAGAGCCGCGCGGCCATCGGGCGAGACGTTCCAGTACGGCCGACTTCCGTGTACCGGCTGCCAGTCGCTGCGGCGCAGCACGTCCTCCGGGCCGAGGCCGGTGTAGTGCTTGCCGCCGCTGAAATGGTCCCGGAAGTGGTTGGGCAGGCCGTCGACGAGAGTCTCGGTGAAGGCAGCGACGATCTCCTGGGGCGTGCTGCGGTCGAAGGTGGTGATCCAGTCCGGAACGCCGAGCGGGTCCTCGGCGTAGGTGATCGTCCAGCCACCGAAGTGGCTCTCGACGGGGTTGGCGATGCGGACTCGCTGGCATGGGCTGGCGTAGTACGTGTCCGTGCCGAAGGCGACGGTCTTCGTCCAGCCAGCAGCGTTGTCGAGGACGCTGAAGACGGCCTCCCTCGTTCCTGGACCTGCGAGGTGGACTGGTGCAACGAGGACCTCGGTCGTCGGGTCGAGATCGCCGAGATCGAGAGGTGACACGGGGAGGTACCTCCGGGCGGTGGCGGATGAGGGGCTGGGCGTCATGACCGGCGGTGCGCTCGCGGCGGAGCTGTGGAGGCGGCGGAGGGCGGCGAACCGGCATGTGCCGGACCTGCGCTCCCACGCGGGGACCGAGACCGCGCTGCCTGGGCACGGCGGCCGTGCGGCGGCGCTGCCCCTGTGGATGCCTCGCGTTCGCGCTCCAGCCGGTGAGCCGCGGTGCGGTACGCGGCCTGGTCCTGGCGCTCGCCGACCGCTAGGAGATAGATCTCCCTGTGGTGCTGCGAGGACGCTGGGGCGTCGCGGTACTGGATGACCATGCGCCAGCGGGTCTCCGGATCGACGTAGATCTTGTGGCAGCCGGCGAGCTCGCGGGTCAGGGCGGCGCCGCGCTCGTTGCCGTGGACCAGGTGCTGCAGTTCCAGCAGGGCCAGGTCGCGGATGCCCTCTGGGGCCGAGCGCAGGTCGGCCAGGGCTTCGGGGTGTGCCGCGAAGGCGTACCGGGCCCGGCTCACCGCGCACCCCGGCCGGAGCGCGGTACGGAAAGAAGCGCCGGTTGTGGAGCCGTGACAGGCGCCGGGGGGACCGCGAGGCCGGCGGTTCCGGCGAGCGGCGAGCGGGTGCGGGCGGCCAGGGCCCTGTGGACGCTCTCCGGGGCCGGGGCCGGGGCCATCGGGAGGGGAGCGTCGCGGTCCATGGCCCAGGCGTCCGCTGCCTCCACGCTGGTGAAGGCGCCTTCGCGCACCGTGTAGGAGCGGAACTCCTTGGCCGTCTCCTCGAGGAAGAGGCGGTAGGGGGCGTGCGCGGAGGCCGGGTGGCTGTCGTGGACGAGAGTGCGCACCTCGGTGCCGAAGTCGAAGGAGCCCGGGTTGACGGTGTGGTGGTCGATCACCTCGTACCGGCCGCCGGGGTTGCTCCGGAGTAGGTCCTCCAGCCGCGAGGTGAGCGCGTCGGCCGGGCGTGGCCCATGGTTGCTGGTCGGCACGGCGGCCTCCGGCGGACAGCCCCGGCGGGTGAGCCAGTTCTGCGCGAGCGGCACGACGGGAACACGCTCGTAGTCGAAGGCGAACGTTCGCTGCTCGACGTCACGGGTGACGTGGAGCGCGACGTACTCCGCTGTGCCGGGCGCTTCCCAGATGGCCGCCCGGTCGTAGAACAGCAGGTAGCTGTCGCGTCCGTCGTCGCTGTGGTGCTCGGCTAGGGGGACGAACATGTCGTCCGAGATCGTGACCGAGCAGAAGTCTTCCTCGATCGTCTCGGTGGCAGCTTTGAAGCCGTCGATCCGGTAGTCCGGTGCCTCGGTCGCGTGTGCGTCGGTCATGTCAGACTCCCGCGGGCTCGGGCGAGGCCAGGAGCCGGTGGTTGGGGCGGGTCGGGCTGGTGGTGCACGCGCCGAACGGGCCGTCGGGCGTGCGGAGTTGGAGAAGAGTCGGGTCGAGATGGTCGCGGTGCCACGTCGATGGACCCGTCAGGCCAGCCTCGGCGTCGGTGAGCTGTTGCCAGGCCAGCCACAGGGCATGCAGGCGGGCCACGGCCTCGGGATGCTCCCGCCACTGCTGGCACCACGGGCGGCCGGTGGTGATCTCCCGCCCGTAGACCGGCAGCAGCAGGTCGTGCACCCAACGCGTCAGCGCCGCGAGCTCCTCGGCGTACGCCGTACCGTCGAACGCCAGGATGAAGACGGACGCGGTGCGTTCCTGTGAGCCGTCCGGCTCGGCCGCCGCCGACGCGGCGGCGGCCGAGCCCTCACCGGGACCGTGCCCGGCCTCCCCGACCTCGTAGTCCGAGGGCGGGGCGCCTTCGATGAGCCGGGCGAGCGTCTTGCCCTGCTTACGGCTCTCCGCGACCAGCCTCGTGACCGTGGCGACCAGATCGTCCAGATCGTGGTCCGCCACGCGTATCGGCTCGCTGTCCTGAGCGGGTTCAGCCATCGCTACCCCTCCGCAAGATCGGGTGGTTGGGGTGGCGAGGATCCGGAGAAAACCGGGTTTGGCCAGGCCGGGAATGCGGTGTAGAGAGTGCTGTTCACCGCGAGTCGTGATGGCGGCAAACCGCGACGGGAGGAGCGAGGATCTCCAGCGCGCGAGCTGCTTGCTGCGGCACGACTCCGTTGCCCAGAGCGGATAGTTGGGCTGGGCGTCCCAGTCCCGGAGTGGCTGTCACCCAGCCCGGTTCAAGCCCTTGCATCCACTCCACGAACAGCGGGCTGAGGCGCCCCGCGTCGTCGGTCGGCCGGGGTGCCGGGCGCGTGGCCCTCTCCCATCGGGCGACGGCGGCGGCGTACGGGCCCCACGTTCCCTGTCCGTCGACGGGTGAGGGGCGAACAAGGGAAGCACCACCGCCGAGAGCGGGGGCCGGAAGCCCGTGCCCGGTCGGCGTCCTGGAGTGCCGGTGTCGCTCGCCCGTGGGGTCGGCAGCAATCGGGCCGCCGCCGAGGGCAGCGTCAGGTCCCCGTTTCCGTGACGCTGGTTGGGCGACCCTTTGGTGCCGTCCGACGCCTTCGGCGTCGGCAACAACCACTCCACCTCGTCCGCCAGATTCGGACCGTGCCCGCCCTGTTTCCTCTTGGTCGGGTGCTGACTGCCGCCGTTCGTCGCCAGGTTGCTCGTCGGCGTCTTCAGCAGAGGCGGTCCGCCGGGCGGGCCAGGCGACGAGGAAGATCCGCTCGCGACGGTGCGGGGCTCCGACGTCAGAGGCGCGAAGCACGCACCAGCGCGCATCGAACCCGAGGTCGGCCAAGGAGCCGAGTACGGCACCGAGTGCGCGCACAGCAGGCTGGCCTGCGGTGTCTCCCAGACACCACGGACAGGGTTCCACGTCGCCAGGGGAACCGGCGGGGGAGGTGAGGAGTCCTCGGACATTCTCGATGACCACCAGGCACGGGTTGAGGGCTTCGATGGCACGGACGATGTGCAACCACAGACCGGACCGGGTGCCATCAGCCAGTCCGGCGCGGCGGCCGGCGACCGAGACGTCTTTGACAGGGGAACCCGGCCGTCAGGACGCACACCTCCGGGACATCGGCCCAGTTCACGGCCGTGATATCGCCGAGGTTAGGCACGCCAGGCCAGTGGCGGGACAGGATCCGGGCCGGGCCCGGATCGACCTCGGCATGCCAGGCGACCGTGCCGCCGAGGACAGCCTGAACACCGAGATCCAGACCGCCGTACCCGGAGCACATACTCCCGATCGACGGCTGGGGCGGTGCCACTGGAAGGTCAGCGCGCATGGCGGGACCCCGGCATGTAGGCGAGACGGGTCGGCTCGGTCGCGGGCCGCGTGGCCGGGACGCGGTAGATCGAGTTCGCTGGACGGGCCGAGCGGCTGAGCGCGGCGAGGACACGAGGCGGGGTGCCGTCGATCCGGTCGGCCGCGTGCCGCAGGGTGACGACCGCTTCTTGCAGGGAGTCCACGGTGACGTCCAGCCGGTCCTGTGCGACACCGAACGCGGCCTGGCGGGCGTCGCGAAGGTCCGCTGATGGTGGGGCTTCCGCGTACCTGCGCAGGAATCCGAGCTGTTCGAAGGCTTCGGTGTAGTTGTTCACTGCGCGTCCCGCCGGAGTGGACGCGCTGGTGTACGCGGCGATGACCGGGCCGAAGTCGAGCCCCGGGTCGTTGTCGGTGGCGCGGAAGAGGACCTCGTCCGAGAGGTCCTTTACCAGTCCCGTCAGCGCGGTGAGGTGGTGGGACGCGGTGACGAGGTCGGGCAGGGAGTTCGTGGTGTACGACCCGACGATCGCATGGCGGGCCTCCTCGAACTCGCGGGCCACTGCGTACAGTTCGCCCCTCTCCAGGCCGGCGCGGCCGGTGTGGTCGGTCATGACGGGCTCCGATGGTTGCGTCGGTCGGGGAATGCGGCGCAGGAGGCGGCGGCCACTGCTGCGAGGGCCGTGGTGTTCGCGAGGCGGCTGCGGGCGCGGGCGGCGTCGATGCGGGCGGCAGGCGGGGGCGCACCGGGTCGGCTGGTCGGTCGCCTCGGCTCGGGTTCGGCTTCGTGTGCGAGGCGCAGGCGGCGGCGTACGTCTTCCAGCGGTTCGAGTGCGTGCAGGGCGTAGCCGATGAACTGCCCGGGCGCGAGCGCGTCGCGGTCGGCCAAGGCGCCGACCTGCCGGGCCGCCGAGGCGGCCGTGCGGAGGAGGGAGGCGTTGACGACCTGCTCGCCGAAGTGCTCGGCGGCTCCGCCCACGAGCGGATCGCAGATCCGCCTCACCCGCTCGGTGTCGAGCGTCCCGTCGGCGAGAGCGCCGCGACGCTGGGTCTCCCACAGCACAGTCAGCTGGTCGATGGGTTCGCCGCGATGGTGCAGGGCCCCCAACGCGCGGTAGATCTGCTGATGGCCCGGGTCGGCGAAGTCGCCGGGGCGGAGCCAGCGCACCAGGCCGGGCAACTGGTCGGGGCGGGAGGTGAGGCAGCCGAGGAGGAACTCCTCGTCGGCCAGGACCTGCTCGCCTGCCGGCTGAAGGCGCTCGGCCTTGGGCACGTGCGCGGTGGGCGGTTGCACAGGACGTGCCTCGGCGCCCCAGCCACGAGCCAGGTCGGCGAGTACGTCGTTCAGGACCTGGGCGTGGTGCAGCGTCTCTTCCACTGTGCCGGTCCGGCTGTCGGCGAGTGCGGCCTGGTGGAGACGGGCGGCGTGCTGGGCCACGCTGCGGTGGATGGCACCTTCCAGCACCATCCGCCCGTACACCGGGCCGTGACCGGGCCGCGGGCATGCCGACGCGAGGGAGTGCAGGTACGAGGCGGTGAGCCCGCGGGTTCGTGTGCCCGCCTCCCGTAGCGTGTCGGTCACCCAGGCCAGCGGGACGGGAGCGCCGGCCTTCGTGGCTGCCGCTGGGTGACCTTCGGCCTTGAGCTTGAGCATCGCGGCGTAGATCGCCTTGTGCGCGGGACGGGAGAAGTGTTCCGGCCGCAGCCAGGGCGTGAGCCGGTCGAGCTGGCCGGGCTCCAGGAGGACCGCGCCGAGCACGGCCTGCTCGGCGTGGACGAGTGGCGTCACGACCGAACCTCGCATGCGGCCGTGTCCTGGGCCCGGATCGCGGCGACAGCGCAGTCGGCGGCGGCCAGGTCGGCGGCGAAGTGGTCCAGTTGACCGGTGAAGACGGGGTCCTGGGCGAGCAGGGAGCCGGAGGGGGACACGAGCCACCAACTGGCACCGCGCCGTACGACGGGTGTGCCGGCGAGGCGTTCGGACCGGCGGACGAAGGCCCAGGACGGGACGGGGTGGGACATAGGGACACCTCAAGAGGACAGGGCGAGAGCCCGGAGGGAGGAGGGGCGGCCGGGGCGTGCGCCGTCGCGTCTCGCCAGCCGGGAACCTGGCAGAACCGGGGTCATGCGGCCGGACCGAAGTCGTCGCGGCGCAGGCTCTTGGCCAGCGCGCGCTCGGTGATCGCCGCGGTCTCCTGGGCGGACGCGGCGCCGAGCCGGTCGGCGTCCGGCTCCCGGTACCAGGGCTTGAGGTCGAGGAGCGCGGGGCGGATGCCGGTGGCCAGCAGCAGCGCGGAGCCCTTGCGCAGGGCGCGGATCGCGTCGGCCGGCAGCACGCGCTCCTGACGCATGGAGACCGATGTGGACTTGCCCGACTCGCTGGTGGAGACCGAGACCGTACGGACGTCGTGGTCGCCCACCAGACGGCTGAGCTTGTCCGCGAAGTCCGCATCGTCGATGCCCGAGCCGACGAGCTTGATCGTCGCGGCGGACCACAGGGCGTCCATCCCGGCCTCGCCCCAGACCCGCACGCCCTGGCGGTAGGACTGCAGGATCGTGATCGGGATGACGCCCCGGGAGCCGAGGTGCGAGTACAGGTCCGGCAAGTCGGCGATCTTGCACACGTTCGCGGCCTCGTCGAGGATCGCGAGCAGCGGTGCGTCGAGCCGTCCGCCGTCACGCTCGGCCTGGATGACGGCCGCGCGCATCACCGCGTCGGCAGCGGCGGCGATGATCGCCGAGGCGGAGCCGCCGCCGTCCTTGGACAGCAGGAACAGCGTGTCCTTGCTGGTGGCGAACGCCTCCGGCTTGAACTCGTGGATCTTGCCGAGGCCGCTGGGCGGCGTGACCCAGGCGGCGATGGTCGGGTCGAGCAGGCAGCTCGCGTACTGCCGCGCGGTCTCGAAGATGCCGTCGCGGGTCTCGACGGCGCCGGCCACGGTGCCCTGGAGCTGGGCGGCGACCGCGTCGAGTCCGGCGTCCTGGAGCAGGTCGATCGGGGTGCGGTCGGCCGGAGAGGCGAGCCAGGCCAGGACGTCGGTGATCGGCCGCCGGTCGCGGGCGGCGGCGAGGAACAGTGCGGTCAGAGTGTTCGCGGCGGCGGTGGACCAGAAGTCGCCCGCGTTCGACTCGTCCACGGAGGCGGTCACGAAGTGCCCGGCCAGACGGCGGGCGCCGGCGAGATCGCGGGCGTCGGCGAGGATGTCCCACCACATCGTCTGCGGTGCGTGGGCGATCTGCTGCGGATCGAGCGTCCAGACCGTGCCAGCTTCGGCGCGGGCTGCGAGCGTGGCGGTGTAGGCGTCGCGGGCCGCCTTGTTGGAGGTCAGCAGTACCGGTCCGGGCGCGCGCAGGATCGCCGGGATCGCCAGACCGGAGGTCTTTCCGGACCGGGGCGCCATAATCGCCAGGATCACGTCCTCCCACGAGGAGCGGACCTCGCGCGCGCCGGGCGCGAGCGTGCCGAGCAGAACACCGCGGTCGTCGGGCGCGACGTCCTTGGGCTTGGTGCCCTTGAGGCTCGGACGGAGATCGATCGCCTTGGCCGCGATCTTCTTGGGCATCAGATCGGCCAGGTCGCGCTGGCTGGCCAGCCCCGTGGGGTTGCCGCGTAGCCGCAGCCACACCTTCGCGCCGAGCAGCGCGGCGGCCAGGAGTACGAGTGCGGGCAGGACATAGCAGGCGCCGACGAGGACGGCCTGCGAAAGGTGCGGCCAGAGCTCGTGGGGCTGGAGCAGGGCGTCGGTGGGTTCGTACGGGGCCCAGGGGTCGGACCTGGTGAGGGTGTTGGCGGTGTTGCCGAACAACCAGGCCAGCGTCCCGGCCCCCATGCCGAGGCCGGCGACGGACAGCATTAGGTACAGCAGGAAGTCGGTGCCGGTGGTGGTCGAGGGTGTGCTGGTGCGTGCAGGAGACAAGGCGCGGTCCCGTTACGTGGTGCGAGAGGGGCGATGGGCTGGGGCCGGCGGGTTCTTCTGGTGATCACGAGGGGCTCCTAGCGGCTGTGGTGGGCGGAGATGGAGGGAACGGCGGGCGATGCCGGGGCTGTGGTGTCCGGGCGTGCCGGTGGCGCGACCGGGCCGGCGCTCGGCGAGGATGACGTGGCCGCGCCGCTGATCCGGCGTCGCCGGACCTCTTCGCGTACGGCGGCGACGGCTTCCTCGGAGACCAGGTCCTCGGCGACGTTCGCGTCGAAGCCCCATGCGCGCAGGAGGCACGCGGAGCGCGTGGCGCTCCGCTTCTGTTCCTCCTCGGACAGTCCCTCGGGGAGCTGGTGCCAGACGTAGTGTGGCGGGACGGTCTGCTTCACGAAGCCGCACGCGACAAGCACCTCGTGGGCACGCGGGTCGCCGCAATCGGCGATCACCTCGCTGCTGAACGGCTTGCGGTAGATCTCGGCGTCGGTTCCGTACTCTTCGTGCAGGAAGGACACGCAACGGCCTTTCTGATGAGGGGGATTGGTCAGCGTGCTCGGTTCGGCCTGGACGCGGGCGGTGGAGCGACAGCAGGCGCCTCAGGCGTGACTGCGGCCGTTTCGGTGCGCTGGGCGGCCGGGGCGGTCGCGTAGTAGCTGGCGACCCGCGCCTGCCAGCTCGGCTTCGCCGACTGATCGAGCGCCCGCAGCTGGTCGGCGGCGTCGTGCAGGGCTTCACCGAGGGAAGTGAGCGCCGCCGCCGCTTCCGTGAAGTCGTAGGACAGGTCCCAGCCAGCGTCGGTCCCGGATGCCTTGGCCTGCTCGGCGGCGGCCTCGAAGAACTCGCTGAGCCGGACGAGCACCCCGTCGTTGGGGTCGAGGACGTGGTCGGTGAGGCCGGCCGCGGTCTCGTACGTCTCGGCGCCGTTGAGTTCGTCGGTCAGCCGCAGGATCTGGTGGCCGTGGACACGTTCGCCCCGGGGATCGGAGGGCGTGGTGAGGGGGCCTACCTGCAGATCGGGGCCGAGGTCGACGCGGTAGCCGACGGCGGTGAGCGTGCGGGCCGCGTGGCTGGCCATCTGGTTCTCACGGGCTTCGCCCATGTCCCAGGGCAGGCGGTACCAGAAGGACCGTGGCGTCGTCTCGATGACGAAGCCCGCGCGCTTGAGGAGTGTGTTGGCGAGTTCGTCTCCGCCCTCGGCGATGACATTGCCGGTCGGATGGCGCGTGATGACGACGTCGGGCGGGGTGGGCATCGCAGGGGGTCCGTTCAGAAGTGGGGGTTCTCGGTCGGCCGATCGCTCGCGGAGGCGGCGTCCAGCAGCTCGGGCAGGTCTGCGGGGGCGGCGTCGCGCTGGTCAAGCCACCAGCCGGCGCGGGTCAGCAGCCGTACGGCGTCCTCGATGGCCTCCCACTCCGCCTCGCCCGTGGTTCCTTCGACGACGAGCGCGGTGTACGCGGAGGAGACCAGCTGGTGGCGACAGCGGGCGGCCCACGCGACCGCGCGGTCGGTGCCGTCCAGCGGGGGCATGCGGTACTGCTCGGACCATGCCTCGGCCTCGGCCTGCTCGGTCGCCCTCTGCTTCGCGAGCCACTCGGCCGTGGCCTCGGTGGCCTCCGCGCGGGAGGCCCGCCAGCAGTCGGAGCAGTCCCGGCCGGCGAGCCAGCGGGCGTATCCGGCACGGCGGTCGGCCGGACGGTCGGACAGATCGGCGTCGACCGTGTGACCGCAAGCGTGGTCGATGGTCCAGAACTTCTTCACGGCCATGAGCCGGACTCCTTGAGCGTCGGGAAGGGGCGGATCAGCGCGTACGACTCAGGGCGGGCGGCGCGGCCTGGAGCCGCGGCCCTCGCACGTCCAGCGGCTTCGGGGCGTTGGCGGTGCGGTTGGGGGACGACGCCATGGCGGCGCGCGCTCGTGCGGTGTGCGTGACCCGGAGCCACTCCTGCCGCTCGGGCAGCGGTACCTCGGCCAGGGGCGGGGCGTTCTCGGGGGTCACGTCGGGCATGATGGCCAGTTCGAGCTGGGCGCCGACGAGCTGGTCACCGAGGAAGGCGACGTGATGGGCGATGGTGCGCAGATGAAGGCCCAGCTCGTGACCATGCGGAGTGCCGAGCCGCTCACACCAGGCGGCGGCCGTGTCGATGAACTCCTCCAGGTCGAGCACGACGCCGTGGTGCTCGTCGAGGATCTCGCCCAGGACCTCGGAGACATCCGCCGCGCGACGCAGCTCGTGCAGTTCGCCGGTCAGCGCCGTCAGGGACTGGCCGGGCCGTGTCGCCCGCGCAGGCACTCCGTCCCGAGTCGGGACCGGCGGTGGAATCATGATCCTCGGGTCGGCCGCGACGGAGAGACCGGCGTCTTGGAATTCGCGGGTCGCCCTGGCCACGGTCCGTACCGCAGTGTTGTGGGGCGTGTTGTCCGCCAGCAGGTAGACGTCGAGGTACTCGCTGTAGCGGAAGTGGTGCTTGCGCAGGACCTCGTCGAGGAACGGTCGGGCGTCCGCGACAGCGGCGGCCACCCCGTAGTCGGGGTGCATCCCGAAGGCGACGTCCGGTTCGAGTTGCAGAGTCATCGCGTGGGCTCCTTGGTGGGTGCGGTCTAACGGCTGCGGACCGGCTGCGGGGCGGAGGGGACGGGGCGGTACTCGACTACGGCGGCGGCCCGCGCCGGCGGCGCACCCGCGCGGGCCGGGGAGATGGCGGTGGCGGCCTGGGAGCGACGCTGCTGGGCCGAGGGCGTCACCGTTGAGGCGGAAGGTTTCTCCAGTCGCTCCAGGAGGCCCCGGCCCGTGCCGAGCCGGGTATGGGGCTGGAGGTCGTACGCGACATCGGCTTTGACCCTGTACTGCGCGGCCCGCAAGGACTGGACCGCCTGCGCCCCGCGCCGTACCGGGTCACGCTGCGGATCGGTCAGCCCGTACAGAGTGCTGCCGGGCAACCGCTCGAAGCCGACGAGCCGCAGGATGTGCTCGGCGACGTGGTTGTCGTGCGATGTCGCCGCCACGACGCCGTACTGGTCGTGGTGGCCGACGGTGATGTGCGGACGTGTTTCCGCCACGAAGATGCACCTCGCAGAGGTCGGGGCCGTGCGGAGGACGAGGATGCGGCCGGAAGGCGGATTTGGTGCGGCCGTGGATTCGCGCTAGTCAGCGTGAGCGCGGCGGCCTGCTGGAGTTGAAGAAGCGGATGGCCGGCGGACCGGCGTTCTTCTCGATCGCCGCGGTGATCTGGCGAGCGGCGTGTGGTGACCAGGCACGGGCGGCGTCGGCCCGTGCCGACCGGACCAGCTGCCCACGGAGCGGTCGGGTCGGTGGCGCGGGTGGCGCCTTGTCGGCGCGCGCGATGTCGACGAGGACGCGGGCGTTGTCCATCCAGGTCAGGGAGTAGTGCCATCCCTCGGCGTTGCGCATGGCGACGGCGTCCGCGAACACCGCCTTCGAGCGGGGATGGTCGGGCAGGAGCGCCTCGGCGACCATCTGAAACTCGGCCTGCACCCGGGCGCCGCAGTCCAGTGCCTCGCGCAAGGCACGGAGCCGGTACGCCCAGCGCCCGGCCACACGCTCTGCGGGGTCAAGGAGAGGAAGCGTCTCCTCGGCGTGCGCGACCATAGCCGGACCGTGCTCGAGGAAGGGAGCGAACTGCGCCCACATCTCCGCGTCCCGGACCTGCTGGCGCAGGCCGTACCGCTCGTCGAGCGGCCAGTGATCGGCGTCGCACAGGCTGTCCGAGACGGCGTCCCATTCGGCCAGAACGCGCTGGCCGGCAGCCACCGACGTGGCAAGTTGGCTGAGCCGGGTCTCGCGGACAGCCTCCTGGTACCGGGGCAGCAGGCGGGTTGTCACCCGGGAGGCTGCTCGCACTGGGTCGTTGCTTACGACGATGCCGTTGCGTGTCTTGGTGGTCGCTTCGGACTCGGTGCCACGTGGCTCGAACGCGGCGACCAGGAACTCGTGCTCGCGCAGGGGACGGTCCGCGATCAGGAGCTCGATGCCTGAGTCGCTGGTGAGCACCGCGCTTCGGTGCGTGGTGAATTCGGAGAGGGCCCAGCTCACGTGCCCGTAATCCCAGACCCGCTCGCCGAGCGGGATCGGGCCCTCGTCCGCCTCGCCCCCGTGGACAGCGACAGTCCAGGAGCCGGGGAGCCGGGCCGACAGCCCCTCGGCGAACTCCGCGAGATCGGCCCGCCCGTCCGGCTGGCGCGGTGCCGGGGCCAGCTGACGCACGGGCTCCGAACCACGGGGTGGCGCCGGGTTCTTGGACATGCCTTCGTCGAGCAAGGCGTCGTCGATGGCGACGTAGTGGCTGGCCACAGCGCTGTAGAGCTGCTGAAGCGTCGCCCGAACCTCGTCCGGACCGCAGTCTCCGAGGACGTAGGCGAAGTCGGGGTGCCCGGTGGAGAAGCCGACATCGAGCAACAGCGCCCAGCGTGATCCAGGCCAGCTCAGCCATGGTTGCTCTCGCCCTCGTCGTGCGCGGCAGGGCATCGGTCGGCTCCCCGCCGTATCGCGTCCACGGGAGCGGGCGGGCTTGCGACCATGGAGGTGCGGCCGTGCGCGGTGTGGGCGCGAGCGGCGTCGGCGTAGAGCTGGACGAGGCGGCGCAGGCCGCGACGGATGGTGCGCTTCAGGTGCATGGCGGGGCGACTTCCTGTGCGGAGGGAGTGATGTGACGCCTGGCGAGGGGGAGCCGGGGTGGCGTGGGCCGGCTCCCCCCCGGGGGCGTGTACGGGAGCGGACGGCTCAGGTATGCATCCGGGCATCCGTGTCGAACAGCTCGCCCTCGTGTGGGTGGAGCAGATGTTGAGTAATGAACGACCGGCCCGCGACTTTCCACAGGCCGCGCCCCTTGGTGAGGGCGGAGACGGCTTGGGTCTCGACGCCGGTGAGGCCCAGCAAGGCGGCTGCGGAGCCGAGTTGGTCGGCTTCCTGGCGGTAGATGATGCGGGTGGAGCAGTCGGTGAGCAGGCCCTCGGCGAGCGCGCGGCCCCGGGAGCCGGCGTCGCCCGCGGTGAGCAGGTCGCTGAGGCGGTGGATGACCATCATGTTGGCGATGCCGAGCCCTCGGCTGAGCTTCCACTGGCTCTGCATGCGCTCCAGCAGGGCGACGTGCCGCATCACGCGCCATGCCTCGTCGTAGATCACCCACCGCCGTCCGCCGGTGGGGTCGGCGAGCGCGGACTCCATCCACGCGGAGGCGCAGGTCATCGCCAGGACGAGCGCGGTGTCGTCGCCGGCACCGCCGAGCCGGGAAAGGTCGATAGACAGCATCGGCGCGGCCGGATCGAACGCGACGGTGCTCGGCGCGTCGAACATGCCGGCCAGGTCGCCGTGGACGAGGCGCCGCAGCGCGTGGGCCAGGTCCTCGGCCGCGCGTCCGAGGCGTCCGGACAGGTCACCGAGTGCGGTGTCGAGCCGCTCGGGTGCGCCGAGTACGTACGCGATGTCGCCGAGCAGCGGGGTGGTGCCGGTTGCTTCGGCGTGAGCGACCGCCTGGTCGAGTGCCACGTCCAGGGCGGTGTGCTCCATCGGGTGCAAGTCGCGCCGCAGAACGGTTTTCGCGAGGGAGCCGAGGAGAAGCAGGCGTCGCTTGCGGACCTCGCCGGCCCAGTCGTCCTGGCTGACGCCGTACGGCCGGGCGGGGGCGTCCAGTGGATTCAGCCGGCCGGGAAGGCCCGGGCCGAGTGCGATGGTCTGCCCGCCCAGGGCCTGGGCGACCACGGTCCATTCGCCCTTGGGGTCGCAGGGCACGTAGATGCGGTAGCCGAAGGCGACGGCGCGTACGGCGAGGGACTTGGCCAGGGCGGACTTGCCCATACCGATGACCCCGGCGAGCAGGATGTTCGGATTGGTGAAGCCGTCGAGCCGCCCGTAGAGCGCGAACGGGTCGTAGGTGAAGGCGGCCTCCGCGTGCACGTCACGGCCCACGTAGATGCCCTGGGCGCCGAGGCCGCCCTCGGCGAGGAAGGGGTAGGCACCGGAGGCGGTCGCTGTGGTCATCCGGTGGGCGGGGAGCTTGAGCAGGCCGCCGCGGGCGGAGGTGGGACCGGGGCGGCCAGCGGCCGGGTAGGTGGCGCGCAGTTCGGGATCGATGCCGGTCGTGGTACGGCGGGCTTCGGGCCGGGTGGCGTGGCGGGCCTTGTCGCGGGCGGCGGCGAACTGGTCGCGGGCGGCGCGGGCCGTGCGGCGGTCGGTCTTGCGGGGGACGAACAGCGGGCTGGCGCTGGCGCGGGTGGTTCGGTTGGGCATGGCGGTGGTGCTCCGGTGGTCAGTGGCGGGTGAGGCCGGTGAAGGGGTCGCGCAGGTCGGCCGGGGTGTGGTCACGGCGGACGCGGGCGGCGGTGGCGAGGTGGCGCTGGCACACGGTGAGGTCGGGGGCGCCCTCGGGAAGGCGGGCCCGGCACGCCTCCCGCGAGGGGAGGCGGCCGGTGACTCGCTGCGGGGCCGCGTGATAGGCGGCGTGGAGGTGCTCGGCTGCCTGCCACAGCCGGACACGGCAGGCCCTCAGGTGGTCGCCCTCGACGCTGGCGACCGGGGTGGTCCGGGCGGTGTGCGCGTCCAGCAGCCCGTACAGGGCGACCAGGTGGGCGTGCAGGGAGTCCAGTTCGGTGCGGCTGGCGGCGACCGGGGCGACGGGCATGTTGATGGCCCGGTGGAAGTCGAGCGCGGCGGTGGCGAACGGGACGAAGTCCGAAGCCAGTTCGGGCAGGGGCTCGGTCGGCATGCGGGTGCCCTTCGGTAGAGCGCGGTCGGTGGTGCTGGGCCGCGCTACGGGCGGGCGAGCGGCAGAGCGGCGTTGGTGAAGGCTTCGGCCTGCTGCCAGGTCAGCAGGCGCAGGTCGACGAGAGCGGCGACGGCCGCGGTCTCGACGGCGGCGCAGGCGGCGTTGAGTTCCTCGCTCGTGTCCGCGCTCACGGTGAGCAGGCCGGTGAGTGCGACATCGGCGTGCCCGGCGATGAGCTGGCGCTCGCGCTGCTTGATGTCGGCGTACTCGACCGAGTCCTCCTCGGAGTCGACCTGGCCCTTGCGAGCCCGCTCGGCGGCGTCCGCGATCACGGTGGCCTTCTTGCGCTGTACGTCCTTCAGGGCGGCCTCCAGTCCCTTGGGCTCGTAGGTCAGCGAGAGGGTGCGGCGCACGCCGGTGGTGAACAGGAGCTGGTGCAGGAAGCCGGGGCTGGTCTCGATGCGCGGCCAGTTCTCGATCCAGAACGTGGCGTGATGGGCCGAGTCGGTCTGGATACGGTCGGCCTTCTCGACTAGGACCACCGGCCCGGCGGCAGCGGGGGCAGCCTGCGGACGGCCCGAGTCGGACCACCGGTCGAGCGCGGCCGACGCCTTGGGGTCGTACGCGGTGCGGATCACGGCGGCGATCTCACGCGCGGGCAGCCAGCCCGCGGGCATGAGCCCGGAGGTCCGGGCGGCCTGGTCGAAGGTGGAGGCGAGTTGGGACAGGACCGCGAAGGCTCCGGTGAGCCCGCCGCCAGCCTGGTTGATCAGGCGGCGGGCCGCCTTGAGATCGAGGGCGAGGGAGACGTACGCCTCGTGGGGCGCGGCGGCGGGGCCGGCAGCGGCCAGCAGGTCGCCGTAGATCGGACCGGCAAGCGGGGTCTGGGCGTTGCCGTGCTCCTGCCAGTAGCGGTTGAGCGCGTCGCCGGAGTCGGGGACCGTGCGCTCCAGCACTTGGACGCGGGCGATGTGCCCGGTGCGCGCGAGCGCGGCCAGGGTGCGGCCCCAGCCGGAGACGTTGCCGGTCTGGGTGGCGGGGTCGAGCAGGGCGAAGGCGCGGGAGGAGACCTTCACCACGGCGGTGAGGGTGGCCTGGTGCGGATCGTGCACCGCGCCGAGGCGACCGTCCGGCGAGGAGACCACCCGCAGGGACGCGGCCGTGCCAGGCAGGTGGAGCAGGCCCTCTCGCTGCGGTCGGGTGGACGGGCGGGTGAGCCAGACCAGCTGCCCCCGGAAGCGTCGGAGCGCGTATCGGATCGCGATCGGCGCCCAGTCGGCGAGCGCCCGTCCGCGGTGGCGGATGAAGACCGCCGCGAGGACGACGGCCCACAGCGGTACGAGCTGGAGCGCTCCGGTCACACCGGAGGTGAGCAGCACCCCGAGCAGGAGCAGACCGCAGGTCGCGACGACGATCAGCTGAGGGGCCGAGAGACCGAGCAGCACGCCCCGGCGCGAGCGGTGAGGGAACTTGACGGTGGGCGGACCGTCGGGGTGAGAAGCGTCAGAGAGCATGGCGAAGCCGTCCTTGGAACATGAGGAGAAAGAAGAAGAGGAGGACGGGGTGGGCCGGGCGGGCCTCGGCCCACCCCGTCAGCTCCGGGCTACGAGCCCGAGCGGTCCGCTGGCCCGGGATAGATCCACCGCTGCGGGGTGGCGCCACCCTGCGGAGGAGGACCGCCGCGCCGTGGTGCCGGCGGGTCCAGGTGCGTGACCTGCGGGGCCGAGACCGAGGCGCCCTGTGGCGTAGGCCCGGAGAGCGCCGGCGCCGAGTCGGACGCCTCGCTGCCACCGGGGCGCTGGATGAGCGGGACTCCGCGGTCGCCGTCCGTGGGAGGACGGCGGATCAGCGCCCGGCCCTTGTCGCCGGTCGCGTTCGGATCCTCACCGAAGCGGAAGTGGGTCTGCTTCGGCTCGGTGTCACCGCCGGATCCGCCGGTCGGGTCGATCCCGGAGGCGACGCCACCGGAGCCCTGGCCTGGCACCTTCGCCGGCCCCTGCGGAGCACGCATCCCCGTGCCGGCCTGCACAGCGAGCTGCCCCGCGGTCTTCGCCGCACCCGCGGCGACCGCCATACCCGCGACACTGGTGCGGTGCAGATCGTCGTGGCCGCCGCCATCGGCCGCCCAGTGCACGAACTTGTACGTGGCGTAGGGGCAGAGCAGCACCAGGACCATCACGACGATGCCCGCGATCGCGTCCGACAGGGCGCTCAGCCCGTCGCTCGCGTCGGTCTTGCCCATGGCGGAGACACCCAGCAGGAACACGATCGTCATCAGGAGCTTGGAGACGATCAGGGTGCTGGTCGCCTCGATCCAGCCGCGCCGCCAGCGCCGCGCGACCTCCCAGCCGCCGCCGGCCCCGGCGAACACGGCCAGGGTGACCAGGACCAGGATGCCGACCTTGCGGGCGACCATCACCGCCCAGTAGAGGAAGGCGCCCACCGCGCAGCCGAGTGCGACGATGGCGGGGACGCCCCAGCCCAGGCCGTACATCGCCCCCAACTCGTTGACCTTGATGATGCGGCGTACCGCGTCGTCCACGGAGCTGTTGGCGGCCTTGAACAGGCCGGCGCTGAGCGCGTCGACCACAGTGATCGCGACGGTGGTGCAGGCGATCGCGGCGAACGCGAACAGGACGCCGGCCACTGTTCCGTATACCGCCTGAGCGAGGGCACGTTCGTCCCGGCGCCAGGCGGCGCGGGTGAGCTGGAGGCAGAACGTGCCGACGGTGAGGATGAGGCCGATGGGCAGGATCAGCTCGTAGTTGCTCCTGAACCACTCGGCGTTGAGATCGATGGCGGTGGTCTTGTCGACGGCCTTCGAGGCCAGGTCAGCTGCGGCCTGGGCCATCTCGCCCATCGACTTGGCGATCCAGGCACCGATGCCGTCCGTGACGGCCTCGCCGGTCGCGCCGACGACACCGCCGACGGTGTCGCAGACCGTACTCATCAGAGGAAGGTCGCAAGCTCCCATGAGGGTGCCTCCTTTCGCAGGTTGGGGGCGATCACGGCGCGGCGTTCGGCAGGACGCCGACCAGGGCGCAGTCGCGGTCCGGTCGGCACTGGACGGCGAGCGTCGTCGCGCGGGACTCGGCTCCGGCACCGGAGCCCTTCCAGGAGATGGACTGCTTGCCGGTGACCGTGACGGCGTAGACGTACGCCTCCGTGATCGCGCCGGGGTCCTGGGCGAGGGCGGTCTTGAACGCCTGCGGGAAGTGGCCCTCGCCGACCGTGGCGCCGGCGTGCTGCCCGTTGTCGTGCATTCGCGACCACAGCACCGGACTGGGCACCTGGTCTGAGACGGACTTCCAGTCGGCGTACTTCTTCTCGTGGGTCATCCACCGCTTGAGGCCGGCCATGTGCTCGGCCTGCGAGAAGGACCGGGTGTCGTACGTCCACAGGACCTTGGTGGCGGCCTTGGCGAACTCGATCGGATCCGTCGTCGTGGGCGGCGCGACCACCGCCACCCCGGCGTGCGTGGTGGCGGCAGGGGAGGGCGACGTCGAAGAGGACGCCGGCGCGGGGGTGGCCTTCGGCGCGGCCGGGCTCTCCGCACGGGTGACGTACGCGACCAGACCGGTGACGGCCAGCAGGACAGCGAGGACGATGCCGCCGATCGAGGCGCGGCGCAGAACCGAGGACGGGGCTCCGTGCCTCCGCCCCCTGGCGGAAGGGAAACGATTCTTCGGCATCAGTGAACCTGCGTCCCCATCGCCGAGAAGAACGCGACGACGCCGTTGGCCGCGCCGAGCAGGAGGGCGCAGCCGGCGGCGACGACCGTGCCCTTCTTGCCGTTGGCCTCGGCCTGGTGGCCTCCGCTGTGGTGGCCCCAGGCCCAGACGATGGCGGAGATGGCGAGGGCGCCGACCGTGGCGATGATGCCGAAGAGGTTGATGCTGCCCATGACCTTCTTGAGGACGTCGAGGCCGGGCAGGCCGCCCTCGCTCGGTGTGACGCCAGGGTTGTACGCCAGCATCTGGGCGTGCTGAATGAGCTTCATTGGAACTCCAGTACGAACATGGGCGCGCGAACGCCCGGTAGGGGAGGAGTGAGAGGGGAGAGGGAGGCCGGTCAGACGATCCGGCGGGCGGCGAGCATGTCCGGCCGCCAGTCGGCGAGGGTCGAGATCTTGACCACGTCGCCAGTGCGCGGTGCGTGCAGGATCAGGCCGTCGCCGATGAATATCCCGACGTGTTCCGGGACTTGGGCCGTGCCGCGGGTGAAGAGAAGATCGCCCGGCTTGAGGGCGTCGACGTTGACCGCCTTGCCCTCCTTGACCTGCGTGTACGTCGTCCGGGAGATCGAGATACCGCCGGCCTTGTACGACATCTGCATCAGGGATGAGCAGTCACAGCGGCCCATCGGGTCCTGACCACGCGGATCGGTGCACGTGCCACCCCACTGATACGGAGTGCCGAGCTGGCCCAGACCCCAGCGGATGGCGGTGCGGATCGACGTGGGCGCATCAGCCGGGATCTTGTAGTCCTTGGGGACGGAGCCGGCAGGGATCGGACCGAACTTGGCACCGTCCTCGCCAGTGCCGCACGTGCCGGGTGTCGCATCCGTCTGCTCGCCCTCGTCGCCTCCGTCGGAACTCGACCCGTCCGACAGCGACGTGGCGATGGCCTTCTGCAGAGCCGTGGCCAGCGGCTCCCACTTCGCGTACGCGTCCGGGAAGGCGCTCTTCTGGACCGCCTGCGCCGCCTGCGTGACGGTCATGGACTGCCAGCCCGGGACCCTCAGCAGCGCCTCGTAGAACTTCGTCGAGGCGTGCACCGGATCGCGGACCTGCTGGGCCGTTCCCCAGCCCTGGCTGGGGCGCTGCTGGAAGAGGCCGAGCGAATCCCGGTCGCCGTAGTCGAGATTCAGCAGCCCCGACTCCTGCAAGGCTGTGGCCAGAGCCACGACCTGGCCCCGGGCTGGCACCTTCATGGCGACGCCGGTGGCCTGGATCGTCTGGGCGTTTGGGATTTGCTCCGCGGGATCGTCCAGCCCCGGGACGGACACTTTGGCCTTCCCGCCGCTCTTGAGGATCGACTCCACCTGCTTGGCGACCGCCGTAGAATCCACAGCCTGTGTATTGCCGTTCGCGCAGGCGGCCTGGGCGCTGGACGCGCCGGCCAGAGCCACCGCGAGCGGGGCGGCCAGCAGCAGCGGGCCGAGAGCCACGGCCCCGACTATCGCCGCGCCCGCCTTCACGGCCGAGGGCCGTCCGCCGAACCGAGGGTGTAGGAGCCGGGCTTTGGGGAAGGGCGCGCCTGGGCATGCTGCATCAGCAGCTCCTTACTCGTAGGCAGCGCGGCACCAGCGTTCTCGTCGAAAAGGTCACCGGCACCGCACCGGTCGGAAATTTGCAACCCTTGAGATCAGGGAATGGAGGCCCAGGGGTCGGGAGCGGCTAACTCCCGACCCTTGGGCACCTCTCTACTGGAGGGCGGCAGCCAGCCGCTCTCTTAATCTCACGCGCCACATAGAGAAAACACCTCGCCTAAATATCAGACCGCTTCGCGGATGCTGCCCGTGCCGCCATCTGGACGAGACAACACGCATCAACACAGCTCAACAGGGCAGGAGGGCGACCCCGGTCCGTCGAACACGGCGAGACTGTAGAGACGAATTCCGGCCGCACCAAACGACGCCTCGTCTGGCAGTCGAGGCCCGTGATGTGGCGGCAGAGCGCCATTAGGTGCGGCCGGGAATGGTGGTTACTCTCCAGCCCATCGCTCTCCGCAGGCGGCTGCTTCTGCGGCTTCCGGGAGCGAATCAAGCCGACGTGCGCGGTATTCCGGGAACGCGGAATCCCGCACGACCGTCCCCGCGGAAAGAGAGAACCGCACCATGCCGTACACCCTGCACCGAGGCGACGCGCTGACCGCCCTCGCCGGCATCCCCGACAACAGCGTCGATGCCGTGATCACGGACCCGCCCTACAACAGCGGTGGCCGAACCAGCGGCGAACGAACCGGCCGCAGTGCCCGCGCGAAGTACACCTCGGGCGACGCCGAGCACGACCTCGCCAACTTCCCCGGGGAGAACCGCGACCAGCGCTCGTACGACTTCTGGCTCACCCTCCTGCTCACCGAGTCCTACCGGGCCACCGCCGAGTCGGGCGCCGCGCTCGTCTTCACCGACTGGAGGCAACTGCCCACCACCACCGACGCGCTCCAGGCCGCCGGCTGGACCTGGCGCGGCATCGCCTCGTGGCACAAGCCGGTCTCCCGACCGCAGAAGGGCCGGCTCAAGCAGTCCTGCGAATACATCGTCTGGGGCACCAAGGGCCCGGTCGATCCCGACCGGAACCCCGTCTACCTGCCCGGTCTCTACACCGCGAGCCAGCCCCGGAAGGGCCGCGTGCACATCACGCAGAAGCCCGTGGAGGTGATGCAGGAACTGGTGCAGATCTGCCCGCCGGGCGGAACCGTCCTCGACCCTTTCACCGGCTCCGGCACGACCGGCGTCGCCGCTCTGCGCGAGGGCCGCAAGTTCATCGGCGTCGAACTCTCCGACCACTACGCCGACATCGCCAATGAGCGACTCCGAGCGGAGCTGACTCGGGACGACTTCGACCTGGCTGGACCGGAGGCGTGAGCGTGAGAGCAACCGGACCGGGGACGACGGACCGCAGACGGATGAGGGTGGCTGGTGCACCGAGAAACCGACGCGCCAGCCGCCCTTCCTCTTGCGTCAGGCCGCCTCGAACGCCTGCCGGATCAGCGGTCCAGCCTTTTCCAGGTCGGCTGCCGAGGCGATACGCACCTCTAGGTCGCCGGTCCCGAGGTGGCCGATACCGCGCATGTCGCGCGAGAGGCCCTCCTCCAACTCGACCGTGTCCGGGTCCACCCTGAGGTAGACCAGGATCGCCTCGTGCTTCGGACGGAAGACGACGGAGGCGATGTTCACCATCCGGCGGTAGGCGATGTAGTGCCGAAGCTGGGCCACCTCGACCTCGCCCCAGGCAGTGAGGGCCTCGTCCAGCTCTGCGTACAGGTCCTGCAAGCACGCCGGAGCCGCACCCGGGGTCGCCTGGACCGAACCGACGCCCGCACCGGCCGCCACATCCCTCTGCCGACCCTGCCGCCGAGCCGGAGCGGGGCTGGGAGACCCAGACGCGGACTCGACCAGCAGCAGGCTCAGCAGCCCGCCGTCGAAGACTCGGTAGCGCACCAAGTCGACCCGCTCGTGCAGACGCGTCACCGCGACCCGGTCGTGGTGCGAGAAGCTGGCCGCGATGCAGACCACCCGCGGGTTCCGCCAGTCGATCGACTCGGCGGCCTCGGACCCCAGCTTCTCCCTGACCAGCGCCTCGAACTCGTGACGGGCAGAGTCCAACCACGACAGGTAGGAGACAGCCTGCGACAGGACACCGGTATCGGCGCCCTTCTTGTACTCGATCAGCGCAGGCGTGCCGTTCTCGTCCAGGCCGAGCGAGTCGATCCGGCCACGATGCCAAGGCCCGGTCGGATACTCGGACGCGAGGAAGCGGATACCGAGCATGGCCTCCATGCCGGCCTCGATCCGGCGCTGAAGCTCGACCTCCAGCGCCACCGTCGAACCGCGCAGCTCGACGTCCCAGCCATCGGCATCCGGCCGGAACAGCTTCAGGTCGCTCACTTGCCTCCCCGTCCTCCCCGATGCCAACAGTCGGACAATCGACCGGAGGGCACGGTTATTCCGCGCTGTCGGGCTGCCTCTGTGAGGGAGCCTGTCGGCCTTCGGAGCCTCGTCGGAGTAGACGGGGGAACGGGCTTGAATCAAGTGGAGTTGTAAACATTCGCCCCGCCACCTGGATCTGGCCTGCCCTCAGCACCCAAGGGGACATACATTGGCTCCAGTTGATCGTCAGGGGGGCGATGTCTTGGCAGGGCGCGATCTTCGGATGCTGGTCAGCTCGAACGACCCGAGCATCTCCGCGAACGAGACGTTCACCAACCGGCAGGCGCAGTGGCAGGCCGTGTCGGCTTCTCTCCTTGGACGCACGCTGCGTCCTGCGGACCAGACCGAGCAGCCGGACGAACTCGGCGGCGCCGCGTTCGTTTTCGGGTCCTCCCACGAGGAACAAAGCGAGAAGGAGCACCCCGATGAGTGAACGAGACCACCTCGTCGAGGATCTCGTAGCTGAGATCCTCGGTCCCCGGGGAGGGCCGATGGAGAGGCTGGGGGGCGACGAGGACCCGCTTGACGAGTACATCGTCGGTGTCCTGGCTCCGTTCTCATCCCCTTCGGTCGAGGTCGACTCGGACCAGGAGCTCGTCGGCGACGAGCTGTCGGGCAGTGATGACGACCTCGATCCAGGCGAGTCCGTGTCAGGACATCAGCCAGCCGACGCCGGCCTTCCGGCGCTGGTACTCGACCCTCGCGCCAGGCCGTCGTCGATGGGTGTGTCCCTGGCGGTCAGTGCCCCTGACAGGCCACTCCTTGACATCTGCTGCACGTGGGCCAGGTACCGCCAGGAGGCCAACGGGGAATGGAACCGAGAGCCTCACGGGGCTGTCTGGCGCGACGTGGACTGTTCCATCGACAACCCGCTGAGTGACCCCGCGGATCCGGGGGTCGTGGTGAGGGTCCGTAGCCGAAGGGACTCCCGCGGCATCTGGAAGATCTCGGTGTTCGTGGTCAACCTGAGCTCTGTGGAATCAGACCACCCTTTCCCGTCGGACCACGTGTTCCAGCCCCAGGTACGTCTGCGCTGTCAGAGCGGAGCCGAGTTGGTTCCACTGGAACACCAGCACCTGGCACAGGACGAGGAGGACGAGAGCCTGGCGCTTCTCTACGAGGACCGTCCCGTGCTCGCCCGAGGGCACCTCTGCTCGGCCGTCTGGCGTCAGGTCGATCCCGAGCGCCCGCATCCGGGAGGGTTGGAAGGAACCAGGCCCCCGTTCAGGTGGTCCGATGGGCGTCACCTGTTCGACGACGGGACAGTGGCCGAGTTCGAGCCGGCCGACGTCCGGTCCGAGTTCGTTCCTGTGGTTCCCGTCAACGCTCCGGACAAGGGCTGGCCGGCCGACGCGGGGGATCCACCTGAGCTGGATCCGATGGAACTGGCCCAGATCACGGATGGTGCCGTACTCCGCCTGAGGTTGGAGCCGCTCGCGGACGCCTACGAACGTTGGATCGAGGGCCAGGCCTGCGGGGTTGAAGGCCCTGCGCCAGGTACACCGGCCCAACGACACCTCTCCGGGTGCCGACGTGCGCTGGATCGGATCCGCGACGGGATCGAGCTGTTGGCAGGGGACCGCGACGCCCTCCTCGCGTTCTGCTTCGCCAACCGGGCGATCGCCGTCCAGTCGCAGTGGACCAAGGGGAGGGTCAACCGCTGGTGGCCGTTCCAGCTCGCGTTCCAGCTGGTCAACCTGCGGGGAATCGTCGACGACGCACACGAGGACCGGGACGTGTGTGACCTGCTTTGGTTCCCGACCGGTGGAGGCAAGACCGAGGCTTACCTCGGACTTGCGGCCTTCACCCTCGCGCTTCGGCGGCTTCGTGCCCAGCGCGGGCATGAGCCCGGGGGAGGAGCCGGGGTGACCGTCCTTTCCCGGTACACGCTTCGGCTCCTCACGATTCAGCAGTACAGGAGGGCGCTCGCGATGGTGACGGCGTGTGAGCTTCTCAGGGTCAGCGGCTCGCCCGGACAGCGTGGCTGGCGGCCGCCCGGGTGGGAAGGCCTCGGTGACATGCCGTTGGGCTCCGCCAGGTTTTCGGTCGGACTGTGGGTGGGCGGCAACGTGACCCCCAACAACCTGCAGGACATCAAATACCGTGACGCGAACAACAGGATCATCACGGCCCACGGAGCCATCTCGATTCTGGAGGGGGAGGACGGCGAGGGGGACCCGGCACAGATCCTGAACTGCCCGGCCTGTAGGTCGACACTGGCGATTCCCCCGGAGGGCCTGCGCGAGGGCGACACGGGGGTGCTGCACTTCGTGGTGGGCGACCCGGATCCGGCTCTGGGCCCGGACGTGGCGCCCCAGCTGTCGGAAGAGCCGTTCGACGTGACCGAGGTCACGGTCACCCGTCATCCGGACCCGTCGTTCGCGACCGTGTCCGTTCGGTTCCGCGTCACTGCGGATGCGTCTGACCAGAGCGTCGACAAATGGTTCGAGGGGCATGCGCGTCGTCTGCTCGGTTCCGGATCCTGGCGTGTCTTCGCACGCGCGAGCAGACCGGGGTACTTCGTACGGACTGTCGAGTGGGGCGCGCGACGAAGTGAGAAGCCTGTCGAGTTCGAGATCTTCTGTCCGAACCCGGAGTGTCCACTCAACTCCGACCTGGCCTGGTCCGAGACAACCGAGGTCGGTCCCTGGCCTGTGCTGCCAGCCTTCGACCGGGGTGACGGTTCTTCGACGCACTGCCCTGTCCCGGCGTGGACAGTGGACGACCAGGTCTATGCCAGGTGCCCGTCGATGGTCGTGGCGACGGTGGACAAGTTCGCCCGCCTGGCGTTCGAACCGAGAGCTGGCGCGTTGTTCGGCAACGTCGACAGGCTCAACGAACACCTGGGCTACTACCGGGGCTGGGCGCCTCCGGCAGGGCCAGCGACACTCCCAGGAAGCGCCCGTGAGGAAGTGACGTCTGGTAACAACGTTTCCGTCCGTGGATTCCGCCCACCCGACCTCGTGTTGCAGGACGAACTGCATCTCATCGAAGGCCCTCTGGGCAGCATGGTCGGTCTCTACGAGGCTGGCATCGACCTCCTCTCCACGGTGCACGACGGCAAGAACACTGTCAGGCCGAAGTACGTCGCCTCCACCGCGACCGTTCGGAGGGCGGAGGAGCAGGTCCGTTCGCTGTTCGACCGGAGCCTGCAGGTCTTCCCTCCTCAGGGTCTCCGTGCCGAGGAGACGTTCTTCTCCTCGACCGGTTCCTCGCACCCGCTCGACGCGCAGGAGGCGGGGCGTCTGTACGTCGGAGTGATCGCCCCCGGACGAGGGGCACAGACACCCATCGTCCGGATGTGGTCGCGTCTGCTCCAGACGCCCCGCGACCGAGTCGAGGCCGGCGTCGCACCAGCGGAGTTGGACCCGTTCTGGACGCTCGTGGGCTACTTCAACGCTATCCGCGAACTCGCCGGAGCTGTTGCCCTGGCCCGGCAGGACATCCCCCAGCGTCTCGGGAGCGTCGCTGCGGCACCTCGCACTCTGGACGAGCAGGAACCGATGGAGCTGTCCAGTCGCACCAGCTCCCTGAGGCTCCCGGGCATGCTCGAGGAGCTGGGAGTCCGGCTGGGGCCCGGCCGGGAGCCAGCGAACGCGGTCGTCGCCACCTCCATGTTCGGCACGGGTGTCGACGTGGACAGACTCGGACTCATGGTCGTACACGGGCAGCCGAAGACCACGTCCTCCTACATCCAGGCCACCGGTCGTGTGGGCCGAGGTGTCGGCGGGCTGGTCGTCACCTTCTACCGGGCCTCGCGCCCGCGGGACCTCAGTCACTACGAGTACTTCACCGGCTACCACACCACGCTCTACCGCCACGTCGAGCCCGTTACCGTCAACCCCTTCGCGCCCCGGGCAAGGGACAGGGCCCTTGGCCCGGTGATGGTCAGTGTCCTCCGCCAGGCGGCGAGGATTCCGACCACGACGGGTTCCGTGGAGGTTGACGAGCGGTGGCGGATCCAACAGCGGCTCAGTAACGGGGGCTGGTTCTGCCGTGCCCACGAGATGAGCGACGCCCACACGGACCCCGAGGTGGACCTGCTCCCCGGCATCCTCGAGGAACGTGCCGCCCAGCAGCCGGCACTCCGTCGTCCACCGTCATCGGAGACGGAGAACCATGCTCGCTCGGAGTTGGAGCATTGGCGGGAGGTCGCTGACCGTGTCGGTGATGCCTTGCTATACCACGAGTCGACGGTCACACGTCCGGCCTCTCGCCCGGTCGTCCTAGGCGACCTCGCGCATCTTGTCGCGAACATGGATGAGGCTTATGAAAACGCGCCAAACTCCCTACGAGAGGTGGAGGCCACCACCACGATCAAGGGAAGGGGATGAACCGTGAGCCGTCCCTACCAGGAGGTCCGCCCCTCCCAGTTCGTCATCACCCTCGGCCCTGGAAGCATTCTCGAGACAGGATCCGGGCCGGTCGTACTCAAGTCGGTGGACACGCTCTTCAACGAGATCGGCCGTAACCCCCATGACTTCGAGATCGTCGACAAACGGCTCTCACGACTCGGGCTGGACGGTGCACGCATCGCTCGTGTGCCAACCAACGCCGAACTGGGACTTCCCTCGGACAGAACGATCTACCCCACACACGCGTTTCCGTTCTGGTCCCTGTGCACACAGCACCGACCGCACCAGGTTCTGTACGAGACGGGAAACGGATGCCCGGAGTGCCCATCGGTGTCGGCTCCGCAGCGTCGGGAGAAGGCGGGGCGTGAGGCGATCCGCTTCGTGCAGGCATGCGAGAACGGTCACTTGGACGAGGTCCATTGGCACGGACTCGTACACGAGGGGGGAGGCTGTGGCACCAAGCACTACCTGTGGCACGGAGGTGGCCGCGCCCTCCGACTCGTCCGCATTGAGTGCCCCCGTTGCCACGCGACCGCGAACTTCGGCCAGGCGTACGCGAAGTCCTGGCGCTGTAGCGGCCGCATCGTGGAGCACGGGGGGCGTCCGGCGCCGTCAACAACGGCGCGGTGCGTTCAGAAGGCGCGCATCGTCCAGCGAGGAGCTGCCAACCTACGGCTCAGCCTGCTCCAGAGCGCGCTGACGATCATGGATATGCCGACCCGGCTTCACGACATCCTGAACGACCCATCCCTTATGGGAGCAGTCGGTGCACTCCATCGCCGCGGTCTCCTGGACCAGGTCGCTCTTATGGAAGAGGCCGAGCAGGTCGGGCTTGCCCGAGGTGCGATCGAGTACCTGAAACAGACGAACTGGTCCGAGATCAGCAAGGCGTTCGACGAACTACTGGGGGCTGGCAACACAGGTTCGTCGTCACTACGTGACGACGAACTCGACCGCCTTCGCCAGGCGGCGACCTCTGGC
Organism: Streptomyces sp. NPDC000410; assembly: GCF_040300305.1. Taxonomy (NCBI): domain Bacteria; kingdom Bacillati; phylum Actinomycetota; class Actinomycetes; order Kitasatosporales; family Streptomycetaceae; genus Streptomyces; species Streptomyces sp. NPDC000410. The sequence continues at coordinate 32,719 of NZ_JBEPDM010000021.1, forward strand.
GTTCCGGCCGTTCCCCACCCGCATCCCGGCTCTCCTCCGCTGTTCGAGGTCCGCCAGGATGATGTGCGTATTGTGCAGGGACCCGTCCGCCGGCACAGGCTGCGCGTCGCACCTGTCAGCCGTCTCCGCATGGTCATGGTCCAGACCGGTTACCAGCGGCTGGACCCGCAGAAGGCCCAGAAGATGTCCACCGCTTTCGACTGGAACGGCACCACCTGGTACCCGGGCATCGAGCTCTTCGGCGAGGGTGTCTTCATCGATCTTGCTGGCGACTCGCTCACCCTTGCAGGCAGCCGGGCCAACCAGTGGAACGATCGGTGCAAGAGTGATCCGGACGGTGACCCGTCACTCCACCCCGCACACGTCTGGTGGCATACCCTCTCCCACCGTCTCCTCAGGTCGCTCTCAGTGGACTCCGGGTACTCGTCCGCAGCGATCCGTGAGCGCGTCTATCTCAGCGTGCAGGACGGCAGGGTCACGGGCAGTGGACTCCTCCTCTACACGGTCCAACCCGGAGGAGACGGCACCCTTGGGGGGCTGGTCGCCCTCGTCAACCGGTTCGAGCATGTTCTTTCGCACGCGCTACGGGACGTCGAGAGCTGTTCGAACGACCCGTTGTGCCAGGAGGCGCCGTCGGTGGGGGCGGAGGGAGTCGCCTGCTACTCGTGTCTCCTGGCGTCAGAGACCTCGTGTGAGCACCGCAACCAGGGGTTGGACCGCCTTCTTCTCGCTGAGAACCTACCGTGACCTGCTGAGCAGGTTGGTCGATCACTGACCGCTTCTGCGTGGGTTGGCGGACAGCCGACGCAGAAGCGGTGTGGCTTCGGACTACGTGCGGCTCTGGTTGCTCGACCAGTAGTCGGAGTACCGCTCGTACGCGAGTTGTCCGCTGAATCGGATGTTGTCCTCGACGTCCACAACCAGGCAGCTCTCTGTCCCACCGAATCGTGGTCCCCGCATGCCGCGACCGATCATCTGCTCGTACAGGACCGGGCTGGTGGTGGGACGACCGACCACCAAGGCTCGTACTGCCGGAGCGTCGAAACCAGTCGTGAGGACACCGTAGTTACAGAGAACGGACAGGCGTTCATCGCGGAACTGTTCGATGAGTGCGCGCCGCGTCGCACTGCGCGTATTGGAGGTGACGACCTCCGCAGCCCGGCCGGCGCGTCGCAGCAGGACAGACATCGCTATGGAGTGTTCCACGGTGCAGCCGAAGAACAGCGTCGGCCAGTCCGGTGGCAGTTCGAGCAGCTGCTTGAGCAGAGCACGGTTCCTCGCGTCCGATTCACCGATCTCACGGAGGAAGCCAGGGTGGAAGTCCTCGAACTGGTCGAAGTGCGCACGGTAGCTTTCGACGTCGTCCATCCGGAACCCGGAACCGGCATAGGAGAGCACCTTGTGCTCAGGCCGTGACAGGACGTCTCTCCGGCGGAGCTCGGACACGATGTCGTCCCCCAAGGAGCGGGAGCGGAGAAGCTTGCTGTGGAACCTCGCCGCGAGCTGGCGAGTCTCCGCGTCGACCCTCCGAAAAGGAGTGGCTGTCAGCCCGACGACGGGAACCGGGGCTTTCTGCCCGAGCTCGATCCCCAGGAAGCGCAGGACCCTGCTGTAGCTGGGGGCCAGCATTCGGTGTGCCTCGTCCACAACCACCGCACCGAGGTTCTCGCACAGCAGCTCGAGTTCCTGTTGCGTGTCGTCATTGCTGCCTCGAAGGACCGCGTCAAGCTTCTGGATGCTGGCCACCACGATGTCGGGGTCGCTCGGGACCGAGGCGCTTCCCCACAGTCGGGCAATCTCCATCGTGTGCCGTACCTGGTCATTGCGGTGCCCCAGGTCGGTCCACACCTCACGGAACGCTTGGACCGCCTGCTCGCACAGCTCCTCACTCTGGGCGATCCAGAGAACAGCCTGACGACGTGGCTGGGAGATGCGCCACTCGATGAGGCTCTCCACCGCGGTCCTGGTCTTGCCGGCTCCTGTGGGCAGGGTCAGAACACCACGGTTGGTGCCCGGTGCCCCAGAGAGCACCTCGATCACCTGCTCCTTGAGGTCCTGTTGGAAGTCCTCCAGATCTCGGAGAGGCACGAAGGGGGCAACTTCCAGTGTGTCCGGCTCCCGTGTACTCCCCGGCAGGCCGACAAAGGCAGGCGGGATATCGAGGACTCGTGCGAAGTGGCGCGGCCAGCTCTTACCGGGCCTCCACGTTCGCTCTGCGATCTTCTTGGCTTTGGCTCTGCTCCCACCACGGCTGCGTTCGCCACCTCGGTAGTCGTGCAGCGTCTCCAGCTCGTCCTCCGATGCGGAAAGCGCAAGCCGCTCCCGTAGCGTCCTGGACTCAAGAAGACCGAAGCCCGACCTGTCGACCAGGAACTCGGCAAGCTCCCCCTCGGGAAGCTTTGCCCGCACCCTTCCGGATTCGTTCTCGACCGCCGCGATGATCGACTCCACCGACTTCTTGGAGCGGGATTTCCCTCCGCTCTCGAGATCCTCGATCACCGCCCGCAGATCCCGCGGGGCGAGTCGCCGACGCAGTACCTGGATTGCCTGGGAGCGTTCCTGCTCGCTCAACTGGCCGAAGGCTTCCACCGGACACTGTCTCCCTAGACTACTAAGAGCCGACCGTGTTAAGTCGTTCACGGACGGCCAATCAGTGCAGTGAGGGGTGTCTAAGTCTCTCACGGGCCGAAGGGTGTTTGTTTCAGGCGTAGGCCTCCTGGCACTATGTCAAGTTGCCGTAACAGCGGATCAGTTCATCTTCTGGAGTGAGGTCGTCGCGGCGCAGGGATCCTGGTACCTCATCCCCGAGCGCTGTTCAGCAGCCTTCGACGCATCGCTCGACGAGGCTGGTGGCCCTCGCGAGATCCTCCTGGGGCCGGATCCGCACCTCCGAGGACTCACCTGTCCCCAGGCAGTCGATTTCCCCGGACGTAGCGGACGACTCCGTCGCTCAGCTCGACCACGTACAACGACGGCGCAGGGCGCGGGCGCGCTCGCGAGTGCCTGCCGGTCCTGCTCGTCCTCGTCCGCTCGGTCGACCAGCGCCGCAGTGACGCAGCTGCAGTGCTGGAAGTCGGCGGGAATACCGACCCCAGGGAGGCATTCACTGCTGCCGGCCAGCAACTCGTACGCGCTTTGGTCCCGCACGGAACGGTCGGCCGGATCTAGGCGTGGGATCTTCGTGTCCTCCGCCCAGGTAACCAAGAAGGCGTACGTGTCGTGCCTTGCGGAGCTGGCGGACAGCCCTCCACAGAGATCACCTACGTCAGACGAGACCCGTTCGGTAGGATGCTCCGAACGGGGGGATTTCGGCTGGCGTGGGACGAGTTGCAGCGCACTCACCGCACGGGTCTCGAGAAGTCCTGCCACATGCCGCTCCGCGGAGCACACAGACGAACTGACCGCACAGGACTGACCGGGTACGGAGCGTGAAGATGGACTTCGACGTTGCCGCTCCCGACCCTGCCGGCATGGTGGCGTCGCTCAGTTCGCTCGGCTACTCGCTTCCCGCCGCTGTCGCAGACCTCGTGGACAACAGTGTCTCGGCAGAGGCCAAGAACATCGACGTCGACTTCACGTGGGACGGACAGAGCTCCTGGATCGCTGTGACGGACGACGGCAGGGGGATGACGGAGCCTGATCTTGTGACCGCCATGACGGTGGCGGCCCGCGGTCCGTCCGCCGAGCGGAGTGCCACGGATCTCGGCCGTTTCGGTGTGGGGCTGAAGTCCGCCTCGTTCTCCCAGTGTCGCAAGCTCACCGTCGCCACGGTCAGGGACGGAAGTTGGCACGTCCGGACGTGGGACCTCGGCGTCGTGGAGCACTACAAGGAGTGGCGGCTCCTCCGTGACCCCGGCGATACGACCACCACCCTGCTGCGTCGGATCGCGGGAAGCATGCAGCACGGGACCGTCGTCCTGTGGGAGCAGCTCTCCGGCTACCACAACACCGCCGTGACCAATGACGACGAAAAGACGCAGGCCCAGTTCTATGCGGAGGCGGAGCGTACCGAAGCCCACCTCGCGATGGTCTTCGCCCGTTTCCTGCAGCGTCCGGCCCGGTGTCGGCTCCGGGTGCGTGGCTCCGACCTCTCCCCGTGGGACCCGTTTCTGTCCAAGCACCCGTCGGTCCAGCGGATCCCCTGGGAGCCTCTACCGCTGGGATCGGAGTCGGTGCGCGTGGAGCCCTTCGTCCTCCCGACGGCACAGCGGCTCTCGGAAGCCGAATACGAGTCGGCCGCCGGGCAGAAGGGATGGCTGGGGCAGCAGGGGTTCTATGTCTACCGCCGTGACCGCCTGATCCTGGCCGGTGACTGGCTGGGGATCCGCGGGCTGCGGCGCGAGGAGAAGTACAACCTCGCGCGGATCGCTGTGGACATCCCTGCGGAGGCCGACACCGACTGGGGCGTGGACGTGCGCAAGGCGAGCGTCGTTCCACCCGTCTCCTTGCGGCGTCACCTGGAGAGGATCGCCAGGTACACGCGCGAGGCGGCCTCCCGCTCCGCACGACAGCGTGGTCAAGTCGTGTCGCGGGCGCACGGTGACCCCCTCAAGTTCGCCTGGAACGTGAAGCGCCACGACGGCCGGATCGTTCTGCGCATCAACAGAAAACATCCCTTGGTGAAAGCAGCGATGGACGACCAGGGCGGCAATCCGGACGTCGTCCGCTCGGTGATCCGCCTCCTTGAGGAGACGGTCCCGGTCACGGCGCTCCGCATGCTCCACGAGACAGACACGGTCGACGACCCCGAACCCTTCGGCGGTCCGGGGCCGGCCGCTCCGGAGACCGTCGACATCGCTCGCCAGGTGTACGAAGCGCTCCTTGGGCAGGGCCGCTCCCCTGAGGACGCCCGGGGAGTACTCAGCTCCATGCCCCCCTTCGACGAGCAACAAGGCTTCTGGAACTCCTGACCCACCTGGCAGTCCCCACTCCCAACCGACCCGGCCGCAGGAGGTCGCTGTGAGCACCACCCCCGAAGACAGTCTCGAGAAGGCCGAGCAGACCGCGGTCCTGCTCTTGCCGGGTGACCGCCAGGCAACGCCGGCCGAGGTGGACTTCGCCGTGAACACAGCGGTCAGCATCCTCGCTGCCCAGGGGATCACCGTGGAGCGGGACCAGGTGCGGAAGGTGCTCGAGGCCCGGGCCACCGTGTTCCAGGCCGATTCCTCCGCGATGAAGGACGACGAGGGGCATGTGGCCTGGCTTGCCGACGCGAAGGCCGACCGGAAGTGGGACTTCTGGGACCGATACCGGCGCTACCTCCTGACCGTCTCCAAGCTCCCGACGCAGGTCGTGCGCCGACTCGACCAGAGCACCGACGACGTCCTCGGTGAGCTGGAAGACCCTCAGCGGGAAGGCATCTGGCGCCGGACCGGGCTAGTGATCGGACAGGTCCAGTCCGGCAAGACGGGGCAGTTCATCGGACTTGCCGCGAAGGCAGCCGACGCCGGCTACCGGCTCATCGTGGTGTTCGCCGGGATCCACAACGACCTGCGCAGCCAGACCCAGCTCCGTATCGACGAAGGGCTTCTCGGGTTCGACACCCAGTTCCAGTTCCGCTCTGACGACGACGCGCACCGTCATATCGGTGTTGGCGCTATGTCGCACGGCAAGCGCCTGAAGGCCGCGTCGCTCACTACCAGTCACGAGAAGGGGGACTTCGCCCGCAAGACGGCGGTCTCCGCGAACGTGCCCGTGGGCAGTGTTCCGGTGGTCCTCGTGGTCAAGAAGAACCGGCGGATCATCGACAACCTGCGGGACTGGGTGATCGACAACCACGGCGTGGAGGACCCGGAGACCGGCCGGATGGTCGTTCCCGACCTCCCCTTGTTCGTGATCGACGACGAAGCCGACAACGCCGGGGTGAACACCTCCAAGGACCCCGACACCAACCCGTCGGCGATCAACAAGGCCATCAGGCGTCTGGTCAACAGCTTCACGAAGGCGTCCTACGTCGGCTACACCGCGACCCCCTTCGCGAACATCTACATCAGCCCCGACACGGACCACGACGAGCTGGGCCCCGACCTCTTCCCGGAGAGTTTCATCCGCACCCTGCGGGCGCCGTCGAACTACCTTGGTCCGGAGCGTCTCTTCGGTCTGCAGACCGACGGCGACGAGGAGGACATCGAGCCGCTGCCTCTCATAAGGCACATCAAGGACACCGACCTGTGGGTGCCGGACAAGCACAAGTCCTACCACCAGGTTCCCGACTTCCTGCCCGAGTCGCTGCAGCGAGCCATCCGTTCCTTCGTCCTGACCTGCGCGGTACGTCGAGCGCGGGGTCAGGTCGCCGTGCACAACTCCATGCTGGTGCACGTGACCCGCTTCACAGCCGTACAGCAGCAGGTCCGCGAGCAGATCGACGCCCATGTGCGCCTGCTCTTCGACGTTCTCCAGGACAGGTTCAGCAGTGCCCGCGAAGAGCTCGAGGAAGAGCTGCGGGAGCTCTGGGACGAGGACTTCGTCCCCTGCACCGAGGACATGACCGGGGCCAGGCTCGACTGGGAGGACGTCGAACCCCATCTCCACGCAGCCCTTGCGAAGATCACCGTCATGGCTGTCAACGGTGCCGCGAAGGATGCCCTCCAGTACTACGAGCGCCGGGAGACCGGCCTGTCGGTCATCGCAGTGGGCGGCGAGAAACTCTCCCGCGGTCTGACCCTCGAAGGGCTGTCGGTCAGCTACTACCTGCGTGCCTCCAAGACGTACGACACCCTGCTGCAGATGGGCCGCTGGTTCGGCTACCGTCCCCACTACGAGGACCTGTGCCGGCTGTACACGACACGTACGCTGCAGCGCCAGTACGCGGAGATCACCGCGGCCACCGACGAACTCCGTCGCGACGTCGAGGAGATGTCCGCGGTGGGACTGACCCCCCGCGAATACGGTCTCAAGGTCAGGACCTCGTCGCTCGGCCTTGGCATCACGGCCTCCAACAAGATGAGGCAGGGCACGCGTGTCCGCCTCAGCTACTCCGGTGAGCTTCCCGAGACGACCATCTTCGACCTCTCCGAGAAGGTCGTCCGCCACAACCACGAGCTTCTCGAATCGTTCGTCGCACGCCTTGACGCGCTCTCTGCCGGGAAGCCGGACGATCGGAGCGGGAGCATCACGTGGAGTGGCGTCGCAGCCTCGGACGTGACCGAGGGTTTCCTCGACTCCTACCTCACCGACCGGCAGGCCCAGCGGGTTCGGCCAGCCTTCATTGCGGAGTACGTACGTCAGTGTGCCAAGCAGGGTGAGCTGGGCAACTGGACAGTCCGCCTGGCCAGTCGGCTGCCCGAGGGGACGCCGGCCGAGATCGCGGGCCATTCCGTCGGCCTCATCACGCGCAGCCACTCCAAGTCCTCGGAGGCTGTTCCCGGCCGCTACACGATCAAGCGCGTACTCAGCCCCGCCGACGAGCTCTGCGACCTGACCGACGAGCAGAAGGACCGTGCTCTGAAGGCGACGAAGGAGGCCGCGAAGGGGAAGCTCAACAGGAAGGGCGAACCGTTGGAGCCCGACACCCCACGAGGCCGGCCTCTGCGCCACCAGCGTCGCTCTGACCAGCCGTTGCTTCTGCTGTATCCCCTCAGCCCTGCCGAGGTGGCCAAGTCGTCGGGGAACCCCGAGCCGGTCGCTCCGCTGGTCGGGTTCGCCATCAGCTTCCCGTTCTCCCGCCACCAGTTGAAGACCGAGTACGTAGTGAACGACATCTGGTTCAAGCAGGACATGGAGTTCGACGACTTCGAGGACGAAGAGTGATCGACGAGAGTGTGTGGCAGGAGCTGGAGGCCCATCAGCAGACCCCGGGCAGGTCCACCCGGCGGCTCTACCCCGACTCCCCGCACGACATCCAGGTGTCGGTGACGCACCCTGCCCTCCGGCGGATGCTGCTGCTCGGCACCGACGCCAGGACCGCCGACACCGTACGTCAGGAGATCCACGAACTGCCGGCCACTCGCGGCCTGCAGCTGAACCTGTCGTCGGTGTCCGGCAACCACTACGAGCTCCAGGTGATGCTCACCGACGACGAACTCACCGAGGTCTTCACCCCGCTCGTCACCGACATCGCAGAGGTGGTGCGGGAGGCACCGACAACCGAGACGGCGGCGGAGGCCGCGGTTCGCCGCTACGTCCGGTGGCAGCAGCTGCTGCGCTCCGTGTCGCGCGACGGCCTGTCCCGACAGGCTCGGTGCGGTCTCTTCGGTGAACTCCACTTCCTCCTTGAGTACGTGCTTCCGACTTTGGACCAGCACATGGCCGTCAGCTCCTGGACCGGCCCTCGGCAGACGAACCAGGACTTCCAGCTGCCCGGCGCTGCGGTCGAGGTGAAGGCGACCACAGCGCGCTCTCCCCGGACGGTTCAGATCGCGAGTGAGCGGCAGCTGGACACGGCCGATGCGACGCCCCTCGCACTGGCTCATGTGGTCCTCGACGACCGGCAACGTGGGCTCGGCAGGAGTCTGAACGCCTTGGTGGACGAGATACGGGCCCGTCTGACCTCACCGTCCGCCGCCCAGCGCTTCGAGAGTCTGCTGGTCCAAGCCGGCTATCTGCCGAATCAGCGGGACCTCTACGACCACGATCGATACACCCTGCGTCGCATCGAGTTCTGGACAGTCGGGGAGGGTTTCCCCCGCATCGTCGAGGCCGAACTGCCGCCTGGGGTGGGCAACTGCACCTACACCATCGACGTGTCGGCACTGACCGCCCACAGCGTGACCGCCGAGACACTCGCAGACCTGATCCGAGGAACCCATGGCTGAGCACGACCTCCACGACTACTCACGCGCGCTGGTGACAGACATCCAGGCGCTGGCGGACGCCGAGGGCGGCTCTATCCCTAACACGTTCACCCAGCACGTACTTGAGATCCTCGAGGAGGCCGGGGTGGTCACCGACGCTGCGCTCGCCTACCACTCCTCCCGGGGGCTGGAGATCTACGGCTACGGCCTGCCCGAGGACGGGTCCAGCCTCGATCTCTACACCACCGACTTCAACCTGACCCCGCTGAGCAGCAAGTTGACCAAGGCCGAGTCCGACAGGCTCTTCCGCAGGCTGTTCGCGTTCCTGGGCAAGCACGGGGCCATCCGCCCCAACCAGGAGGACAACACCGACGTGCACGACATGTGCGTCGGTGTGGAGAAGGCGCTGTCGAACGTTCCGAAGATCCGCCTCTTTCTCCTCAGCAACCGGGTCAGCACGACGAGTGCCCCGGCACCCGGGGAGTTCGGGGGGATCCCTGTCACGTACGAGCTCTGGGACCTTGCGCGGCTCCACAGGCACGAGACCTCGGGGAGCATCGGCGAGCCCATCAAGGTGACCTTCGAGCGTCCTCTTCCCTGCCTGGCGGCGCACAGCGACGAGCCGAACTACTCGGTCGTCCTGGCCGTCATCCCCGGCCGACAGCTTGCCGAGCTGTACAAGGAGCACCGGACCCGGCTGCTCGAACTCAACGTCCGGTCCTTCCTCCAGACCCGCGGTGGCGTGAACAAGGGCATCCGCGAAACCCTGTTGAAGGATCCGAGCCGCTTCCTCGCCTACAACAACGGCGTGACCGCCACCGCCTCGGACGTGGACTTCGAGACCGACGAGGACGGCAGTCCCGTCGCCATCAGGAGCATGACCGGCCTCCAGATCGTCAACGGCGGCCAGACCACCGCCTCGCTGCACCACGTCCTGACTCATGACAAGCGGGACCTGGACGGGGTCCACGTGCAGATGAAACTCACGATCGTCGATCCCGCTTACCTGTCCGAGATCGTTCCGAGGATCTCCCAGTACTCCAACACCCAGAACAAGGTGACGTTGGTCGACTTCAGCTCGAACCACGAGTTCCACGTCGCCTTCGAGCGTGTCTCCCGCAGCCTGTGGGCTCCTGCGACCGACGGCACTGGTCAGGAGACGCGATGGTTCTACGAGCGGGCGCGGGGTCAGTACACCGACAAGTCCGCCGAGCACGAGACCCGCGCCGCCCAGCGCAAGTTCAAGCTGATCACGCCGAGCCGGCAGAGATTCAGCAAGTCCGACCTGGCCACCTTCGTGCACTCCTGGGAGCAGCTCCCGTACTGGGTGAGTCGCGGCGCCCAGAAGAACTTCGCCCACTTCATGGAGCGGATCGAGAAGTCAGATCCCGTCGTGGACGTGCAGTACTGCAAACGCGCCATAGCCACTGCACTCCTCTTCCAGGCTGCCGACCGGATCGCCCGTGCGCACTCGGCCGGCAGCCACAAACGGCTGATCACGACCTACACGGTCGCCCGGCTCTCGCTCGCCGCCGAGAAGCGGATCGACCTCGACAGGATCTGGAACGAGCAGGGCACCACGGACGCCCTGGAGGACGCCCTCGACGAACTCTGTCCCTTGATCATGGAGACGGTGATCTCCAGCGACCGGCACGTGTCGGAGTGGGCGAAGAAGCCCGACTGCTGGGACGAGGTGTCCCGCATCCCGTGGACGCTCCCCGATGCGCTGGCCGCCGAGCTCACGGCCGAGCCCTTCGAGATCGCCTCCCCCGAGAGCACCGAGTCCGACGAGGCCGAAGCCGCCGTCGAGGACATCCCCAGCGAGGAGTGGCAGGCTCTCGCGGACTGGGCCCGCGAAGGCCGGGTCCTGCGCGCCGTGGACAGGCAGCTCGCCGACCGTGTCGCGCAGCGTCTGTCCCAGGGGCGACGGGTCACCGGGGCCCAGGCCAGGCAGGTGATGGAGGTCTACGAAGAGGCCCTGCGGCATGGATTCCACCCCGTGCCCGTCGACCTCGACCACGAGACTGCGTGATAGCGGCAGTCCCGGACAGCCGGGGCTGCCGCTACAGGGTTCCCTCGCCCAACAGGTCGTTGATCGCGTCTTCTGCACGCCTCAGCACGATGCGCCCGTCCCCGTCACTGAACACGAGCAGCTTGGTACCCGGGCTGATGCCTGCTTCGGCGAGGATCCCGAGGGGGAGCTCCACACGGCCTGCCTCGTCGACGTCGAGTTCTGCGGGTTCTCGGATCATCTAGGCAGTCTGCCACCCGGAGCACGCCCACGGCGTGGCCGCCCGAGGTGAAAGCATGGCCTTGTGAGCACACACGAAGGATGGGTGAGCACGCCTTGGAGTGCACAGCTCCGAGGCCGCCGCATACGGGACACCGAACCGGAAAAGACCCTCAGGAGCGCAGTCCACGCCCTCGGGCTCCGCTTTCGACTGCACCGTAAGGTCGCTCCTCGCTGCACGGCCGACTTCGTACTGCCCAGGCACTCCGTCGCGGTCTTTGTCGACGGCTGCTTCTGGCACGGCTGCCCCTCCCACGGCACACGGCACTTCCGCGGGCCGAACGCCTCGCGCTGGGAGGCCAAGATCACGGCCAATATGGAGAGGGACGCCAGGAACACCCAAGCGGCGACAGACGCCGGATGGACCGTGGTGCGCATCTGGGAGTGTGAGGTCAGGGCTGACGCCGGGCGGGCCGCCCAGCGCGTCGCCGATGCCGCGCACCACAGCGCCCCTGTTCTCCCGGGAGGGCCCTGTCAGCCTGTGGTTACCGCAACATCCAAGGTGGCTTCGGCTCCCTCGTCCTCCTGCGGACGGGTCGGGCAGTAGTCGCTCAGCGGGCAGCTTCCACAGACGGGCTGCTTGTCACGACACAGGTTCTCGCCGATAAACCTGATGGCGGCCATACGCACCGGTGCGTCACGGCCAGCGCCGAGAAGCTTGATGAGGTTGAGCCGGCCCTCGGTCAGTCGGTTGGTCAGGTGCGATTCGTTCTGCTGAACCCTCGCAGCCACCCGCAACGCACTCTGGCCGACCAGCATTATGTCGCCGCCGGCCAGCAGCCTGAACAACGCGAGCTCAGCCGGCTTGAGCCCCATCACCTTGCTGTGATCAAGAACCGAATCCGCGTTCACCCAGACCTCGGGCTTGTCGACGACCGGACTGAGCCTGTCCTCCAGACGCTTGCGGAGTGCTGTTGTCGGCGCCGCGTTCACGAGGGCGAGATAGACGTCCTGCGTCAGTTCCCTGTGCCCAGCGACCCCGTCCATCACGTCGGAGAGCTGCTTCGGGTGCAGCTTGCTTCCTGAGAGCACCGCCATGACGAGAGCCCCGAGCGGCTTCATCTTCCGGCCACCGGGGAACTGGTACCACTGCTTGCCCGCACGCTGCTCCTTGGCCCAGCGGGTCAGTTCCTCACGTACCTTCGGCCACTTGTCCGCGGCCTCGTCCCCGGCGGGAACATCTTGCGGCAGGAGAACCCTGGCCGCGGCTTCGCCCAACAGCGGGGGAACCGCGTTGCCAATCTGACGGAAGGCGTCGCTCCGCGTACCCGCGAACCGAAAGCGGTCCGGGAAGGTCTGGATCCTCGCGGCTTCACGCACGGTCAGCGTCCGCGCCTCTTGAGGATGGATGTACCAGTAACCGTCCTTGGCAATGTGCGCGGTGATGGTGCGGCTCAATTCCTTCCAGTCCAGCTTCTTGTACTTGTCGGTGAATTGCTCCGCGTCGTACCTCTGGAAATCCTTCTCGTCCTCTTCCAGTTTCTCTTCAAGCTCGGAGTAGAGGGTTTTGGAATCCATGACCGTGAAGATCCTGAAGTCGTCGTTACGAACCCGCCGCGTCATGTGGTCGTGAATTACACCCTTGTCTGCCCTTCTGCGCATCTCCTTGGCGAAGGAAGAGGGCTTCGGCTCCTGCTCCTCGTCGTAGTCGCCGACTCGGGCACCTACCGCTTTCAAAGGCTCCGGATTGAGTGCAGGAAGGTCGCCGATGGCATCCCGAAGGGTGGTCTGTTTCTTCGGCTTGCCCCACGCGAAGCCGCCACCGTCTCTCCGTGCGAGGAGGATCAGACGCTTCCTGTGCTGCGGCACGCGGTAGTTCCACGCATCGACGAGACGCACCTGGGTCACGTACCCAAGACTCTCCAGCTTTGCCTCGATGATGCGGATCACGCTGAAGTCGTCGCCGAGCCCCATGTCGGGGACGTTCTCCATGAGGACGGCACGTGGAAGGAGCCGCTCCACCACATCGACGTAGGCGCGCCAGAGTTCCTTACGGAGATCGTGCGGGTCACGGTTGTGGTACTCGACCAAGTGCCGGATCTTGCTGCGTCCGGCACGACTGAACGGCTGGCAGGGGGGGCCTCCCGCGACGATGTCGATCTCGGCGCCAGAGTCAAGGATCCGCTGAACGAATTCGCCTCGCTGACTGTCATCCCCGAGGTCGACGCAGAGACTCATTCCCGGAAAGTTCGCTGCATGCGTCTCGCGGGCCCGCTCGTCGAAGTCCACGGCCGCAGCGGTGGTCCATCCGGCCCGTTCAAGGCCCAGGCTCAGCCCGCCGGCGCCCGAGAAGAGGTCGACAGCCAGGCGCTTATCTTTTCCGTAACCGGACTGGACCCATTTCCTGAAATCGTCCGGCTCACAGTGGTGCCTATGCTTGTCCAGTTTGAGGCAGTCGCTCCGCTCCAGGGGCACGCCGTACGTGCTTTTTGCCCCCTTCTCCTTCGCCACGACCCACTCCTCCGTACCTGATGACCTGAATGACCTCCAGGAGATCACGCACGACGCTGCGGAGGCAAGGCTTCCGGCCGGTCCACGCCGCCGCAAAGCCTCGTCTGTCACGCGGGTGACCTGCCTGGTGAACACTGCTGTTCACTCACCGTGTCCCATTGGTAGCTTGAAGCAGTGTTCTACTCTTGAGCCACCCCATGTTAGAGGACACCACCTGGGCTACTCCTCGGGACTCCCCCGTTCCGGTTGCGATACGTCCACGAACGTCACCTGTCTCAACGAACCCCCGAACCAGAAGACACGTTCGACCGCAGGGCTGTGCCCCCTTCGTCGGGTGCCGTAACCACCGTGAAGCCCCGTCCCGGCACAGGTGCTGCCCAAATCTCCTGAGCAGCGTTTCCAGAGCCCTCCCCGCCGTTAAGATCGCAGTTGGTACTCCTCGGGCGGGGGTGCGGGTGCGAAGCGGTCAGAGGGGCGAGCGTGGACTCCGAGAACACACAGACGTTCCTGCGTCCCCGTGCGCGCCTGATGAGCACACTCGGTGAGGAACTGATCAGCAACGAGCGGGTGGCGCTCACCGAGCTGGTCAAGAACGCCTACGACGCCGATGCGAGCCTGGTTGTGATCAGGTTCAACGGGCCGTTGGAGGAGGGCTACGGATCCATCGAGGTGTGGGACGACGGGCATGGCATGTCCCCCGAGACCGTCCGGGACACCTGGATGGAGATTGCCACGCCGTTCCGGCACCGTGCCCCGCGCAGTGAGCAGTTCGGGCGACGGGTTCTTGGCGCAAAGGGAATCGGGCGCTTCTCCGCAGCCCGCCTCGGCGCCGTGACCGCGATCAAGAGCCGCAAGGCCGGCGGCCCCGAGGTGAACATCCGGCTCGACTGGAGCGACTTCGCCGCCGAGAACGCCTACCTCGACCAGGTACCGGTCGAGTGGAACGTGGGCGCTCCCGAGGTGTTCGCAGACAACGGCCAAGCGCGACGCCTCTTCGACAAGGTGACAAGTGCCTTCCGTGCAAGCGAGAAACAGTCCGCTTGGACGGGCTCTCACGGCACCCTCGTCCGGCTCGAAGGGCTTCGGCAGGACTGGGGGGCCGAGTCGGTGGAGAGCCTGAAGCGGTCCCTGTCCCGACTACTTCCCCCTCCTCCTCCTACGGAGCTGGACGTACCCGACCAGCCGGAGTTCGCGATCTACCTCTCGCTTCCGGCTGGGCCGTTGGACCACCACACCGGTTTCGTCGGGGCCAGCGAAGCTCTGGCGCATCCGCACTACCGCCTCATAGGGACCATCGACGAAAACGGTCTCGCCGACCTGACCATGACCAACCTCACGTCCGGGCAGTCGGAGACCCTGAACCAGTACCTCTTCCCGTCGCACGGGAAGGCACCCAAGTGCGGTCCCCTGAAGCTCGACCTCCGTACCTGGGACCTCGACTCGGCCTCCCTCAAGGAGATGCTGAACATCGACCTCGGGGCCCGCAACATCACCGAGGTCCGTAAGTTGATCAAGGACAACAGCGGTGTCGCCCTCTACCGGGACGGCTTCCGGGTGCAGCCCTTCGGAGAGGTCGACTTCGACTGGCTGGGCTTCGACCTCCGCCGCGTGAACAACCCCACCATGCGGTTCTCCAACAACCAGGTCGCGGGCTTCGTGTACATATCGGCGGACGGTAACCCCGGGCTTCGGGACCGCTCGCACCGGGAAGGGCTCATCGACTCGCCCGAGTACGAGGACCTGAAGGGTGTCCTGACCCAGGCCGTGAGTCGACTCGAGACCTGGCGCTACGGGCTGCGCCGCCCGAAGGGAGAGGGCCGCGAGTCGGATCCGATCACTGTGGACGCCCCCTCCGGTGCCGGAAGCGACCGCCACGGTCTGTTCCAGAACTTCACCCTCTCGCCCGTCCGGGACGTTCTCAACGCGAAGTACCCGGACGACACCGAGTTGAGCCGCGCACTGGAGGAGGCTCAGGAAACGATCGACGAGAGCGTCGAGAAGGTCCAGGAGGTCCTCTCGCAGTTCTCCCGCCTCGCGACTCTCGGAGCGCTGGTCGACGTCGTACTGCACGACGGTCGAACGGCGCTGACCCGGATCGCCTACGTCCTCCGTCGGCTGAACAAGCTGGCAGGCCGCAAGCGCGACGAGGACGAGCAGCTCGCCTCCGCTCTCACGAAGATGCACGTCGACCTCACCGCGCAGGAACAGGCTCTGGACCGACTCTTCACCCGCGTCGAGCCGCTGAGCGGCCGGCGGCGAGGCCGCCCCCGCGCCCTGTCCCTCCAAGCGGCGATCGACGAGGCCGTCGCGGTCCACGAGGGCACGCTGGAGAAGAACGGCATCACCGTCACCGTCAGCGGCGAGGACGTGACAGTGACGGCTGACCCCGGTGACATCTCCCAGGTGGTCCACAACCTCGTAGGGAACTCGATCTACTGGCTCTCTACCCTGCCCGAGGGGAAGGAGCGCACCATCCTCATCGAGACGAGGCGGACGCCCGAGGACGAGGTCGACATCGACGTGAGCGACAGCGGCCCCGGAGTACGTGAGGAGATCCAAGAGATGATCTTCGACACGTACTTCAGCGACAAGGAGGACGGCATCGGGCTGGGCCTCAGCATCGCCGGCAGCGTCGTGAAGGACTTCTACGACGGCGACCTGTCCCTGGTGACGCCAGGGCCCCTCGCCGGAGCCACGTTCAGGGCAAGACTGAGAAGGAGAGTTGGGTGACGGACGGGGGCGCGGTGCACCGGGTCTTGATCGTCGAGGACGAGGTGGACATCGCGGAGGAACTGTCCGAGATGCTTGTCGAGGAGCTCTCGGATCTCGGAAGGCTCGACATCCACGTCGAGAACGATTTCGACGAAGCCGAACGCCTTTTGGAATCCCAGGCGTTCGATCTGGTCGTGCTGGACGTCAGGGACGCGACACGTGGTGGCTCTCCCGCGCACCCGAACCTGCAGGGCCGTGAACTGTACGACCGGATCGCCAAGACCCGTTGGGTGCCGGTCGTCTTCTGCACCGGCCTCGCGGAGCAGGTAAGCGACTTGGCGAAGCCACCGCTCATCCAGGTGGTCCCGAAGAACCGGCTGGACGATGCCGTCACCGCAATACGGGACGGCCTTGAGTCCGGGGTCCCGGCCCTCACCCGGCACATCACCGCCCTCGTGGACGAGCACGTGCGCGGATTCCTGCGGGACGAGATCGCCACGAACTGGAACCGGCTCGAGGCTGTCGACCGCAGCCAGATCGCCCCCGCCCTCGTGCACCGCCTGGCAGCCTGGCTGAAGGAGAACGCGGTCGAGGCCCTCGGAGCAGCGCTCGGTTCCTCCGAGGACCGTGTGATGGGACACGCGTCGACCGCCCGGATGTACTTGATGCCGCCGGTCACGAAGCACGTGACCGCCGCAGACGTTCTGCGGGACTCCCAGGACGGCTGGTGGGTCGTCCTCACGCCTGCGTGCGACCTCTACGAGGACTTGCCCTCCGGTGGCAATCGTGCGGCCAAGGCCGAGTACGTGCGTCTCGCCAAGGCGGTTCCGTTGAGCGAAGCACCCTTGATGGCTCGCTGGGTCAAAGCCGGATCTCCCGACAAGGGGAGGGAGCGGAACGCGGCTCTGGAGATGTTCCGCGGCAACAGCGCCCGTTACCGGATTCTGCCCAAGTACCTCGATATCCCGGACCTTCTGGTCGACTTCGAGATCGTTCAGTCCGTTCCGTTGGCAGAGGTCCGCTCGTGGACCCGCGTCGCCACGCTGGACAGCCCGTTCGCCGAGGCCATGCTGACCTCGCACGGGCACACGGTGGCCAGGATCGGCACCCCGGACGTCGACTTCGAGAACATCAAGCAGTCCCTTGGGCTGGACGGAAAGGGGAAGGCTGCGGACCAGAACTCGGTACCGAACCCTCGTACCACGACGAAGGGCGCCAAGCAGCCCTGATTCCCGGGCTGGTTGATCAGCACGTCAGCCGTCCTCTCCGGACGTGCGTGCTCGGGTTGCGCAGCGCGCTCACGAGGCGGACAACGCCACGAGCGAATGAAGCGATGGCGCCGAGCCCCTGCTCGCATTGTCCCATGGTGACAACCCGGCTGCAGGTGGGGAGTTGGGGCCGCTGTCCGGGACTGGAGCTTCACCGTTGGCGACCAGGGGCGCGCAAAGGGATCGCGGACGCCTTTGGACAGTGCAGCATGGGACGCGAGCAGCGGGACGGCCAAAGGCGCTCTGATCTGGGAAAACGGGATCTGACACGATCGCGCGGCACGGCCCGGCATGATCCCTAGCGGGCTCGTAATGCGTAGGTCGTCGATTCGAACCCGAAGATGGATCTACGGCTTCTTCGGCGCAGAAGCTGCTCGTGCTGGACATCATCATTCAGCAGATGCGGCAACGATGCGTAGGCGGTGCCGTCGACCGACGGCTCAATGGTCTCCGTCTATGTAGCGGCGAATATCACGAAGATTCAGCTACTCCAAATCGCTGATTCTCCGGACCCTGGTGCTCCTCGCCCGTAGACGTGCGCGGCATCTCGGCGCGCAGAGGACGGGACGGAACGACCGCTGCTTCGGCAGCGCTTACCTCGGAGACACGCGATGCGAAACCAGTCCAAGCCTGCCATTGAGGCCGCCTTCCTGAACGTGCAGAACGCCGCTGAGTACATGGGCATCTCGGTGAACACCCTTTACGTCTGGCGCCATCGTCGGCAAGGGCCGCCCAGCTTCCGGATGGGTCCCGGCGGAAGGGTCATGTACCGCCGGGATCTTCTCGATGCGTGGCTTAGCGAGCAGCAGAAGGCCGACTCACGGTCGAACCCGGCCCTCAACCCGCTGAACAAGGCCCCGCGGCAGCGTGAGCGTCGCCGGGCTGCCTGACCTGGGAAAACAGGTCTGAAGAGTTCAGCAGCACTCGGAATTTCATGCGCACGGAGATCGTCTGTGTGTCTGATCGCGACGTAGATCGCGCCGAGAGACAAGGCGAGGCCGAGGGTAAGACGAGCATGGCGGGTTACATCGAAGACCGGTGGCTCAAGAAGCGACCGAACAAGGAGACGGGCAAGCGCGAACGCACCGCTCTGTGGGGCAAGTGCACGCGCTATCGGGTCAAGGGGATACCGGGGGTCCGCGACCGGTCTTTCGACACGGTCGCGGACGCCAAGGC
Organism: Streptomyces sp. NPDC000410; assembly: GCF_040300305.1. Taxonomy (NCBI): domain Bacteria; kingdom Bacillati; phylum Actinomycetota; class Actinomycetes; order Kitasatosporales; family Streptomycetaceae; genus Streptomyces; species Streptomyces sp. NPDC000410. The sequence continues at coordinate 51,348 of NZ_JBEPDM010000021.1, forward strand.
ATGGCTGGCCGAGGCACAGACCGACGCACGGCGAGGGGATTTCGTCGACGCGCGAGACGGTGCGATCAGCCTTCGTGAGTACGTCGAGAAGCACTGGTGGCCGTCCCAGGTGCATCCCGCCCAGACGCTGGAAAGCATGAGGCATCGGATCTGGGGGCAGGTGCTGCCCCAGCTCGGAGAACTGGCGCTCAGGGACATCGGCGTCGCGGAGCTGCGCAAGTGGTCGGCCGACGTGCAGAGGGCGGTGGCGTCGAGCACGGCCTATGTCGCGTGGGTGTACCTCAAGGCGATCATGCAGGCCGCAGTCGAGGACAAGCGGCTCTACCGCAACCCGTGCAAGGGCAACAGCTCGATCAAGCCGCCGAAGAAGCCGGAGCGCAAGGCTCGAGCCTGGGAGCAGGACCGTGTCGACGCTGTACGGGAGGCGCTGGCCGACCGCTACCAGATCGCGCTCGACCTCGGCGTCGGATGCGGACTCCGGCAGGGCGAGGTGTTCGGCTTCAGCCCCGGTGACGTCCACGGCGACTTCGTGCACGTAGAGCGCCAGATCCTCATGTACAAGTCGCGGCTGTACTTCGGCCCGCCCAAGGGCGGCAAGGAGCGCGACGTGCCTCTGCCGAAGGTGCTCGCGAAGCGGCTCCTCACTCACCAGGAACGCTTCGAGCCGATCGACGTCACCCTGCCGTGGCTGGACCCCGAGGAGCCCGACCTCGCACGCGAGGACCGGCGCAAGGTGACCATCCCGTTGCTCGTGTACACCGGGCGGCGCGGTGCGATCAACCGCACCACCTGGAACACCAAGGCGTGGAAGCCGGCGCTCGCCGAAGCGGGAGTCATCCCGCCGCTGCCCGAGCGGCAGCCGGGCGAGAAGCCGTCGCGCGTATGGGAGCCGAGCCGCGAGCACGGCTTCCACGTTCTGCGCCACACGTACGCCTCGGTGATGCTCGAAGCCGGCGAGTCGATCGTCTCGCTCGCGAAGTGGCTGGGGCACTCCGACCCGGCGTTCACGCTTCGGACGTACACTCACTTCATGCCGCAGGCCGGCGCGCGGGGACTGTCCGCGATCGAGGCGTGGCTCAAGGATCTCGGCTGAAAGTCCCTGAGAAGTCCCAGAGGGCTGGACCAGCCGCCGGATTCCCGTAAACATGCAGGTCAGAGCGTGATCGCTCCCTGAGCGGAACAGAACCCGGCGTACAGCCCGACTCGTCTGCCCTCTAGGGCTTCTGGCCAGCGGAAATTACAGGTCAAAGGCCCATTTCGTGGCTCGGTGGGCCTTGCGGGACTCCGCTCCACACCGGTTCAAACGGGACCGTGGTCCGGAGACGGGCGCCTGTCGGGCCGATGCCGAAGCCGCTGACTGAGCCGGAGCTTCCGGAGGTCGAGTGCGGCCGGGCACGCGGCGGTGCGAGTGACCGGTGCTTGAATCTCTGCTCGGCGAACTCACTACCAGTTCTACGATTCTCGTCTCGGCCGGCGCGGAGACCGGCCCACGATGAGAGAGCGAGGTTCCCGTGGACCTTGGCCACCTTCCCGCCGACCAACAGGCCTCGATCCGTGTACTGCTGGCCGACCGGCGGGGCAAGGATCAGCACACCGCCGAGCTGCTGGAGCGCTTCCTGGAACAGGTGCTCAAGGAGTCGGGGGTGAGTACAGGAACCACGAGCCAATACATACGCATCCACGCTTGTCCCGGGGCGCAGGGGGACACTGCCGTGTTCGTCAATCTCACGGGCAAGATCGATTTCCGCCTTGGGCCGGAGGATTTCACCCACCACATCGTGGCGGGCCACGCCGAGCCCGTCACGAAGAAGAGCGCCGGTCGTATTCGGCTGACCGTCAACCTGCATCATGGCGACCATGCGGAGCGAGCCACGAAGCTGACTGTGGCTGTAGAGCTTGCGCGTGCCGCCCTGGACGATGCACGGGGCTGAGCCAGACGAGGCGGCGCTCCCCGACCCACGGTTGAGGGTGCCATTCGAAGCCGGTGGTGGTGAAGGCGAAGACGACGATGCCGACCAGGTCCCCGGCGACGTCCACGCCGAGGATGTACTGCTCGATGGGATCGGCGTCGGCCCACTCACGCACGCGCACTGCGTAGTCCTCGGCCTCCTTGTCGGTCATGCCAGGGCGTCCCAGGAATGTGTGTCCGGGCGACGCCGAGGAGCCAGGGGCGTACGAAGGGGCGGTCACCTTCGGGTCCGCAGGCGGTGAGCGGCCGTCGGCGTGGATCACGTTCTACGGCCGGGCCGAGTTCGACGCCCTGTCGTCGTACGTCTGGACGGCGCTCGGGGAGCACGAGCGGGCCGAGTCCTGTCTTCACCGTACCCTCGCCGCCATTCCTGGCGACATGGTCCGTGATACGGCCCTCTACACGGCGCACCTCTCACTGTCCCAGGCAGGACAGGGGGAGGTGGAAGTGGCGTGCGCGACCGGACGGCAGGCTTACGCGATGCTGCTGCCGGCGTCAGGGTCTCAGCGCACGACGAACACCCTCACCAGAACGCGCCAAGTCATCGAGGCCACGGGCACGAAGGCGCCCGAGGTTGTGAGCTGGATCGAGGAGTCACGCCGATGGACCTGAAGTGGTACGCGCACACTGACGCGCGGGACGTTCGCTCCTTCCTCCTGGACATCCACGACGAGGTGTACGCGAACGACCCCGACCCGTTCCACTCGCGCGAAAGGTTCTCGTACTTCGTCGACCTGTGGTCGGGACGCGAGGACTGGTGGTGCGTCTCGGGGTGGGAGAGCGGCGGCCCGGTCGGGTATGCGTACGGTTCGAAGTTCAAACCGGGCGGCTGGTGGAAGGGAACGGATCGGCCCAGGGACGTGCGTGGCCGGATCTTCGCCCTGTCCGAGCTGATGGTGGTGCCTCAGTGGGATGGCACTGGGCGGGCGTGGCAGATCCATGATGCGCTGATTGACTCGGCGACGTCGCCAAGCCGTCCGACGACTCTCCCGTGTACGCGGTCATGGTGCGCACGCTGCGGAGCGGCTGACCCAGCAGCGACGAAGCGCGTACGTGCTGGTCAGGGCGGTTTTTCGGTGTCCGGCGCGCTCAGCCGAGCAGCGCCAGCATGAAGACGCCGAGGACCCACAGCACCGCCGCGGCGGCGACGGCTCCGATCGAGGCGACGAGGATGACAACGGCCTTGGCTCCTGTGGTGTTTGCCATGGGTCGATCATGCCGTATGGGATTTGAACGCGTTCAGTCGGGGGGTGCTCATCCCAGTGCCCTGTCCAGGGTGAACGCCGCGCTGATCAGGGCGAGATGGGTGAACGCCTGCGGGAAGTTGCCGATCTGTTCGCCGGTGCGGCCGATCTCCTCGGCGTAGAGGCCGAGGTGGTTGGCGTAGGTGAGCATCTTCTCGAAGGCGAGGCGGGCGTCGTCCGGGCGGCCGGCGCGGGTGAGGGCCTCGACGTACCAGAAGGAGCAGATCGAGAACGTGCCCTCCTCGCCCCGCAGTCCGTCCGGGCTGGCCTGGGGGTCGTAGCGGTAGACGAGGGAGTCGGAGACCAGCTCCTCGCCCAGCGCGTCCAGGGTGGAGAGCCACTTCGGGTCGGTCGGGGAGATGAACTTGGCCAGCGGCATCATCAGGACGGAGGCGTCCAGGACGCTGTCCGCCTCGTGCTGGACGAAGGCCTCGCGCTCGGACGACCAGCCCCGTCGCATGATCCGCCGGTAGATCTGGTCGCGCTCCTGGCCCCAGCGCGTCATGTCGGCGGGCAGCCCGCGGTGCAGGGCCATCCGCATGGCGCGCTCGATCGCCACCCAGCACATCAGCCGGGAGTAGAGGAAGTTCTTGCGGCCGCCGCGGGTCTCCCAGATGCCCTCGTCGGGCTGGTCCCAGTTGTCGCACACCCAGTCGACCAGGTCGCAGACGGTGTCCCAGTCCGCGCTGGAGATGGGCTCACCCCACTTGTCGTAGAGGTAGATCGAGTCGATGAGCGCGCCATAGATGTCCAGTTGCAGCTGGTCGACGGCGTCGTTGCCGACGCGTACGGGGGCGGAGCCCAGATAGCCCTCGAAGTGGGGCAGCTCCCGCTCCGGGAGCCGGCGGCTGCCGTCGATGCCGTACATGATCTGCAGCGGTCCCGAGTTGGGGCAGGCGATGCAGACGTGGTCGGTGAGGAACTGCATGAACGCCTTGGCCTCGTCGGTGAAGCCGAGCCGTAGCAGCGCGTAGACGCAGAAGGCGGCGTCGCGGATCCAGACGTAGCGGTAGTCCCAGTTCCGCTCGCCCCCGATCTGCTCGGGCAGGCTCGTCGTCGGGGCGGCCACGATGGCGCCGGTCGGGGCGTAGGTGAGGAGCTTGAGCGTCAGGGCGGAGCGGTGCACCATCTCGCGCCAGCGGCCGCGGTAGCGCGACTTCGACAGCCAGCGCCGCCAGTACCGGACCGTGGCCTCGAACAGCTCCTCCGCCTCGGCGACCGGGCAGGCCCGTGGCGAGACCTCGCCGCCGACCCGGTCGAGCGCGAAGACGGCCGTCTCGCCCTCGTGCAGCTTGAACAGGGACCACACGTCCCGGCCGTCGGTCTCCACCGGCACGCTGGAGGTCAGCGCGAGGGTCATGGAGGGCGACTCGAAGACCGGGTAGCCGTGTTCGGTGCGCACGGTGTGGTCCTCGGTCCCGTAGACGAAGCGTGGCGCCACGAAGGCGCGGAACGGAAGCGATCCGCGGACGCAGATCACCCGGCGGATCAGCCGGTGCCGGGTGGCCTCGCGGGAGTCGTCGGTGATCGGCATGAAGTCCTGGACCTCGCCGACCCCGTCGTCCGCGAAGAACCGCGTGATCAGCACGTTCGTGTCGGGGAAGTAGAACTGCTTCGTCCGGGTCGGCACGTCCGGGGCGAGCTCGAAGGATCCGCCCTTGTCGGCGTCGAGGATCGAGGCGAAGACGCTGGGCGCGTCGAACCGGCCGCAGCAGTACCAGTCGATCGTGCCGTTCGCCCCCACCAGTGCCGCGCTGCGCAGGTCCCCGATCAGTCCGTGCTCGGAGACCGGCAGATAGCGGGGGCCGCCCGCACCCCCGGGTCCGCCGCGTGCCAGGCCGGGGAGTTCCTGGGTCACCTTGGCTTCAGCAGTCACGGGGCGTCCTTCCGCCGTAGTTCCGCGGTGTTCTGCCGTAATTCAGCGTACGGCGGAAGGACGCGGGGGGCCTCAGAAGACGAACGGTCCCGGGTTCTGCGGCGAGGTCGCGTTGCAGTTCGCCGTGATGCCGAACACCACGACCGTGAGGGACTTGCCCTCAAGGCTGTCGCCCGCGGCGACCGTCCCCGTCAGCGGGCCGGTGGAGACCGCGCCGCCGGCGGGGATCGCCGGGTTGGACCTGCCGGTGAACGTCGTCGTACCGGAGCCGTTCCTGGTCAGGGTGAGCGTGGACCTGACCGAGCCCGCGGAGATGGGGAGGGGGGATGTGATGGCGGAGGTGGAGACGCTGATCGTCGCCGCCGTGCCGTTCTGGGTGGCCGTGAGGGCCGCCTCGCCGGAGCCGTACGAACCGCAGTCGAACGACAACGTTGCAGAGGTCGGTTCCACCGCCCCGGCCGCGGGGGCCATGGCGAGGGTGCCGGCGGCCATCACGCCTAAGAGGGTGGTGCCGATGCCGAGTGAGCGGTGTCTTGTGTTCATGGGGGGTCCTGGTCCCGTCTGTGTGGGGGTGAGGAGGGGCGTCCGGCCTGATGCGCCGGACGCCCCCTACGGGAGGTGTCGCTGACCGTCATTGGTGCAGTAACCCCCTGAGAAGGCAAGGCCGTTCACCATGAGCGTTGGCATGTACCGGCTAAATCCGGTCAGGCCGTGGCGGCGGCCGCCTCGCGGGCGGGAGCCTGCGCGGCGGCGTGGGCCGTCCGCAGGCCGCGCAGCCGGGCCGTGCACCAGATGCCGATGACGGAGATGGCCATCAGCAGGGCCGCCGCCGGCCAGTAGTGACCGCCGGCCATCGCGGTGAGCGAGACCGCGGCCAGCGGCGCGAAACCACCGAAGATCATGTTGCAGATCTGGTAGGAGAGGGAGATACCGGTGTAGCGCACACGCGGCTCGAAGCCCTCGGCGAGGATCGCCGCGATCGGCCCGTAGAGGGCGGACATCACGACGCGCATCGCCAGCATCGCCGCGTAGATCAGGAAGACGCTGCCCGTTCCCATCGCCAGGAACTGCGGGACGGCGAGGACCACGACACCGACCAGGCCCGCGATGACGACCTTGTGCGCGCCGACCCGGTCGCCGAGCCAGGACAGGAAGGGCGTGACGAGCAGTTCCACGAAGGCGGCCAGCGACAGGCCGTTGAGCAGCATGGACTCCGAGAGCTTCAGTTCGCCGGTGCCGTACGCCAGCAGGTAGCTCGTGACCACGTAGTAGCCGCCGGTGGCGGTGGCCAGGGCGAAGACGCCGACGAGGACCGTACGCCAGGAGGTCTGGAAGACCTCGACGACCGGAAGCCGGTCCTTGTCCCGGGCCGCCGAGGACGCCCGCTCCTCGCGGATCTCGGCCATGACCGGGGCCTCCTCCAGCTTCAGCCGGATGACCAGGCCGATGATGACGAGCACGGCGGAGGCGAGGAACGGCACGCGCCAGCCCCAGCTGGTGAACGCCTCGTCGCCCCACAGGCTCATCAGCGAGAAGGCACCGGTGGACAGCAGTGCGCCGACCGACGACCCGAGCTGGGCGAAGGAGCCGAAGAAGGTGGCCTTGCCCTTCGGCGCGTTCTCCACGGCGACGAGCACCGCGCCGCCCCACTCACCGCCGATCGCGACACCCTGGATCAGCCGCAGCACGATCAGCAGGATCGGCGCGAGGACGCCGACCTGGGCGTAGGTGGGGAGCAGGCCGATCGCGAAGGACGCGACGCCCATCATCATGAGCGTGATGACCAGGGTCTTCTTACGGCCGACCCGGTCGCCTATGTGACCGAAGACGATGCCGCCGAGCGGGCGCAGCAGGAAGCCGACGGCGAACGTTCCGAAGGCGGACAGGGTCTTGAGCGCCTGCGGCATGTCCGCCGGGAAGAACACGTCGTCGAAGACGATCGCGGCGGCCGTCGCGAAGGCGTAGAAGTCGTACCACTCGATGGACGTCCCGACGAGCGCGGCGAACGCCGCTCTCAGGGGGTTCTGCTTGCTTGGTGCCTGTGCTGGGTGGGACACGGGGGCCTCCGGCGGGAAGGGGAGGGGGGCGGGGGAGCGGGGCGGGGAGGGCAGAGGGAGCGGCGCGGGGTCAGCGGGTCGGCGCGGACCAGGCGCGCGCGCCGCCGATCCACGTCTCGCGCACGCCGATCGACGCGAGCGCGGCCGGGTCGGCGAGCAGCGGGTCGGCGTCCAGGACCACGAAGTCGGCGAGCATCCCGGGCGCGAGCGAGCCCACGGAACGCTCCCGGTGCAGGGCGCGCGCGGCCGACGCGGTGTGGGCGTGCAGGCCGTCGGCGACCGGCAGGCGCAGCGACTCGTCGCCGAGGACGGTGCCGAGGACGGTCCGCCGGGTCGCCGCCGCGGAGACGGCCTCCAGCGGGGCGGGCGGCGCGACCGGGGCGTCGGAGCTGAAGACGACGGGGACGCCGGCGGGCAGGCAGGGACCGGCCGGGTTGTAGCGGTGGCCGAGCTCGCCGACCGCGGTCAGCGTGCCGTCGCCGGTGCGCAGATGGTGCTGCGGCTGCATCACCGGTACGACGCCGAGGGTGCCCATCCGCGTGATCTGCTCGTCCGTCGGCAGTCCGCAGTGCTCGATCCGGTGGCGCATGTCCGCGCGCGGCACGTCCGCCTGGGCCTTCTCCACGGCGTCGAGGACCATGCCGATGGCGAACGGCGACTGCGCGTGCGTCGCGGTCTGGAGCCCGGCGCTGTGGGCGCGGTGGATGATCTCCGCGTACTCCTCGGCGGAGTGGTACAGCTGCCCGTGGTGGCAGCAGTCGGCCGCGTAACCCTCCGGGAAGTACGCCGTCCAGCCGCCGAGCGTGCCGTCCGCGTAGAACTTCACGCCCTGGACGCGGAAGAAGTCGTCGCCGAAGCCGTGCACGACACCGAGGTCGAGCGCGGTGTCGAGGAGCGCGGAGGTGAGGTACGCCGAGACGCGCATCCGCAGGGCGCCGGACTCGTGCGCCCGCAGATAGGTCTCCATCTCGCGGCGCGAGGCCTGCGCGTCGCCGACCGTGGTCACACCGGCCGCGAGGAAGGTCTCCTGGGCGCGCACGAGGTGGTCGGCCATGATGGCGTCGGGCTCGGAGAGGTGGAAGTTCGGGCCGTGGTTGCCGATCTTCACCCCGCCGGGGCCGGTGAGCATGTCGCAGGCCGCGTCCCACAGCTGTCCGTCCGGGTCCCCGGAGGCGAAGCGGCCGATGGAACCGCCCTCCGGGTCCGGGGTGCCGGCGGTGATGCCGCAGGTGCGCAGGGTGTGGGAGTTGACGACGCCGCCGTGGCCGGAGGCGTTCATGACGTACACCTCGCGGTCGGTGGCGATCCGGTCGAGGTCGTGACAGGTGGGGTGGCGGCGCTCGGCGAGGCGGCGGTGCTCGTAGCCGAAGCCGCGCACGGGGACCCCGGCGGGCAGCTCGCGGGCCGCCTCGGTGAGCACGGCGACGAGGGTGTCGATGTCGGGGACGCGCTCGGGGCGGCAGTCGACCCAGGCCAGGGCCTGGCCGTACATCACCGGGTGGCAGTGGGCGTCGACGAAGCCGGGGTGGACCAGCCCGCCGTCGAGTTCCAGCGACTCGTCCACGCGGCCGCCGAGCGCCGCGCTGGCGTCCTCGGCGGTGCCGACGTGGACGATCCGGTCGCCGCGTACGGCGAGGGCCTCGGCCCGTACCGGGGTTCCGGCGGCGGCGACGGCGGCACCGGTCACCAGGAGCGTGCGCTCGGTGCTGTCGGCGAGGGGGTGGTGCATGAGGGGGCCTGCTTTCGACCAAGGGGACGCCGTGAGGGGGCAACGGCTGATTCGTTCGTCGAGACCATAGATAACGAACGACAGCTTGGCCAGAGGTTGAGTCAAAAAACTCTTCGGAAGTTTTTCGCGCCCTCGCTTACGGATCGTTCGCGGAGCCCCCCGTGGTGCGTCGGTTACGCCGCCGGCGCCCCCAGGTCGTAGCGCTCCTTCACCAGCTCCAGATGCACCCAGCTCTCCACGCCGCGCACCCCCTCGCACGCCCGCATCGCGTCCAGCGTCGCGCGCACCGCCCCGAGCGACTCGGCGCTGATCGTGCCCACCAGATCCGCCCGCCCGACGCACGCGGACAGGAACGACACCCGCTCCCAGTCGGCCAGCGCCCGCGCCACCGGCTCGCGCGGCCCCTCCAGCCGTACGGCGAAACCGCACAGGTACCCCAGGCCCAGCAGCTCGGGCCGGACCAGCGCCAGCACCTTCACCACCCCGCCCTCCAGCAGCCGCAGCGTGCGCGCACGGGTCGCGCCCGCCGACAGGCCCACCCGCTCCGCCAGCTCCGCGAACGGCAGCCGCCCGTCCCGCTCCAGCTCGTCCAGGATCCTCAGATCGGTGGCGTCCAGCTCGTTCACGCTCGGCTCGGCGGCGATCAGATACGGGTCCTTGAGGTGGTGCGTGCTGATCAGCGGGTCGACGGCCGATACGCCGGGCAGTGACCGCACCTGCTCGATCGCCCGGTCCAGCGCGTCGAAGCCCTCCGTGCGCAGCTCGGTCATGATCGCGCGCTGTCCCGCGGTGAGCGTGACGAACGGCGCCTGCGGCATCGCGGCGATCTCCCGCGCGACCCGCTCCGCGTCCCCGTGGGTGTCGACCGACAGATGCGCGGAGGCGGTCAGCCCGCGCACCGAGGGGTGGACGACGGCGACCACCCGTACCGCCCCCGAGTCGAGCAGCCGCTGTACGCGCGCCCGGGTCGCCGGGCGCGACAGGCCCACGCGCTGCGCCAGCGTCTCGTAGGTGAGGCGGCCGTCCGTCTGCAGTTCGCGGACGACGGCCAGGTCGATGCGGTCCAGATCCACCTGCGGTGATCCCCTCGGTTCGGCGGCCCGGGAGGCGTGCCGCGCCCGGGTCCGCTGACGTTCTCGGGACATTCTCGGCCACCGGCTGCCCTGTGGCGTCTGAGGGTGGCCGAACGTGATCGGCGTCACGGGCGTACGGCCTGATCGGCAGTGGACAATCAGATGAGTCGAATCGTAAGTTCATGGCGCTGATTACCGACGAATCATCTGCGGAAGGTTGTGTGGGTCGTATGGGCCAGCCCGTCGTCGTCTTCACCGACACCGAGGACCTCGATCCGGAGCCGGGCGCCCGGATGCTCGCCGGCGCCGGCTTCGACGTACGGATCGCCGACAGCCGCGACCCCGACGTCATCGCCACGGTCGCCGCGAACGCCGTGGCCCTGATCGTCGGCTACGCGCGCGTCGACGCCCCACTGCTCGGCCGGCTGCCGGGCCTGCGGATCATCGCCACCATGTCCGCCGGCTACGACATGGTGGACACGGCGGAGGCCCGGCGCCGCGGCGTATGGGTGGCCAACCTCCCCGACGCCGCCACCGAGGACGTCGCCGTCCACGCCCTCGCCTCCGCCCTGTCGCTCGTACGACGGCTTCCGCAGGCCGACGCGGTGGTCAGGTCGGGCGGCTGGAGCGCCGACTTCGCGTCGAAGGGCTCCGCCGATCTCCCACGCAGGTCGAGCGAGTTGACGCTCGGACTCGTCGGACTGGGCCGGATCGCCCGGCAGTTCGCGGCCTACGCGGCGCCCGTCTTCGGCCGCATCGCCGCGTACGACCCGCACGCCGACCCCGAACGGTGGCCGGCCGGGATCGAGCGGTACGACGACCTCGGCGCGCTGGCCGCCGCCTCGGACGTCCTGTCGGTGCACGTACCGCTCAACCCGGCCACGCACGGGCTGGTCGGCGAGGACCTGCTGGGACGGCTGCGGCCGGGCGGGTTCCTCGTCAACGTCTCACGGGGCGAACTCGTCGACCCGGCGGCCCTGCTGGCCGCTCTCGACAGCGGCCACCTCACCGGAGCCGCGCTCGACGTCTTCCCCGTCGAACCGCCGCCCGCCGACGATCCGCTGCGCGGCCATCCCCGCATCCAGCTTTCCCCGCACAGTGCCTACCTCTCCGACACCTCCCGCCGCGCGTATGTGTGCAAGCCTGCTGAGAACGTCATCGGCTGGCTGCGCACCGGACGCCCGCTGACCCCCGTGGTCGACCCGACTTCCGAAGGAGCCCACTCGTGAACGCTGCCTCCCACGCTGCCCCCAACGCCGTCTCGAACGCCGTCTCCGAGGAACTGCGGCTGCGCCGCGAACTCGCCGCCGTCTACCGGCTCATCGCGCACTTCCGGATGACCGACCTGATCTTCACGCACATCTCGCTGCGGCTGCCGGGCCCGGACCACCACTTCCTCATCAACCCCTACGGGCTGCTCTTCGAGGAGATCACCGCCTCCAACCTGGTCAAGATCGACCTGGACGGCAACGCGGTCGAGCCGACCCCGTACCCCGTCAACCCGGCCGGGTTCGTCATCCACAGCGCCATCCACGCCGCGCGCGAGGACGCCCGGTGCGTCCTGCACACCCACACCAAGGCGGGCTGCGCCGTCGCCGCCCAGGAGGGCGGGCTGCTGCCGCTGAACCAGATGTCGATGGAGTTCTACAACCGCGTCGGCTACCACGACTACGAGGGCGTCGCCCTCAACCTCGACGAGCAGAAGCGCCTGGTCGAGGACATCGGCGGCCACCCCGCGCTGATCCTGCGCAACCACGGGCTGCTGACGGTCGGCGAGAGCGCGGCGCAGGCGTTCCTGCGCATGTACTACCTGGAGAAGGCCTGCGAGATCCAGGTCACCGCGCAGGCGGGTGGCGCCCCGCTCGTCGTCCCGCCCGCCGAGGTGTGCGAGTACACCGCCCAGCAGCTCGCGGGCGAGGCGGCCACGGACCTTCCGGACGACGACGCGTACGAGCTGGCGTGGGCGGCGATGCTGCGGTTGCTGGACCGGATCGCCCCCGACTACAAGGACTGACTACAAGGACTGACTGCGAGGACTGACTACAGGGACTGACGCGCGAGCAGTTTGCGTAGATGGTCCTCGAACACCTCCGGGGCGTCGGGGTTGAGCGTGCGCAGCGCCACCATCGCCGTCACGATCACATCGCACAGCTCGGACTCCACGTCCTGCCAGGTGTGTGTGGTGCCCTTGCGCGGGTTCTGCCCGGTCGCGCCGATGATCGCCTGCGCGACCTCGCCGACCTCCTCGGAGAGCTTCAGCACGCGCAGCAGGGTCTTCTGCTCGGGCGCGCGGTCGGCCGAGGCGGTCTCCAGCCAGGCGTGCAGACGGTCGACGGTGTGCCAGATGTCGGTCATCCGGGGAGCGTACGGAGGGTGTGGGGTGACGCGCCACGGGCGGGTCAAGGTGCGTGGGGCCGGGTGGTGGGCGGTGCGGAGAAGCGGGCATGACCCTTTCCGTGGACCGCCTCACCGACCCGGTCGTACGCGCCTTCGTGACGGCTCTCCATGCCCATGACCGCGCCGCGTTCTCCGCAGTGCTCGCCCCCGACGCGTCCATGTCCGACGACGGCTCCGACCGCGAGATCTTCTCCTCGCGGGGGCACAGGGGGGGGGGTCGAGTCGGAGTCGGACGACGGGCGTGAGCTCGTCGCCCTCTACCGCAACGACATCTGGGGCGAGACGCGGACGGTGCGTAGCGTAGCTACCCGATACGGACCCCCGTGCCGCCGACACGGACGCGGGGGTCGCCCGCGTGCAGCGTCACCGTCAGCCGGCCGGGACGGCCCAGGTCCTCGCCCTGGTGCAGGGTGAGGACCGCGTCCTCGTCGACCAGGCCGAGCTCGCGGGCGTACGCACCGAACGCGGCGGCCGCGGCGCCGGTCGCCGGATCCTCGACGACGCCGCCGACGGGGAACGGGTCGCGCACGTGGAAGACGGTGGCCGACTCCCGCCACACCAGCTGCACGGTGGTCAGGTCCAGTCGGTGCATGAGCGCTTCGAGGCGGGCGAAGTCGTACGCGAGGTCCGCGAGGCGTTCGCGGGTCGCCGCGGCGAGGACGAGATGGCGGGCGCCGGCGAAGGCGATCCGGGGCGGCAGGGCCGGGTCGAGGTCGGCCGCCGGCCAGTCGAGCGCGGCGAGGGCCTCCGTGAGGTCGTCGTCGGCGGCCTTCTCGACGTACGGCTCCACGCTCGTCAGCGTGGCCCGCAGCGACCCGTCCGCCTCCTCGGTCACCGACACCGGCACGGTCCCGGCGCGGGTCGCGAACACCAGGTCCCCCGGCCCGATCCGCTCCGCGAGCGCGATGGCGGTGGCGACGGTGGCGTGCCCGCAGAACGGCACCTCGGCCTTCGGGCTGAAGTACCGCACGGTGTACGCCCGCCCGTCCGCGGCCGCCTCGCGGAGCCCCTCCGGCGGGGCGGTCAGGAAGGCCGATTCCGAGTACCCGATCTCGGCCGCGATCGCGAGCATGTCCGCGTCCGAGAGGGCACGGGCGTCGAGGATGACTCCGGCGGGGTTGCCGCCGTCGGGGTCCCCGGAGAAGGCGGTGTAACGCAGCACCTCGGGGTGATCTTCGTTCGTGGTCATGCCCCGCCCAACGCGACGCGTGTGCGTGGTGTTCCCGGGCCGGGGGCGGTGGGCGGTGCCGGTGCGGGCGGGGGCGCCTGCGGCGGGCTTCTTTCCCCTACCCGCCCCTTCCCGAAACTGGGGCTGCGCCCCAGCCCCCGTTGCGGGGGCTCCGCCCCCGAACCCCCGCTCCTCAAACGCCGGAGGGGCTGGATTTCAGGGCTCCGCCCCGAATCCCGCGCCGCCGGCGGGGCTGGATTTTCCAGCCCGTCCGGCGTTTGAGGACACGGCCGAAGGCCGTACGGGGGTCTGGGGGCTTGCCCCCAGTTTCGGGAAGGGGCGGGTAGGGGAACAAGCCCGCCGCAGGCACCCACCCCGCCACCCGGCCGGGGCCCGGGGCGCCCCGGGGTGGGGGGGCGGAGCCCCGCGCAAGCGATCAGCCGCGGCCGATGTAGGGCATCGTCGTCGCCATCACCGTCGCGAACTGCACGTTCGCCTCCAGCGGCAGCTCCGCCATGTGGAGCACCGTACGGGCCACGTCCGCCGCGTCCATGACCGGCTCCACGGCCAGTTGGCCGTTCGCCTGGAGGATGCCGGTCTGCATGCGCTCGGTCATCTCCGTGGCCGCGTTGCCGATGTCGATCTGGCCCACGGCGATCCGGTAGGGGCGGCCGTCCAGGGAGAGGGACTTCGTCAGGCCGGTCATGGCGTGCTTGGTCGCCGTGTACGCCACCGAGTGCGGGCGCGGGACGTGGGCCGAGATGGAGCCGTTGTTGATGATGCGGCCGCCCTGCGGGTCCTGCTCCTTCATCGTCCGGTACGCGGCCTGGGCGCACAGGAACGAACCCGTCAGGTTGACGTCCACGACAGCGCGCCAGTCCTCGTAGGAGAGGTCCTCGACCGGGACGCCCCCGGGACCGAACGTGCCCGCGTTGTTGAAGAGCAGGTCCACCCGGCCGAACCGTTCGCGGGCCGTCGCGAAGAGGGCCGTGACGTCGTCGGGTGAGGTGACGTCGGTGGGGACGCACACGACGTCCCCGCCCGCCAGGGCCGCCGTCTCCTCCAGCGCCTCCGCCCGGCGGCCTGCCAGGGCGACCGACCAGCCCGCGCCCGCGAGGGCGAGCGCGACTCCGCGGCCGATGCCGGAACCCGCGCCCGTGACCACCGCGCTCCTGCTGCGTTCTGCGTTCATGGGCCCGCAGCGTACGGCAGGCACCCGCACGCGGAACTCATCCGTCCGACACGCGGATGTTGTGTACCCGACAAGCCTGATACGCCGCGCCCGACTCCAATGCGACTGACAACAGTCGTCAGGGGAGGGGTACATGACACCCGCACAGGCACCCGCACGCCGGCACGCCGCCGAACTCCGCGCCGACGCCCAGCGCCTCGGCCGCCGCCGCTTCCTCACCACCACCGGCGCCGCCGCCGCGCTCGCCTTCGCCGTGAACCTTCCGGCCGCCGGCACCGCGAGCGCCGCCGAACTCGACGCGAAGAAGCTGGCCGGGAACCCGTTCACCCTCGGCGTCGCCTCCGGAGACCCTCCCCCTGCCTTCGGCGGGGGGACCCCCAGCCCGGCTCCGTACTCCTGTGGACCCGGCTCGCGACCCGGCCGTACGAGCCCGGCAGCGGGCTGCCGAACGCCCGCGTCACCGTCCGCTGGGAGCTGGCCCACGACGAGCGCTTCACCCGTATCGCCAGACGCGGACAGGCCACCGCCCACCCCGAGTTCGACCACAGCGTCCATGTCGAGGTCACCGGCCTCGACGCCGACCGCGTCTACTACTACCGCTTCCGCGCCGGCACCTGGATCAGCCCCACCGGCCGCACTCGCACCGCCCCCCGCGCCGCCGCCCGCCTCTCCGAGCTGAAGATCGCCGCCGTCTCCTGCCAGGCCTACCACGACGGCTACTTCACCGCGTACAAGCACCTCGCCGACGAAGACCTCAACGCCGTCTTCCACCTCGGCGACTACCTCTACGAGTACGCCGTCACCGCCACCGGCGGCGCCCGCAACCACACCGACCGCCGGCTGCCCGCCCACTTCAACCGCGAGACCGTCACCCTGGAGGACTACCGGCTGCGCTACGCCCTCTACCGCACCGACCCGGACCTCGCCGCCGCGCACGCCGCGCACCCCTTCGTCGTCACCTGGGACGACCACGAGACCGAGAACAACTACGCCGACGAGACGCCGGAGAACGACGTCCCGCCGGAGGAGTTCCTGCTGCGCCGCGCCGCCGCCTACCGCGCGTACTGGGAGAACCAGCCGCTCAGGAAGCCCCAGCAGCCCGAAGGCCCGGACATGCGGCTCTACCGCCGCCTCGGCTTCGGGCGGCTCGCCCAGTTCGACATCCTCGACACCCGCCAGTACCGCTCCAACCAGGCGTACGGCGACGGCTGGCGCGTGCCAGGACCCGAGTCCGAGGACCCGACGCGCACCATGACCGGCGCGACCCAGGAACGCTGGCTGCTCGACGGCTGGGCGGCGTCCGGCGCCGTCTGGAACGTCGTCCCGCAGCAGGTCACCTTCGCCCAGCGGCGCGATGTCCCGCGCCCCGACTTCAAGCTCTCCATGGACGCCTGGGACGGCTACCCCGCCTCCCGGGCGCGGATCCTCGACGGCGCCGAGGCCGCCGGTGTCGACAACCTCGTCGTGCTCACGGGCGACGTGCACGTCGGGTACGCCTTCGACCTGAAGAAGGACTTCGACGACCCGGCCTCGCGCACCGTCGGCACCGAATTCGTCGCCACCTCCATCAGCAGCGGTAAAGACGGCTCCGACAAGCCCGCGAACTGGGACAACCTCACCCAGGCCAACCCGCACATGAAGTTCTACAACGGGCGGCGCGGCTACGTGACGGTCACGCTCACCGACGAGCACGCCCGCGCCGACTTCCGGACCGTCTCCGGGGTCCTCACCCCCGGCGCACCGGTCACCACGGCCGCGTCGTTCGTGACCGAGGCCGGAAACCCGGGACTCAAGCCCGTATGAGCACATCGGACGAGCTGAGAGCATAGGGGGCCACCCCCAACCCAGCCAGGAGCTGTCGATGCCGGAGAGCGGCCAGAGCACGCCAGGACACATACGGACCGCGCCCCCGGCATCGGCACCCCCTGCCGTCGCTGCCCCCGCCGCCGCCGCTGCCGCGCGGCGCGTCGGCCTGCTCGTCACCCTCGTCCTCGGCGGCCTCACCGCACTGCCGCCGCTCTCCATGGACATGTACCTCCCGGCCCTGCCCGAGGTCACCGGATCCCTGCACGCCCCCGCCGCGACGATCCAGCTCACCCTCACCGCCTGCCTCGCCGGCATGGCGCTCGGCCAGCTCGTCGTCGGCCCCATGAGCGACAAGTGGGGGCGCCGCCGCCCGCTGCTCATCGGCATGGTCGTGTACGTCGCCGCCACCGCGGTCTGCGCCCTCGCCCCGAGCGCCGAGCTGCTCATCGCCTTCCGGCTGCTCCAGGGACTGGCCGGGGCCGCGGGCATCGTCATCGCGCGCGCCGTCGTCCGGGATCTGTACGACGGCGACGACATGGCCCGGTTCTTCTCCACCCTGATGCTGATCTCCGGCACCGCCCCGATCGTCGCCCCGCTCATCGGCGGGCAGATCCTGCGGGTCACGGACTGGCGCGGTGTCTTTTACGTCCTGACCGTGATCGGGCTGCTGCTCACCGCCGTCGTGTGGAAGTGGCTGCCCGAGACGCTGCCCCAGGAGCGGCGCCACGGCGGCGGCGTCGGGGCCGCACTGCGGACGATGCGCGGACTCCTCGCCGACCGGGTCTTCACCGGCTACACGCTGGCCGGCTCGCTCGCCTTCGCCGCGCTCTTCGCGTACATCTCGGCGTCGCCCTTCGTCGTCCAGGAGATCTACGGCGCCTCGCCGCAGACGTTCAGCCTGCTCTTCGGGATCAACTCGATCGGCCTGGTCGCGGTCGGCCGGATCAACGGAAAGGTGCTCGTCGGCCGGGTCAGCCTGGACAAGGTGCTCGGCGTCGGGCTCGCCACGATCACCGTCGCCGCGCTGGCGCTGCTGCTGATGACGGCGGGCGTCTTCGGGAAGGTGGGCCTCGTGCCCGTCGCCGCCGGGCTGTTCGTCCTGATGTCCGCGATGGGGCTCGCGCTGCCCAACACCAACACCCAGGCCCTGACACGCACCCCGCACGCCGCGGGCTCCGCCTCCGCGCTGCTCGGCACGTCCTCGTTCCTCATCGGGGCGATCGCCTCGCCGCTGGTGGGGATCGCGGGCGAGACGACCGCGGTGCCGATGGCGGTGGTGCAGCTGGTGTGCGCGCTGGGCGCGGTGGCGTGTTTCGCGGGGCTGTGCCGCCCGTGGCGCCGTACGGACTCCGAGGACCGTCAGTCCGCGCGTACGTAACCGATCAGGTGGAGCCGGTCCCGGGTGTCCAGCCAGCGGAACACCCCCACCCCTGACACCTCGGTGCCCGGCAGCCGGGCGTTCCGCGAGAGCGGCTCGGGCTGCCAGGTGGTGAGATCGACCTCGTACGGGATGCCGTCGCCGGCCAGTGCCTCCGCCGCGTTCCGGATGTTCCTCGCCCCGTACGCCATGCCCTCGTCGGTCACCGTGGCCAGCGTCAGCGGGCGGGTGCCGTCCGGCTCCTCGAAGCAGCGGCCGGTCCGCTTCACCAGATCGAAGGCGAGGTTCCCGGCGACGAGGAAGCGGCCGTTCGGCGAGAGCACCGCCTGTGGGTGGACGCCGGGCTCGATCGCCGGCTTGTGGCAGTCGATCTGGACGAGCGCCTTGCCGGTCGCCGCGTCGTGCACCGCCCAGATGTCGTGGGTGGTGGCGCGCTTCGTCTTCTTCGTCTTCTTCGTCTTCTTCGGTTCCTTCGCCTTCTGCCACCGGACCAGGACCCGGCCGGAGGTGAGGGAGGTCGGCACGCCGTGGGCGCGGTCCGCGCCGGACGGGGCGACGTTCCGGCTGAACCAGCCGCCCCGCACCCAGAACTCCCGGGCCCCGCTGACCAGCAGCCCCTTCCCGGTCAGCCCGCGTACCTCGGTCAGCTGCCGGCAGGTCGCGCAGCCCTTCGGATAACCCAGGTCCTTCGGCACGACGATGCTGATCTTCCCGCTCTCCGGATCGACGACCGCGCTGCGCGCCCCGCCGTCGCCGATGAGGATGCCGGGGCCTGTGCCGGAGACGCTGGGCGGCCCGCTCCAGGGCACCTCGATCCGCTGCCGGGCGCCGTCCACGGTGTCGTAGATGTCGAGGGAGACGAAGGACCCCGAGGGCTTGTCCCCGTCCGCCTTCCCGTGCGACCAGGTGACGAAGAACTGCCGCTCACCCTTGGTGACGGCGAACAGCCGCGGGACCTTCGTGGGCCCGGCCAGCGCGTGCCAGGGTTCGCCGGACCAGCCGGGCTTCCCGGTCGCGGCGTTCACCGTCCGTAACCGGAACCGGTCCTCACCGGTCCGCTCCACATAGCCGACCAGCCCGTTCCCGCGCGCGACCGCGTAGTCGGGCGAGGCGTTCGTGATCTCCCACCCCTTCGCGGTGTCGTACGCGGGTGGCACGGTGAGCCCGGTGACCGGCCCGGTGCGCGGCTTCTCGGATGCCCCGGGCTTGTCGGGCTTGTCGTCCTTCGCGTCGTCGCCCCCGCCGCCGCAGGTCGCGAGCAGGAGCAGCATCGCCAGCACGGCGACCCCGGCCACCAGAGCCATGCGTACGAC
The DNA here is from genome assembly GCF_040300305.1 of Streptomyces sp. NPDC000410. NCBI lineage: Bacteria > Bacillati > Actinomycetota > Actinomycetes > Kitasatosporales > Streptomycetaceae > Streptomyces > Streptomyces sp. NPDC000410. Next base: position 70,550 of record NZ_JBEPDM010000021.1, read on the forward strand.
CCGCTGCCTCATGGTCCCCCCGATGAGCACCGCCGTTGGTCAACGGGCGTCAGGGTAGCAACTGGGTTGAGGGGAACGGGCGTTCGCGGACGAGACCGGCGGGCACGCGGACCGGCGTCGGCCCAGCCTTGTCCTTTCGGATCAGGCCTTGGGCCCCGGCTCGTCGTCCCCGGCCTAGAATCTGCTGGTGAACGCCACCCTCCCCGACGCCCTCGCCGGCCTCCTCGACGGTCTCCCGCAGGGCCGTGTCGCCCAGGCCGTGGAGCGGCTGATCGCCAGCTACCGGGGCACCACACCCACCGACGCGCCGGTGCTGCGCGACCGGGCCGATGTCGCCGCGTACGCCGCGTACCGGATGCCCGCGACGTTCGAGGCGGTGCGGTCCGCGCTCGCGGCGTTCCGGGCGGCGGCGCCTTCGTGGGTGCCCGCGACGCACACCGACATCGGCGGCGGTACGGGCGCGGCGAGCTGGGCCGTCGCCGAGGCGTGGCCCGAGGGCGGGCATCGCACCACCGTGCTCGACTGGGCGGAGCCCGCGCTCGCCCTCGGCCGGGAACTGGCCGCCGTCTCCGCCTCGCCCTCGCTGCGTGGAGCCGAGTGGCGCCGGGCGCGGATCGGCGCGGCGATGCGGCTGGAGCCGGTCGACCTGATCACCGTCTCGTACGTCCTGAAGGAGCTGGATCCCGAGGACCGGGTGGCGGTGGTCACCCAGGCCGCGGCGGCGGCCGAGACCGTCCTCATCGTCGAGCCCGGTACCCCCGACGGCTACGAGCGGATCATCGAGGCCCGCGACCGGCTGATCGCGGCGGGTCTGCGGGTCGCCGCACCCTGCCCGCACAGCGCGGACTGCCCGATCGTGCCCGGCACGGACTGGTGCCACTTCGCGGCGCGCGTCAGCCGCTCCTCGCTGCACCGGCAGGTGAAGGGCGGGTCGCTGGCGTACGAGGACGAGAAGTTCAGCTATGTCGTGGCGACCAGGGTCCCCGCCTCACCCGCCCCGTCCCGTGTCACCCGCAAGCCCCAGATCCGCAAGGGCCAGGTCCTGCTGGAGCTGTGCGGCGACGACGAGTCCCTCCACCGCACCACGGTCAGCAAACGCCACGGCGCGCTGTACCGCGCGGCCCGCGACGTCTCCTGGGGCGACGCCTGGCCCCCCGAGTGAGACGGCCGGGGCCGGGCGTCGCCGCTGCTGTGGGCTCAGCAGGAGGTCAGGGGCGCAGCTCCTGCGTACAGCACTTCACGCTGCCGCCGCCCTTCAGCAGCTCCCCGAGGTCGATCCCGATCGGCTCGAAGCCCCGGTCCCGGAGCGGCTCGAACAGCCCCACCGCCGCCTGCGGCAGCACCACATGACGGCCGTCGCTCACCGCGTTCAGCCCGAGCGCCGCCGCGTCCGCCGCACCGGCGATCAGGGCGTCGGGGAAGAGCCGGGCGAGGACCGCGCGGCTGCCGGGGGAGAAGGCGCCGGGGTAGTACATGATCTCGTCGGCCGTCGCGTCGAGGACGCACAGCGCCGTATCGAGGTGGTAGTAGCGCGGGTCCACCAGATCCAGCCCGATCACGGGTCTGCCGAGGAACTCCTGCGCCTCGGCGTGCGACAGCGGACTGGACCGGAAGCCGCGCCCGGCCAGCAGGTATGTCGAGGTGACGGCGAAGTCGCCCTCGCCCTCGTTGATGTGCGACGGCTCGTGGATCTCGGTGAAGCCGTGCGCGCGGAACCACTCCAGGTGCACCTCCGCCTCCGCCGCGCGCTCGCGGTGGGCGAAGCGGGCGCCGAGCACGCGCCCGTCGACGACGGTCGCGCCGTTGGCGGCGTAGACCATGTCGGGCAGGTCGGGCCGTGGGTCGAGCAGTTCCACGGTGTGGCCGAGCGCACGGTAGCGGTCGCGCAGGTCCTCCCACTGGGTGAGTGCGAGCGACAGGTCGACAGGTTTCCCGGGGTCCATCCACGGGTTGATGGAGTACGTCACCTGGAAGTGCGTGGGTGGGCACATCAGGTAGCGGCGGGATCCAGCGTCACGAGGCAATGCGGGCTCCTCACGAACGACAGAAACGTCAGAGCGGGGCGCACGGTTGTGCGTGCAGCCATGGTGCGTCCTCCGGGCCCCGCGCGCTGTGGCGCGAACGGGTGGTTCATCACACATACGCCCACCGGCCAACAAGACGAGACGTATCGTCGTCCCTTTTGGTAGGTTGGCCGGCATGGCAGAGACCAAGACCCCCGACGCCTCCCGCCGCAGCGAACGCTCCCGCCGCGCCATCTTCGACGCCGCCCTCGCCCTCGTCGCCGAGGTCGGCTACACCCGTACGACCATCGAGGGCATCGCCGCCCGTGCCGGAGTGGGCAAGCAGACCATCTACCGCTGGTGGCCGTCGAAGGCCGCCGTCCTCCTCGACGCCTTCCTCGATCTCGCCGAACAGGCCGCCCAGGGCGAGACCGAGATCCCGGACACCGGCGACCTGGAGGCCGACCTCAAGCTCGTCCTGCGCGCCACGGTCGACGAGATGAACTCCCCGGCGTACGACGGCCCCGCCCGCGCGCTCGCCGCCGAGACCGTGGTCAGCCCGGAGCTGGGCGCCCAGTTCGTCGAGCGGCTCCTCGAACCCCAACTCGAACTGTACGTACGCAGGTTGCGCGCGGCCCAGGACGCCGGTCAGGTACGGACGGACGTCGACCCCAGAGTCGCCCTGGAGCTGTTCACCGGCCCCCTCGCCCACCGCTGGATGATGCGCACCCTCCCGCTCACCCACGACTACGCCGACAAGATCGTCGAGTACGCGCTGTACGGCATCGCGCCCCGGCGCGGATGAGAGTCCGGCCACTCGATCGGGGGGTGCGGCCACCCGGCGCGCTCGATGGTGGGACGATGACAGCGTCCATACCTGGACGAGCATGAGGTGTGAGGGGATAGATGGGCGACGGTATCGGCCGCTACCGCGGCACGGAGAGCAAGCTGTCCTGGGAGAATCGACTGCCCCAGTGGCTGCGCAGGCGCCCCCGCGAGGGCGCCGAGGACTCCGACCGTGAGGCCATGCTCCTGGCCACCGCCGCCGCGGGCCTTCCCCTCGCGCCCGCCGCCCACCCGGCCGGCTACCGCTGTTCCTGCGAGCGCGTCGGCTGTCCCACCCCCGCCCGGCACCCCGTCTCGTTCGCCTGGCAGACGCAGTCCACGACGGACCGCGCCCAGATCGAGCGCTGGGCCCGTAACGAGCCCGAGGCCAACTTCATCACCGCCACCGGCATGGTCCACGACGTCCTCGACGTCCCGCTGGAGGCGGGCACCGCCGCGCTGGACCGACTGCTCGCCCAGGGCATCGACGTGGGCCCGGTCGCCGAGTCCGGCGAGGGCCGGATGCTGTTCTTCACCGCCACCCGGGGCACGCCCGAGGACGAGGACGAGTGGTGGCCCTGCGAGCTGGACTGCCACCCCGAGACCATGGACGAGCACCCGGGGCTGCGCTGGCACAGCCGCGGCAGCTACGTCCTCGTACCGCCGGCGCGGCTGCCCCAGGAACGCCGGGTGGAGTGGGTACGCGGCCCCGAGCATCCCCTGCCCGACCCGCTGACGCTGCTGGAGGCGCTGGCCGACGCCTGCGCGAAGTACGCGGACCAGGCGGACGAGCACGAGCAGGACCCCCACGCGGTGGCCTGGCCCCTGCACCGCTGACCACTCGGCGGCCGCCCCCGGCGTGCCGCCGAGCAGGCGGTCGGCGCGGCCGATTTCCGCCGAGCCGGTGTTCCGTCGCCGCAGGCGCGCCGCCCCGTCCTTCGCCCGCGTGGCGAACCGGCGGTCGTGCGCGCGGACGCCGTCCGCCCGCTCGCAGGCCCGTCGCCGAGTGCGGCGGAGTGCCGCCACCGGCCGCGGCAGGCGGTCGGCGCGGCCGATTTCCGCCGAGCCGTCGGCCCGTCGCCGGATGCCCGCGGCAGGCGGTCGTCGTGACCGCCTACGAGCCCTCCGCGCCCGTCACACCCTGAAGCCGGCCCACGATCGTCACCGCCGGTCCGGCCTCGCCGGCCGGGGCGACCTGGACGGCCTGGCTGGACACCCACTCCTTCGTGAGGGTGTTCTTCAGCGTGCCCGTCATCAAGGCCTTCACATCCGGGCTGACCTTCGGCCGGAGGCCCTGCGCCGCCGTCTGCCGGTCGAAGTAGCGCGTCGCGAAGAACACCAGCGCCCCGCCGTCCTCGGTGGCCAGGCCCAGCGGTGCGTAGTCACCGGTGTCCAGCGGCTGGTCGACGAACTGCGTGTTCAGACCCGGCCGCTTCTCGTCCTTCGCGCGCTTCTCCCGCCACCCGGTGGTGTGCGGGCCCGGCGCGAAGTGCGCGGGCTTGCCGGTCTGCAGGTACGAGGAGTACTCCTCGCTCAGATCCCGCGGCGCCACCGCCGTCTTCGCCGAGTCCGGCGCCACGGGCTCCGCCCAGCCGTCCTTGTCCGTCCGGAACTTCGGGATCTCGTCGTTCGTCAGGATCGCCAGATACGCGGCTTCCCACAGCTGGTCCTTGCTGTTCTTGACGAACACGATCAGCCAGCGGTTGTCCCGCGGTCCGCTGTCGGTGTCCCGGTTGCTGTCGGCGTCCACGAGGAACCAGCGCGGCCAGCCCGCCTTCTTCGGCACGTGGAACTTCGCGTCCGTCAGCTCCAGCGGACGGTGCTGATCGTTGCCGCCCGGCGTGGTGATGCCGCGGGCCTTCAGACCCGCCTGGTTGATCTCGCCGAGCGCGCCCGTGACCCGGCCCGCGTCGAGGGCCGGATCGTAGGCCTTGTCCGCCTTGTTGTACGCCTCGGTGAAGTCCTTCAAGGCCTGCGCGGCCTCAGACCTCGTCGCCGTCGGCACGACCTCCAGCTCGCCGTGCACCGTCACGCACCCGCTCGCCGTCAGCGACAGCACCACCATCGCCGCGAGTCCCGTCGCCGCCCGACCCAGCCTGCTCATCGGTTGCCCTTTGCGCCTTCTGCTTCTCGACCTGCTCGGCCTGCTCGGCCTGCTCGGCCTGCCCAGCCGTCACTGACCGTCCGAACCCTACCGGGGCAAGGAACAGCGCGAGCGTGGGGATCAGATACAGCGCCCACACCGTGACCTGGAGAACGGTCGGATTCGGCTGGAAGTTGAAGACACCCTTCAGAACCGTGCCATACCAACTGTCCGGCGGGATCGTGGCGCTGATGTCGAACGCCTTGTCCGCCAGACCGCCCAGGAACCGCGCCTCCTGAAGATCGTGCACGCCGTACGCGAGCACGCCCGCGGCCACGACCACCAGCATCCCGCCGGTCCAGGTGAAGAACCGCGCCAGATTGATTTTCAGCGCGCCCCGGTAGAACAGCCAGCCCAGCACGACCGCGGTCGCGATCCCGAGCAGCACCCCGGTCAGCGGGGCCGACGAGCCGCTCGCGTCCGTGGCGGCCCGTACCGACGTCCACACGAACAGAGCCGTCTCCAGGCCCTCCCGGCCCACCGCCAGGAACGCGGTGGCGACCAGCGCCCCCGTACCCATCCGGAGCGCGGCGTCCAGCTTGCCGTGGAGCTCGGCCCGCAGATGCCGCGCGGTGCGCCGCATCCAGAAGACCATCCAGGTGACCAGGCCCACCGCGACGATCGACAGCGAGCCGCCGAGCAGCTCCTGGGCCTCGAACGTCAGCTCCTGCGAGCCGAATTCGAGCGCCGCGCCGAACGCGAGCGCCAGTCCGCACGCCACCCCGATGCCGGCCCAGATCGGCTTCAGGGCGTCCCGGCGGCCGGTCTTCACGAGATACGCGACGAGGATGCAGACGACCAGGCTGGCCTCCAGGCCCTCGCGCAGGCCGATCAGATAGTTGCCGAACACGTCGGTCCGTCCCTCCTGGTCACGAGAACAGCGCCCGGCCCCACCAGTCGCCCTTGTCACGGACGCCCGGCGGGATCGCGAACAGCGCCGAACCCACGTGCTGGATGTACTCGTTGAGGACGTCGCTCGCGGCCAGGCTCCGCTGGACGGGGACGAACCCCTTGGCCACGTCCCGCTGGTAGGCGAGGAAGAACAGGCCCGCGTCGAGCCGGCCGAGGCCGTCCGTACCGTCCGTGAAGGAGTACCCGCGGCGCAGCATCATGGCCCCGCCGTTGGTGTCCGGGTGGGCCAGGCGCACATGCGCGGTCGGCAGCATGGCGGGCAGGAACGGTTCGTCGCGTTCCTTGGCCTTGCCGACCGGGGCGCCCTCGCCCTTGTCGCGGCCGAAGATGTCCTCCTGCTCCTGGAGCGGGGTCCGGTCCCAGGTCTCGATGTTCATCCGGATCCGGCGCGCCACGAGATACGAGCCGCCCGCCATCCAGGCCGGGCCGTCCTTCCCGGACACCCACACGTGCTTGTCGAGGGCGGCGGCGTCCGTGCCCGCGATGTTCCGGGTGCCGTCCTTGAAGCCCATCATGTTGCGCGGCGTCTGCTCCTCGGGCGTCGTCGAGGACGTCTTGCCGAAGCCGAGCTGCGACCAGCGGACGGCGACCTTGCCGAAGCCGATGCGGGCGAGGTTGCGGATGGCGTGCACGGCGACCTGCGGATCGTCCGCGCACGCCTGGACGCAGAGGTCGCCGCCGCTGCGCGCCGGGTCGAGGTTGTCGCCGGGGAACTTCGGCAGGTCGAGCAGCGCGGCGGGCCGCTTCGCCTTCAGCCCGAAGCGGGCGTCGAACAGCGAGGGTCCGAAGCCGATCGTGAGGGTGAGGCGGGACGGCTTGAGGCCGAGTGCCTCGCCAGTGTCGTCCGGCGGGGCTTCGGGCAGACCGCCGTACGCGCCCTCGCCGACCGCCTGTCCGGCCGTCATCAGCTCGGCGGCCCGCGTCCAGTCCTTGAGCAGCTGGACGAGTTCCGCCCGGTCCTCGGTCTTCACGTCGAACGAGGCGAAGTGCAGCCGGTCCTGCACGGCGGTGGCGATACCGGCCTGATGCGCCCCGTGGAACGGTACGGCGGCGCCCGCCGCGCCCGCCGGGGCCGTGCCGTCCGCGCCGCGCGTGGCGGCCACCGCACCGCCGGCCGCGGCGGCGCCGAGCGCGAGCCCGGCACCTCCCCAGCCCAGCAGCGCGCGCCGCGAGGTCCCCTTTGCCGCCGCGGTTTCCGTGGATTCCGTGGCCTGTGTGGCCTGTGTGGCCTGTGTGGGCTCTTCGGGCATCGCCCTGTCCTCCCCGTCCTCCCCGTCCGTCCCGGACTACTTGACCACCGCGGCGGCGAGCTTCGACAGCGGCTCGGCGAGCGCGTTCACACCGTCGGACAGCTCCTTGCGCTGCGGCTCGGTGACCTTGTCGTACGAGGTGAAGACGTACGAGCCCTTGTCCGTTCGGTACTTGTCGAGCAGCGTGTTCAGCGCCGCGAACTGCTTGTCGAGCTCGGCGACCAGCTTCGGGTCGTTCTTCGCGGCGACCGGCTTCAGCAGCTCGAAGGACTTCTGCGCGCCCTCGACGTTCGCCTTGAAGTCGACCAGGTCGGTGTGGGAGTAACGCTCCTCCTCACCCGTGACCTTGCCGGTCGCGACCTCGTCGAGGAGCTCCTTGGCGCCGTTCGCCATCGAGGTGGGCGTGATCTCGGCGGTGCCGACCTTCTTCACCCAGTCGGCGAGGTCCTTGTCGAGGGTGTCGGCGAGCTTCTTCGTCTCGGGACCGAGCTTCTTGTCCTGCCACAGCGCCTTCTCCAGGCGGTGCCAGCCGGTCCACTCCTGACCCTTCTCCAGGTCCCCGATGCCGTCCTCGCGCAGGTCGACCTTCGGGTCGATGTCGCCGAACGACTCGGCGACCGGCTCGGTGCGCTCCCAGCCGATGCGCGAGTCCGCGTACGCCTTCTTCGCGGCCTCGATGTCTCCGGCGCGGACGGCGTCGGTGAACACCTTCACCTTCGGCAGGGTCTCGTCGGCCTGCTGCTGGACGTACGTGCGGTACGCGGCGACGGCCTTGTCCATCTCCGGGGACCGCTTGGTGACCGTGCCGCCGGTGGCCTTGACCTGCTGGCGTATGCCGTCGCCCCGCATCCCCGGCTTGCAGGCGATCTCGTAGTCACCGGCCTTGACCTCGGCGGTCAGCTTCGCCTTGGTGCCGGGGCCGATGTTCTCGCGCTCGGTGACGATGCGGTCGTCGGGAAAGAGGATGTAGACCTCGGTGACCTTGGAGCCCTTGTTCTCGATGTCCAGCTGGATGTGCCCGGCCGGGAACTCCTTCTTGGACACCTCGCAGGAGTCGTCCTTTGCGGTGACGGCGATCGCGCCCTCGCCGCCCTTGGCGTCGCTCTTCTCGGCGCAGCCCGTGACGGCGGTCAGAGCGGCCGCGGCCGCGGCAGCGGTGACGACGGAGAGGCGGACGGGTCGCATAGGGGCTCCACAGGACAGGACGACGGGAAATGAGGCGGACCTAACTTAACCGAGGCTTACCTGACCGCAACCCTGTTCGTCCAGTGATTCGACCCAGCCGACCGGTTGGGGAAACAGCCTGGTCACGGGTGTGTCATGGACGTCTCAGAGGCCGGTCAAGGGCCGGTCAAATATCGGGTTTCGGAGCGGCGACCGGTACGCCGCGGCGAGGCCGGGGTCGTGCGGGACGACGACGACCGCGTCGAACGCGGGTGCGGTCCCGCCGTCCCGCTGTCCTGCGGGGATGCTTGAATGCCCCGGTGACACAGGAACGACCCCACGGCATCGACGTCCTGCGCGTCTTCTGCGCCGCCGACGGCCGTCACGGCAACGCGCTCGGAGTCGTACGCGACGGCCGTCCGTACCCCGACGAGAAGTCCCGGCAGGCACTCGCCGCCGAACTGGGTTTCAGCGAGACCGTGTTCGTCGACGACCCCGAGCGCGGAGCCGTCGACATCTACACACCGGGCCTGCGCCCGCCGTTCGCCGGCCACTCTCTGGTTGGGGTGGCGTGGCTGCTCGACCTGGAGGTGGTGAACCCGTCGGCCGGCGAGGTGTGGGCGCGCTACGACGGCGAGTTCACGTGGGTCACCGCCCGCCCGGAATGGGCGCCGCCGCTCACCCTGCGGCAGTACGGATCGGCCGCCGAGGTCGAGGCGCTCGACGTAACGGCGCCGGGGGAGCGAAGCGAGATGAGGGTGCCTCCCACGCCCGAAGGGCTGTGGGGGAGGAGGTACGCCTGGGGCTGGGAGGAAGAGGCCGCGGGCCGGATCCGGGCGCGTGCGTTCCCGGGGAGGGGCGACGGCATTGACGAGGATGAGGCGACGGGCGCGGCCGCACTGCTGCTCACCGCGCGGCTCGGCCGGGCCCTGAACATCACCCAGGGCCGGGGGTCGCAGATCCTCACCGCCCCCGGCCCCGACGGCACGATCGAGATCGGCGGCCGCGTCCGCCTCGTGTGACGGCGGTCGTACGGCCGCGGTCGTGTGGTCGCTACGCGCTGAGCGGGAACTCGCCCCCGAGCTCGCGGAACACCGCCCCGTTGAAGTCGAACGCCCGCTTGCACTCGTCGATGATCCGCTGCTTCTCCAGGTCGTCCGCGTTCACCCGGTCCAGCAGCTCCCGGTAACCCCGCTTGAACGCGGCCGGGTTGGCGATCCGCTCGAAGACGTAGAAGCGGACGCCGTCGCCCTTGCGGTCGAAGCCCCATGTCCGCTCCGCCTTGTCGCGGATGATCTGGCCGCCGGAGAGATCCCCGAGGTAGCGGGTGTAGTGGTGCGCCACATAGCCCGCGGGCCAGGTGCGGGCGCACTCCTCGACCCGTGACGCGTACGCCGCGGTCGCGGGGAGGGGCTCCAGGCCCTCCCGCCAGTCCGGCCCGCGCAGATGCGCCAGGTCGCGCTCCAGCTCGGTCGCGCGGAACAGCTCCGGCTGTATGAACGGGCCCGCGACAGGGTCGTCCTTGAGGCTCTCGGCGGCGTCTTCCAGCGCCCGGTACACGAACCACAGCTGCTCGGTGTAGCGCGCGTACGCGTCGACCGGCAGCCGACCGCCGAGCAGGTCGCTCATGAAGGTCGAGGTCTCCGCTTCGGTGTGCTGTTCGTGCGACGCGACACGGATCAGGGTCGAGAAGGGCATGTCCAGCGTGTCCAAGGCGGGCCTCCGGGGACCGATGGGGACGGGAACCAGTAGGGATCTTGCTATTTAGGCTTACCTCAGTCAACTGGTTCCCGACGTCCTGTCGGTAAAAACGCTACCCCTGATTACGGTCAGGGCAACGTCAGAATTTCGGCGCCGCTCTCCGTCACCACGAGCGTGTGCTCGAACTGCGCGGTCCGCTTCCGGTCCTTCGTCACGACGGTCCAGCCGTCGTCCCACATGTCGTACTCGTGCGTCCCGAGCGTCAGCATCGGCTCGATGGTGAACGTCATCCCCGGCTGCATGACCGTGGTCGCGTGCGGGCTGTCGTAATGCGGAATGATCAGTCCGGAGTGGAACGACGAATTGATGCCGTGACCGGTGAAGTCGCGCACGACGCCGTAGCCGAAGCGCTTCGCGTACGACTCGATGACGCGGCCGATGACGTTGATCTGGCGGCCCGGCTTGACGGCCTTGATGGCCCTGGCCAGCGACTCCTGGGTCCGCTCGACCAGGAGCCGCGACTCCTCGTCCACGTCGCCGCACAGGTACGTGGCGTTGTTGTCGCCGTGCACACCGTTGATGTACGCGGTGACGTCCAGGTTCACGATGTCGCCGTCGCGCAGGACGGTCGAGTCGGGAATCCCGTGACAGATGACCTCGTTGACCGAGGAGCACAGCGACTTCGGGAAGCCGCGGTAGCCGAGCGTCGACGGATACGCCCCGTGGTCGCACATGAACTCGTGCGCGACACGGTCGAGTTCGTCGGTGGTGACCCCGGGCGCGATGAGCTTGGCGGCCTCGGCCATCGCCTGAGCGGCGATACGCCCCGCGATGCGCATGCTCTCGATCGTCTCGGCGTTCTGGATCTCCGGCCCGGTGTACGGCGTGGGCGAGGGCTTCCCGACGTATTCGGGACGCCGGATGTTCCCGGGAACGGAACGGGTGGGAGAGAGCTCCCCTGGTACGAGCAGCGACTGGCCAGACATGCCAGCGAGTCTAACCAGCGCGGGTGGGGCAGCATGGCGTCAGAGGAAGGAGCCGACGATGGCCCTGTTCAAGAAGCGCACGGTGGGCAAGCCGGGCGAGTGGTTCTACTGCCTGGAGCACAAGAAGGTCGAGGAAGGGCCCGAGTGCCCGGCCAAGAACCGCTTCGGCCCGTACGCCACCCGTGAGGAGGCGGCACACGCGATGGAGACGGCGCGCGAACGGAACCTGGAGTGGGAGACCGACCCCAAGTGGCACGACGCCCCACGCGGTCAGGACACCGCCGACTGACGGGAGGGCGGCGGGCCGCGGGCCGGGGGCGGCCCGCCGCCCGGGTCGCGGCGTACGGATGGGGCCGCGTGGGCGCCCAGGTCGCCGTGCACGGATCAGGGGGCCTGCGGCTCCGCTGGCGGTGCACGGACCGGGCCCGCGCGTCTGGCTGCCGCGTACGAGTACGGGTCTGCGGCCCCGGGGGAGCCGTGCATGGATCAGCGGGCCTGCGGCTCCGGTCGCCGCGTACGGGCCAGGGGCGTGTGGCCCCAGGCCGCCGAACCCGGATCAGGAGGCCGCCGCCCCGGCCGACGCCTCCTCCTTCTGGGCGCGGCGGCGCAGCGCGTCCTCGTCCGTCGCCGCGTCGTAGCGGACGAGCTTCGGCAGGGCCGCCGTGAGCAGCCCCACCGAGACCACGCACGCCAGCCCGCCGCTCCAGAACGCGGCGCGGGTGCCCGTCCAGCCCGCCGCGGCGCCCGCGCGGACCTGGCCCAGCTGCGGGCCGACGCTGTGCGAGAGCACCTCGATGCCCGCGAGCCGGCCGCGCAGCCCCTCGGGAATCGTCTGGTTCCAGATCGTGGACCGGCCGAGCCCGCTGAGCATGTCGCCCGCGCCCGCGAACGCCAGGCACAGCAGCACCAGCCAGACGTCGGTGAACCAGCCGGCCGCCGCGATCGCGAGCCCCCAGCCCGCCGCGCCGAAGACGACCAGCAGCCCGTGCCGCCGCACGCGGGACGTCCAGCCGCTGGTCAGGCTGAGTACGACCGACCCGACCGATCCCGCCGCATACTCCCCCGCAGCCTACGGCGCGGGAGGTGCCCCCAGCCCCAGCGACCACTCCGCGTCCAGCTCGTCCGCGAGGAACGGGAAGATCGTGTTGGGGAACGCGAAGAACATCGCGGCCAGGTCGATCGCGTACGTGCCCAGCAGCACCGGCCTGCTCCACGCGTACCGCGCACCCTCCGCGATGCCGCGCAGCGACGGCTTGTCCGCGTCGTGCGCGGGCGGCGCGGGCGCCAGCCGCGTACACAGCAGGACGGAGACGACGAAGCCGCCCGCGGTCGTCGCGTACGCCGCGGCGTGGCCCGCGTACGCCACGACCAGACCGGCCAGCGCGGGCCCCGCGATGGCGCCGAGCTGCCAGCGCACGGAGTTCAGCGCGGCCGCGGCGGTCTGCTGGTCGTGCGGAACGATCCGGGCCATGAGCGAGTCCAGGGCCGGACGCTGGAGCCCCGCGAGGGCGGAGACGCCGCCCGCGACGAGGTACAGCGGCCAGAGCGTGGGCGCCGGCAGCAGCGCGTTCACCAGCAGCACCACGGCCAGCACGCCCAGGCCCGCCTCGGTGAGCATGATGACCTTCCGGCGGTCCACGGCATCGGCGAGCGCCCCGCCGTACAGCCCGAACACCACCAGCGGCACGAGCTCGACGGCCCCCATCGCGCCCACCGCGAGCGGTGAACCCGTCAGCTCCTTGATCTGCAGCGGCAGCGCCACCATGGCCATGAAGCTGCTGAAGTACGTGACCAGCCCCTGGACCCAGAGAAGGCGGAAGTCCCGGGACGAGCGCCAGGGGGACAGGTCCGGGAGCAGTGCGGTGAGTCGTGAAGCCACGTTGCGCCATGCTCCGCTCGCGCGGTCGGGAGCGGCAACCGGTTTTCCCGCGCCGCGCCCCAGGGCGGCCGGGAGGCGCTCGCCCCCGGCCGCGTGGGGCTCACCAGCGCGACGGCGGTGGTGAGGTCAGGTGGTCCGCGAGACGGGCGAGGCGGTCGCGGAGGCGCCGCCGCCCGCGCGGCCCCACGGGCAGCACGTTCTCGCCGGCCGCCGCACCCACCAGGTGCTGGACCGTGTCCAGGTCCACCTCCGCCGTCGCGCCCACCGTGAGCGCCTCGTGCGCGAGCCCGTGCAGCTCCGGGTCGCCCCCGTCCAGCGACAGCACCGTCACCCCCGACCGGCGCGCGTCGTGCACCCGCTCCAGCAGGCCGTCGTCCGGCTGCCCCGGCGCCACCAGCAGCAGCGTCTCGCCGCGCTCCGCCGCCGTGATGCGACCGAGCCCGACGGCCAGCTGCGCGGGGGCTCCGGCACGCACCTGGTGCCGCACCAGCGTGGGGGCCAGCTCCGGCAGCCCGGACCAGGCCGCCTCGTCCACGAGATGCGCGGCGAGATGCCAGGGCTCGTACTCCGCCGTCCCCACCAGGAGCAGCCCGCCGCCCTGCGGAACGACGCAGGAGCGCAGCACCCCCGCGAACCGGCGGGCCGCCGAGGGCCACGCGGTCCCGGCGAGCACCTCTCGCAGCAGTGCGACGCGTACGGCATCCATGGCCTCGCATCCTGCCCGAGGGACGGGCCGTCGGAGCGGAGTCGGCGTCGGCTCACCCGTACGGGAAACCGTCAGCCAGGGCATCGAACGCCAGAACGGCGGGCCCGCCCCCGCCCACCCGACCAGCCAGTAATGTCGGGTCCATGACTTCACAAGACAACGCCGCCACGCCGAAGCCGGCCGCCAAGGACCCCTGGGACCTGCCCGATGTCTCCGGCCTCGTCGTCGGCGTCCTCGGCGGCACCGGTGACCAGGGCCGTGGCCTCGCCTACCGGCTCGCGCGCGCCGGGCAGAAGGTGATCATCGGCTCGCGGGCCGTCGAGCGCGCCGAGACCGCCGCCGCCGAGCTGGGCCTCGGCATCGAGGGCGCCGAGAACGCCGAGTGCGCGCGGCGCAGCGATGTCGTGATCGTCGCCGTGCCGTGGGAGGGGCACGCCAAGACCCTGGAGGCGCTGCGCGACGTGCTCGCGGGGAAGCTGGTCGTCGACTGCGTCAATCCGCTCGGCTTCGACAAGAAGGGCGCGTACGCGCTGAAGCCGGAGGAGGGCAGCGCCGCCGAGCAGGCCGCCGCCCTGCTGCCGGAGTCCCGCGTGACCGCCGCGTTCCACCACCTCTCGGCGGTGCTCCTGCAGGACGAGTCGATCGAGGAGATCGACACCGATGTGATGGTGCTCGGCGAGACGCGCGCCGACACGGACATCGTGCAGGCGCTGGCGGGGCGGATCCCCGGTATGCGCGGCGTCTTCGCGGGGCGGCTGCGCAACGCTCACCAGGTGGAGTCACTGGTCGCCAATCTGATCTCGGTCAACCGCCGCTACAAGGCGCACGCGGGTCTGCGGGTGACCGACGTCTAGATCGCGCGGGGGCATGGGGGACACTGGACCGGAACACGCCGTACCGGACAGGAGCCGACCCCCATGCCCCGCCTCGCCCTCTACGCCCTCGTCATCTGCGTCCTCGCCGTCACCGCGGCGGTCGTCTCCTTCATGCAGGGCAGCTGGCTGGGGGTCGTGTGGGTGCTGCTGGCCGGTGTGTCCTCGAACATGGCGATCTACTACATCCGCCGCGCCAAGGCGGACAGGGCCGCCGGGGCCGTGAAGGCTACCGGCTGACCGCCTCCGTGCAGACCGGGTACTGCTCGGTCCAGAAGCGGTAGAGGTCCTGGCCGCAGGCCACCTCGGCCCGGGACACCCCGAGCCCGTCCATCACCGCGAAGATCGCGTCGAAGAAGGCGCGGTTGACCTCGGGGATGAAGAGGATGACGAAGACGGCGAGCAGCCCGAACGGCGCGAACGGCTCCACCTGCCGGCGGATCCTGTGCGACAGCCACGGCTCGATCACCCCGTACCCGTCCAGCCCCGGAACCGGCAGGAAATTCAGGATCGCCGCCGTGACCTGGAGCAGCGCCAGGAACGCGAGCGCGAAGCGGAACGCCACCGGTACGCCGTCGAGCGCGCCCAGCCAGAACGGCGCCGTGCACACGACCGCGAACAGGACGTTCGTCAGCGGGCCCGCCGCCGAGATCAGACTGTGCTTCCAGCGTCCCCGGATGCGGTGCCGCTCGATGAAGACCGCGCCGCCCGGCAGGCCGATACCGCCCATGATCACGAAGAGGACGGGGAGCACGATGCTCAGCAGCACGTGCGTGTACGCGAGCGGGTTGAGCGTCAGATAGCCCTTGGCGCCGACGGTGAGGTCCCCGCTGTGCAGCGCGGTGCGGGCGTGCGCGTACTCGTGCAGACAGAGCGAGACGATCCACGCGGCCGTCACGAAGAGGAACACCGCGATGCCGGGGCCGCCCGCGAAGTCCGTCCACACCGCCCAGCCGGTGACCGCCATCACCGCGGTGATGCCGAGGAAGACGGGGGAGACCCTGCGGTCGCCGCCGCGGGTGGTGGCGGAGGTCATGAAGAGGGCTCCTCGGGGGGGCGCGAGCGTCGCGGTGGTGCGGGGTGCGGGGGTGCGGTGGTGCGGGGGTGCGGGGGTGCGGGGGTGCGGGGGTGCGGGGGTGCGGTGGTGCGGGGGTGCGGTGGTGCGGCGATGCGGGGTCGTGGGGGTGTGGGAGGAACGTACCGGTGACGTCCGGGGAACGTCCCGCGGATACCCGGGAGTTCCGCTGTCGGCGCACCGGACCCGGCCGGGCCGTGTCTTCGAAGTCCCGTCCGCCGGGCGACGCCTGGCACGCGCTGCACCATAGCCCTCGGGGCACGGGTGGGGCCCCAGGCGAAGCCGGGCGGTCGTGTCTTCGACGTCCCGTCTGCCCGGAGGGCCGCGGGGAGAGGGGTGCCCCGGCGATGCCAGGGGGGAGCGCCCCCGCCGCGTTGTCGTCGATCGCCGATGCGCCGCGCAGTGGTTGCCTCCTCTGCCTTGCGATCCCCCCGCAGTCCTGCGGGCACGGGGTACCTCCAGCACCGGCCCCGCCGGGCCCGCCCGTCCGGACGGATGACGCCACGTTGAAGACGCTCCCTCGCGCGGTGGGCGGAACGGGGCCGGGGACAATGGCCGGGTGCGTGTTTCCGTGCTCGGTACGACCCAAGTCCTCCACGACGACGGCAGCCCCGCCGCGCTCGGCGGGGCGCGGCTGCGTGCGCTGGTGGCCGTGCTGGCGCTGCGGGCGGGGCGTACGGTCCCGGTCGGCGTCCTCGTCGACGAGGTCTGGGGCGCGCAGCCGCCCGCCGACGCGGTCGGGGCGCTGCAGGCCCTGGTCGGGCGGGTGCGGCGGGCGCTCGGACCCTCCGCGGTGGCCGCGGCGGACGGCGGATACCGGCTGGGCGCCGAGCCCGACGAGGTGGACCTGCACCGGTTCGCACGGCTGGCCGGGGAGGGCGCACGGGCGCTGGCGCAGGGCGACGCGGTCGAGGCCGCCGGGCTGCTGGACGAGGCGCTCGCGCTGTGGCGGGGACCGGTGCTGGCCGATCTGCCGGACCGTACGGGCGAGGCGGCCCGCTGGGAGAGCCGTCGGCTGGAGGCCCGCCGCAACCGGCTGGCCGCGGCGCTGGCGCTCGGCGGCGCGGCGGAGGCCCTGCCCGAACTCGCCGCCCTCTGCGACGCCCATCCGATCGACGAGCCGCTCCACGTCCTGCACATCCGCGCCCTGCGCGGGGCGGGCCGTACGGCGGAGGCGCTCGCGGCCTTCGAGGCCGTACGCCGCGAGCTGGCCGACCGCCTGGGCGCCGACCCGGGCCCCGAACTGCGCGCGCTCCACGCGGAGCTGCTCAATCCCGCGCCCGCCCCCGCCCCGGCGCCCGCCCCCGCCCCGGCGCCCGCCCCCGCGCCGGGCAATCTGCGGGCCCGGCTCACCAGCTTCGTCGGGCGGGAGGCGGACATCGAGGCCATCCGGCTCGACCTCGGGCGCGCCCGCCTCGTGACCCTGCTCGGCCCCGGCGGCGCGGGCAAGACACGGCTGGCGCAGGAGGCGGCCGAGCAGGCGGCGGAGGCGTACGCGGACGGGGTCTGGCTGGTGGAGCTCGCGCCCGTCGGCGACCCGGAAGGCGTGCCCGAGGCCGTCGTCACCGCGCTCGGGGCGCGCGAGACCGTGCTGCGCGGCGCCGGGGCCGGGGAGTTGCGGGCCGCGGCCGAGTGGCACGGCGACGACCCGCTCGTACGCCTCACCGAGCACTGCGCCCGCCGCCGCATGCTCATCGTCCTCGACAACTGCGAGCACGTCGTGGCCGCCGCGGCCGCCCTGTGCGAGGGGCTCCTCGCGCACTGCCCGGGTCTCACGGTCCTCGCCACCAGCCGCGAACCCCTGGGCGCCGCGGGCGAGGTGGTACGCCCGGTGCACGCCCTGCCCGACCCCATGGCGCTCCGGCTCCTCGCCGACCGCGGCACGGCCGTGAACCCCGCCTTCCGGATCGAGGACGACCCCGACGCGGCGGCGGAGATCTGCCGCCGCCTCGACGGACTCCCCCTCGCCGTCGAACTCGCCGCGGCCCGGCTGCGCCTGCTCACCCCCCGTGAGCTCGCCGACCGCCTCGACGACCGCTTCCGCCTCCTGACGAGCGGCAGCCGCACCGTACTGCCGCGCCAGCAGACCCTCCGGGCGGTCGTCGACTGGTCCTGGGACCTCCTGGACGCCGCCGAACGGACCGTCCTTCGCCGGCTCGCGGTCTTCGCCCGCGGCTGCGACCTCACGGCCGCGGAATCCGTCTGCGCCACCGGCTCCGGCTGGGCGGCGGACGGGGTCGATGCCCTGGACGTCCTCACCGTGCTCGGGTCGCTGGTGGACAAATCGCTCGTCGTCGCCGCGCCCTCCGCGGACGGCGGCATGCGCTACCGGCTGCTGGAGACCGTCTCCGAGTACGCGGCGGAGCGCCTCGACGAGGCCGGTGACCGTGCCGACGCCGAGCGCGGCCATCTGCGCCACTACCGCGAACTCGCCCGCCGGACCGACCCGTTGCTGCGCGGCCACCAGCAGGTCGCGGCCGTCGCCCTGCTGGAGCTGGAGTCCGAGAACCTGCGCACCGCCCTGCGCCGCTCCGTCGCCGCCCGGGACGAGCACGAGGCACTGTGCCTGGTGCTCTCCCTCGCCTGGTACTGGCAGATGCGGGATCTGCGCGGCGATTCCCGGCACTGGGCGCAGGCCGTGGCCGCGCTGGGCCCCGATCCGTTCGCCCCGCCGGTCGTCCCGGTCCCGCCGCTGCACGCGCGCGTCCTCGCCGCCCCGCCGCCGTTCGAGCCCGAGCCGCTCCAGGAGGCGCGGCGCGGAGTGCGGCTGATCGGGATGGTCAGCATGGAGCACGGGATGGAGGACTGGGTGAGCCCGGAGCGGATGGAGTGGCTGCGCGGGGTCACCGAGGTCTACCGCCCGGGGCTGCCGCAGACCTGCCGTTTCCCCGGCGCGCTCTGGTTCTTCGCCGTCCTGCTGACCGGAACGAGCGACGGGGCGCGGGACATTCTCGACGCGACCGTGCGGGGCTGCGAGGAGTCCGGCGAGGAGTGGGAACTCGCCTCCGCGCTCCAGATGCGCGCCAACATCCTCGCCAACCGCAGTGAATGGGCCGGCGACGCGGGCGCCGACGCCGACCGCAGTCTGGAGATCTTCGACCGGCTCGGCGATCTGTGGGGCGCGGCCGAGGCACTGTCCGCGCGCGGCGAGTCCCGTGAGAAGCGCGGTGAATTCCAGCTCGCCGCCGAGGACTTCACCGCCGCGATCGACCGTGCCGAACGGCTGGGCGCCCAGAGCCAGGTCCCCGTGCTGCGGGCCCGGCTGGCCGCGGTCCTCGGCGAACTGGGCCGCGGCGCCGAGGCGGAGGCGATCCTCCGGGACATCCTCGCGGGTGCCGGTGAGGGCACCAATCACTCCGTCGTGCCCATGGCCCGGCTGTTCCTCGCCGTCCAGCTGGGCCGCAGCGGACGTACCGCCGGGGCACGCGAACAACTCGACCTGCTGGCGGCCCGGTTCCAGTCGAAGACCCTCGCCATCTTCGAGGGAATCCGGCTGGGCTGCCTCGCCTGGGTGGACTGCCTGGACGGCCGCTACGCAGAGGCACTGCGCCATGCCCACCTGGCGCTGGAGGCCGCGCGGGCCCCGCTGTCGCTGATGGTCGCCCCCCAGATGCCCGCCGTCCAGCTGGTGACCGCCGCCGAGGCGCTGGCCGGGCTCGGCCCGGAGCCGGCCCGTGACGGGGCCCGGCTGCTCGGCGCGTACGAGCATGTGCTGCCCGCCGGTCACATCGTGTCGGCCTCCGTCGAACGCGCGGGCCGTGCCCGCGCCGAGCGGGCCGTCCGCACCGCCCTCGGCGACGCCGAGTTCGAGACCAGGTTCACCGAGGGCGGCGACCTGACCCTGGAGGAGGCCGCCGCCCTCGTACGGGCGCGCCTCCAGCAGCTCGTGCCCAGTAGTCCGGGCCCCAGCCGTTCGGGCCCCGGCACGTCGGGCCTCAGGACTTCGTACGGAACTTCCGTATCGCCACCGGAGCCATCACCACGGTGATCGCCACCGACCAGATCAGCGTCACCCACACGTCGTGGGCGACCGGTCCGCCGTTCATCAGGCCGCGCGCGGAGTCGGCGAGCGCCGACAGCGGGTTGCAGTCCGTGAAGGTCTGCAGCCAGCCCGGCATGGAGCTGGTCGGTGCGAAGATCGACGAACCGAACTGCAGCGGCATCAGGACGAGCATGCCCATGCCCTGAATCGCCTGGGCGTTCTTCATGGTCACGCCCATGGTGAGGAAGATCCACATGACCGAGGCGCCGAAGACCAGCGACAGGCCGACCGCCGCGAACAGCCCGGGGACGTTCGCCACGGACAGGCCGAGCAGGAAACCGACCGACAGCAGGACCGCGGTGGCGACCAGCATCCGGCCGATCTCGACGACGATCTTGGCGATGAGCACCGAGGACCTGGCGATCGGCAGGGACCTGAAGCGGTCCATGACACCCGTCCGGAAGTCCTGGTTGAAGCCGGTGCCGACGCCCATCGCGATGTTCATCCCCATCATCGACATCAGGCCGGGCACCACGTAGTTGACGTACACCTCCTGGTTGCCCTTGCCGGCGATCGCGCCGCCGAAGACGTAGACGAAGAGCAGGGTGAGGATGATCGGCATCAGCACGACGTCGAACATCGACTCCGGATCCTGCCGGATCCACATCACATTGCGGCGGACCAGCGCGCCGATGTGCCGGAGATTGCCGCGCAGGCCGATCCGGCCCTCGCCGGAGGGAGCGGTGTCGAGGGGAGCAGTGCTGACGGTGGCGGTGCTCACGCGGCGACCTCCTGGGGAATCGTGCTGTCGGGAATCGTGTCGGCGGGGGTGGACGCCGGCTGCCGGCCGGTGATGGCCAGGAACACCTCGTCCAGGCTGGGCAGATCGGTGCCGATGTCGGCGATGGCGAAGCCCCGGGCTCCCAGCAGGCCGACCACGGCGGTCAGTTGCTCGTCGCTGAGGATCGGGACGTACAGCACGCCCTCGTCCGGCACGGCCTTCGCGCCCGCGACCCCGTCCAGTCCCGCCTCGCGCAGCGCCGCCGCCATGGCGGGCAGCCGCGCCGCGTCCGTCGGCCGTATCCGCAGGGTCCGGCCGCCCACCTTCGCCTTGAGCTCGTCGACCCGGCCCTCGGCGATGACCCGGCCGCGGTCGATGACCGTCAGCTCGTGCGCCAACTGCTCGGCCTCTTCCATGTACTGCGTGGTGAGCAGGACGGTGACGCCTTCGGCGACCATCCGCTGGACCTCGTCCCACACCTCGTTACGCGTGCGGGGGTCGAGGCCGGTCGTCGGCTCGTCCAGATAGAGCACGGCGGGGTGCCCGATCATCGAAGCGGCGAGGTCGAGACGGCGCCGCATACCGCCGGAGTAGGTGGCGGCCGGGCGCCGCGCGGCCTCGGTGAGCGAGAACCGCTCCAGCAGCTCGTCGGCCCGGCGCCGGGCGTCCTTGCGGGACAGGTCGAGCAGCCGGCCGATCATGTACAGGTTCTCCCAGCCGGGCAGCTTCTCGTCCACCGACGCGTACTGGCCGGTGAGGCCGATGGTGCGGCGCAGCTGCCGGGGCTGCCTGACCACGTCGAACCCGGCGACGGTGGCGCGTCCGGCGTCCGGGACGATCAGGGTGGACAGACAGCGCACGAGCGTGGTCTTGCCCGCGCCGTTGGGCCCGAGGACTCCGAGGACCGTCCCCTCACGGACGTCGAGATCCACGCCGTCCAGTGCTTTCGTCTCGCCGTAATGCTTCACGAGGCCTCGTACCTCGACGGCGTTCTTGTCGTTTCGCGTCATGCCGTAGACGTTCGCAGCCGTCACCGACAATCCGCCGACAGACGGCCGACAGGCTGTGGACAACTGACGTACGTGCAGGTGGGAGGGGGGTCCGCCGGCTACGCGGGCTTCGCGTACTCCCCGAAGCCGACCCAGTCGAGCACCACGCAGGGCTCGTCGCCCAGGACCCACGCGTCGTGGCCGGGCGTGACGGCCATGAAGTCACCGGGCCCGAGTTCGGAGGACTCGCCGTCGTCCATGACGACCTTCATCCGGCCGCTGACGACGTACCCGACGTGATCGCACCGGCAACTGTCCGTTCCGGCTATGGGCTTGACGTGCTTGGTCCACTGCCAGCCCGGCTCGAAGACGGCCCGGCCGACGGAGCCGCGCTCGGTGGTGATGAGGTCGAGTCTGCCCTTGCCGTCCTCGAACGGACGGGTCTCGTCGGCCGAGTCGAAGTTCCTGGACACAATTCCGGCCATGGTGATCCGCCTCCCGGCGGAGAGCGAGGAGCCCCGAGTCCACTGTCCAGGCTAGCCGGGGTGTACGGCGACAGCCCGCCGACGGGGGAGGATCGGCGGGCTGTCGTTGGTGCCGGCAGTGGCTAGTGGAAGGTGTGCTCCTCGGCGGGGAACGCCCCGCCGACGACCTCCTCGGCGAACTCGCGAGCCGCGTCGCCCAGGGTCTGGCGCAGGTTCGCGTACTGCTTGGTGAAGCGCGGCACCTTCCCGTCCGTCAGGCCCGCCATGTCGGTCCACACCAGGACCTGCGCGTCCGTGTCGGGGCCCGCGCCGATGCCGATGGTCGGGATCTGCAGGGAGCGGGTGACCTCGGCGGCCAGCTCGGCCGGGACGAGTTCGAGTACGACGGCGAAGGCGCCCGCGTCCTGGGCCGCCTTGGCGTCCCGCAGCAGCCGGTGCGCGTCCTCGTCTGCGCGGCCCTGCACCCGGTAGCCCATCGTGTTGACGGACTGCGGGGTCAGGCCGAGGTGGGACATGACCGGGATGCCGGACTGGACCAGCAGCTCGGTCTGGGGCAGCGAACGCTCCCCGCCCTCCAGCTTCACGGCGCCGACGCCGGCGTCCTTGACCAGCCGGGTCGCCGAGCGCAGCGCCTGGACCGGGCCTTCCTGGTACGAGCCGAAGGGGAGGTCGCCGACGACGAGGGCGCGCCTGGTGCCCCGTACGACGGCGGCGGAGAGCATGGTCATCTCGTCCATCGTGACGGGCACGGTGGTGTCGTAACCGAGATGGCAGTTGCCCATCGAATCGCCGACGAGCATGACCGGGATCCCGGCCTCGTCGAACACGGACGCGGTCATCGCGTCGTACGCGGTGAGCATGGGCCACTTCTCACCGCGCTCCTTGGCGGCGGCGATGTCGTGGACGGTGATGCGGCGAGTGCCCTTGCCGCCGTACAGCGCCTTGGTGCTGCTGTCGGCGGGCTGCTTGCGGGCAGCCTGAAGCGTCATGGTGAACGGCTCCTTCGTCATCTCGAGGCGCCCTTACGGCGTCCCCGGACCAGGTCCATGGTGGCATCCCCGCGCCCGTCGCGTGAAGTGATGCCGTACACACCGGCGCACGCCCTGCACGGTCCTCCGCGGCCCTGTATTTCTATACGAGACGGTGTCGTATCGAAATGGGAGTACGCTGAGGGCATGTCACTGTCGAACAGCGCCCCGACGGCCGCACCCCGCGTGCCGGAGGCCGTCCACCGCCGCCGCTGGGCCATCCTCGGCGTCCTCATGTTCAGCGTGCTCATCGTCGTGCTGGACAACTCGATCCTGAACGTCGCCGTCAAGACCATCGCCAGCCCCGCGCCCACCGGCATCGGCGCCACGCAGGGCGAGCTGGAGTGGGCGATCAACTCCTACACGCTCGTCTTCGCCGGACTGCTCTTCACCGCGGGTCTCCTCGGGGACCGCAGGGGGCGCAAGAAGGTGCTGCTCTTCGGCATAGCCCTGTTCGGTGTCGGCTCGGCGCTCGCCGCGTTCTCCGGGTCGCCCGCCGAACTCATCGCGTACCGCGCGGTGATGGGCTTCGGCGCGGCGTTCGTGATGCCCGCCACACTCGCCGTGCTGATGAACGTGTTCGAACGGGACGAGCAGCCGAAGGCCATCGGCATCTGGGCCGGCGCCGTCGGCCTCGGCATCGCCATCGGCCCGATCACCGGCGGACTGCTGCTGGAGCACTTCTGGTGGGGCTCGATCTTCCTCATCAACGTCCCCATCGTGGTCATCGCACTCGTCGCGATGACCCTGCTGGTCCCCGACTCGCGCGACCCGGATCCGGGCCGCCTCGACCCGCTGGGCGTCGTGCTCTCCATCGTCGGGCTCGTCCTGCTGGTGTACGGCATCATCCGCGGCGGCGAACTCGCCGACTTCACCGGACCCGGCGTGCTGCTGCCGCTCCTCGGCGGCCTGGCCGTGCTGGTCGTCTTCGTCCTGCACGAGAAGCGCAGCGCCCATCCGGCCATCGACGTCTCGTACTTCAAGGCACCGGCGTTCTCCGCCGCGGTCGCCGCGATCGCACTCGTCTTCTTCGCGCTGATGGGTGTGACCTTCTTCTCCGCGTTCTATCTGCAGAGCGTGCGCGGCTACAGCGCGCTGCAGTGCGGGCTGCTGATCCTGCCGCTCGCGATCGCGCAGATGGCGTTCGCGCCGCGCGCCCGGCTGGTGGTCGACCGGTTCGGCGCGAAGGCCGTCTGTACGGTCGGAATGCTGCTGGTCGCGGCGGGGCTCGCGGCGTTCGCCCTGTTCGACGCCTCGACGCCGGTGTGGGTGCTGGAGGTCGTCTTCTTCCTCCAGGGCGCCGGAATGGCCCACATCATGCCGCCCGTGACGGTCGCGGTGATGCAGGCGCTGCCCCGGGAGAAGGCGGGCTCGGGATCCGCGATCAACAACACGTTCCGGCAGGTGGGCGGCGCGCTCGGAGTCGCCGTCCTCGGCTCGCTGCTGTCGGCGACGTACCGGGGCGAGATCGAGGGGACCCTCGAAAGGACGGCCGCGCTCCCGGCCGGGGCCAGGGACGCCGCCGGCGAGTCGATCGAGGCGACGCTCGGCGTCGCGGAGAAGCTCGGCCCGGCGGGCAAGTCCCTGATCGGACCGGCGTACGACGCGTTCCTCGGCGCCATGCACGTCACGGCGCTGGGCTCGGCGGCCGTCGCCGTCATCGGCGCGGTGGTCGTCGCGATCTATCTGCCGGGGCGCGCCCGCCCCGCCGCCGGAGGCAGCGCGCAGCCGGAGCGACTCCCCGCGGGCGCCGGCCGGGGGTGAGCGGCTGCCCGTCGCCGGAGTGACGTCGGTGAGGTGCCCGAGAAATGAGGGGAGTGCGGGAGAGGAGAGAATCGGCACCGTGACGAAGCGCGACGGAAGCGGAGGCGGCTGTGCGAAATGAGAACGAGGCCCCGCGGGCCTCCGCGGCCCGCACGGATGCCCCGAACGTCGCGGGCGGTGCGGACGCCGAGGCTGCCCTGGGCGGCGGGCGTGCTTCCGGCGGCGCGGGCGCCGGGACCGCCTCGGGCGTCGAGGGCGCCCGGATCGCCTCGGGCGCAGTGGGATGCGCGGACGCCGCCGCTGGGCCAGCCCCGGGCGGCGGGAGCGCCCTGGGCGGCGCGAGTGTCCGGACCGCCGCGGACACCGGGACCGGCCCGGGTGCCCCGAGTGCCGGGGCCGTCTCAGGGGTCGAGGGTGCCCGGATCGCCTCGGGTGGTGCGGACGCGGGGGCTGCCGCGGCGGCCCCGGATGCCGGGACCGCCGCGGGCGGCGGGATCGCCCCGGGCGTCGAGGGTGCCCGGATCACCTCGGGCGGTGCGGACGCGGGGGCTGCCACGGCGGCCGTGGGCGCCGGGACCGCCTCGGACGCCGGGACCGCCCCGGGCGCAGGGTTCGCCTCGGACGGTGCGGACGCCGTGGGACGCGGGGGTGCCGACGCCGGAACGGCCCCGGGCGGCGGCGGCGCTGCGGCGGAGGGCGTGGGGTACGGGGACGCCCCGATCGCCCCGGATGAGGGCGGGGGCAGGAAGGCGCCTCGTGGGCGGCCGCGGAGTGAGGCCGCCGAGCGGGCGATCCTCGATGCAGTCGTGGCGCTCCTGGAGGACGGTGTGCCGCTCGGGGAGGTGTCCATCGAGCGCATCGCCCGCACGGCGGGCGTCGGCAAGGCCACCATCTACCGCCGCTGGTGCGACAAGGAGGCCCTGTTCGTCGACCTTCTGCGTGACATCGAGCCCCCGGAGCCCGTCCTGCCCGGCACCTCCGCCCGCGAGGACCTCGTGGTCATGCTGGAATCGCTGCGCGACCGCGGCGTGGCCCAGCGCACCTCGGCCCTCCTCTACCACGTCTTCGCGCAGATGAAGAGCTATCCCAAGCTCTGGGCGGCGTACCACGCCACCGTGATCGAGCCCCGGCGACTGATCGTGCGGGAGGTGCTGCGGCGCGGCGTCGCCGACGGGGAGATCCGCGACGACCTCGACCTGGAGCTGGTCAACGACCTCTTCATCGGGCCCATGCTCCTGCGGTCCGTGATGCGGCCGGACGCCCCGCTCGACGACGATCTCGCGCAACGCATCGTCTCGGCGGTGCTGGACGGGGTACGCCCCGGAAGCTGACGCGCCCGAATATGCGCGTTCTGTCACAGCCGCCACGTGGGTGGCCACGAGCGGAACCCTCCGTACCCACCCGGTCGTCCTCGGGACAGTACGGCGAACACACCCCTGCTCATCGCCTAGGGTCAGGGCGGGGCATCGTCGTGCACAGCAAGAGAGCATGACAGCAAGGCAGTGAGGACAACGGAATGCGGCAGGCGTACATGACGGAGACGGGGAACGACGGCGTGGAGGACCCCCGCCCCGAGTCCCGAGTCCGGGCCCTGCTCGAGCGCTGGCGCGGGGACCGGGGGATCTGGCGGCGCGGCATCGTCCTCGCCCTGTGCGCCGTGGCCGTCGCCCTGCTGATGATCTTCCACGCGCAGATCCCGAACCGGGTCGGCAACCTCGGCAGTCTCGCCGAGACGTTCCTGCCCTGGCTGGGCGCCCTGATCCCGGTGCTCCTGGTGTTCGCGCTGCTCCGGCGCTCCGCGACCGCCCTGATCGCACTGCTCGTGCCGACCGTGGTCTGGCTGAACCTCTTCGGCGGGCTCGTCACCGGCAAATCGGGCGACGGCGGCGGACTCACCGTCGCCACGCACAATGTGAACGCCGACAATCCCGACCCGGAGGGCACCGCGAGCCAGGTGGCGGCGTCCGGCGCGGACGTCATCGCGCTGGAGGAGCTGAAGGCGGACGCGGTCCCGGCGTACGAGCAGGCGCTGGAGTCGACGTACCCCCACCACTCGGTGCAGGGGACCGTCGGACTCTGGAGCAAGTACCCGCTGAGGAACGTCCACCCGGTCGACATCCGGCTGGGCTGGACCCGCGCGATGCGCGCCACGGTGGCGGCGCCGGATGGCGACATCGCCGTCTACGTCGCGCATCTGCCGTCCGTACGGGTCAAGATGAACGCCGGCTTCACCGCCAACCAGCGCGACCACAGCGCGGACGCGCTGGGCGAGGCCATAGCCCGCGACCACGTGGGCAGGGTGGTCCTGCTCGGCGACCTCAACGGCACGATGAACGACCGCTCCCTCAACGCGGTCACCTCGCAGATGCGCTCCACGCAGGGCGCGGCGGGCGACGGCTTCGGGTTCAGCTGGCCCGCGTCGTTCCCGATGGCCAGGATCGACCAGATCATGGTGAAGGGCGTCGAGCCGGTCTCGTCCTGGACCCTGCCGAGGACGGACAGCGACCATCTCCCGATCGCGGCGCGCCTGGCGTTCTGACCTGTCCGTCTCTCGTCGCAGACAACGGGGGCTTCCCGCGCCGACACGCGCGGGAAGCCCCCGTCTCCGTCAGTTCCCCCGGTGCCCTCAGCGGGCCGTCGTCTCCCGCCAGCGGTTGGTGATCGGCAGGCGGCGGTCCTTGCCGAAGCCCTTCCCCGAGATCTTGGTGCCCGGCGGGTACTGGCGCCGCTTGTACTCGGCCGTGTCGACCATGCGGAGGGTCTTCGCGACCAGCTCCTCGTCGAAACCGGCCGCCACGATCGCGTCCTTGCCCTGGTCGCGGTCGACGTAGAGCTCCAGGATCCGGTCGAGGACGTCGTAGTCCGGGAGGGAGTCCGTGTCGACCTGGCCGGGGCGCAGTTCCGCGCTCGGCGGCTTGGTGAGGGAGCTCTCCGGGATGGGCGGGGTCTGGCCACGCTCCTCGGCCGCCCGGTTGCGCCAGCGCGCGAGCCGGAAGATCGAGGTCTTGTAGACGTCCTTGATCGGGCCGTACGCGCCGACCGAGTCGCCGTACAGCGTCGAATAGCCCACGGCCAGCTCGGACTTGTTGCCCGGCGCGAGCACGATGTGGCCCTCCTGGTTGGAGATGGCCATCAGCATCGTGCCGCGCAGCCGCGACTGGAGGTTCTCCTCGGCGAGGCCGCTCAGACCCAGCGCACCCATGTACGCGTCGAACATCGGCTCGATCGGCACGGTACGGAAGTTCAGCCCGGTGCGGCGGGCCAGCTCGGCCGCGTCGCCCTTGGAGTGGTCGGACGAGTACTTCGAGGGCATCGAGACGCCGTACACGTGCCGCGCGCCCAGCGCGTCGCACGCGATCGCGGCGACGAGCGCGGAGTCGATACCGCCGGAGAGCCCGATCAGCGCGGACCGGAAGCCGTTCTTGGCGGCGTACGCGCGCAGGCCGACGACCAGCGCGGAGTACACCTCCTCCTCGTCGTCGAGCCGCTCGGCGTACCCGCCGGTCAGCTCGGGCTCGTACGCCGGGAGCGGCTCCTCGGAGATGACGACACGCTCGATGGCCAGGCCGTCGTCGACGATGCCGGTGGGGGGCTCGGCGGACGCGGCCGGGAGGTCCAGGTCCAGGATGACGCTGCCCTCGGCGAACTGCGGGGCGCGCGCGATGACCTCGCCGTCCTTGTCGACGACGATCGAGTCGCCGTCGAAGACGAGCTCGTCCTGGCCGCCGATCATCGCGAGGTAGGCGGTGGTGCAGCCGACCTCCTGCGCGCGCTTGCGGACCAGCTCCAGGCGGGTGTCGTCCTTGTCCTGCTCGTAGGGCGAGGCGTTGATCGAGATCAGCAGCCCGGCGTCGGCGGAACGGGCGGCCGGGACGCGGCCGCCGTCCTGCCAGAGGTCCTCGCAGATGGCGAGCGCCACGTCGACGCCGTGCACGCGGATCACGGGCAGGGTGTCGCCCTGGACGAAGTAGCGGAACTCGTCGAAGACGCCGTAGTTGGGCAGGTGGTGCTTGGCGAAGCGCAGCACGACCTCGCCGCGGTGCAGTACGGCGGCGGCGTTCTCCGGGGACCCGGCGGGGCGGCCGAACCGGGGCACGGCCTTGTCGGACCGGTCGAGGTAGCCGACGATCACGGGGATCTCCCCGAAGCCCTCATCGGCGAGCCGCGCGGCGAGCGCCCGCAAGGCGGCCCGCGACGCCTCGACGAAGGAGGACCGCAGGGCGAGGTCCTCGACGGGATAGCCGGTCAGCACCATCTCGGGGAACGCGATGAGGTGCGCTCCCTGCCCGGCGGCGTGCCGGGTCCAGTGCACGATCGACTCGGTGTTGCCGGTCAGGTCGCCGACGGTCGAGTCGATCTGATTCAGGGCGAGGCGAAGTTGAGGCACGCGTCCAGTGTAATCGTCAGACCGACGCGATGTCCCGGTCCCGGCCGTGCACCGCCCCGGGGCTCCGCCCCCCCGGACCCCTGCTCCTCAATCGCCGGAGGGGCTTCTTCGGGGCCCGTCCGGGGGTCCCCCACGCCCGCCTGGGGGATCCCCCATGCCCGCAGGGCATAGGGGGGTACGGGGGTTCGAGGACACGACCGAGGCCGTACGGGGGCCTGGGGGGCTTGCCCCGGTCCTTTCAGCCCCGCTGGGGGTCCCCCCCATGCCCGCAGGGCATAGGGGGAGTTTGAGGTGCGGGGGTTCGGGGGCAGAGCCCCCGATTCGGGAAGGGGCGGGTAGGGGAAAGCCCAGCGCAGCGCCCCCCAGGCCCCGTCCCCACCCGCTACCCGCGGTAGCCCAGCACCGTCATCATGCCCGCCTCAGCGTGGTACACGTTGTGGCAGTGGATCATCCACAGGCCCGGATTGTCCGCGTCGAAGTCCACCGTCAGCGTGCCGTTCGGCAGGATCACCGCCGTGTCCTTCCGGGCCCCGCCCAGGCTGTTCGCCAGGGCGAAGGTGTGGCCGTGGAGGTGGAGCGGGTGCCACATCGTCGTCGAGTTGGTGAAGACCAGACGCACCCGCTCGCCGGAGCGGACCTCATGGGGCGGGGGCCCGGGGGCGTACGGCTTGCCGTCGAAGGCCCAGTCGTACGTCCGCATGCCCCCGGTCAGCTTGATCCGGATCGTGCGGTCGGGCTTTCCGGGCGCCAGGGCGACGGACTCCGCGGCCTTCAGCCGGTCGGCCGTCAGCAGCCGGCCGGACAGCTCCTCGGGCCGGACGGAGGCCGCGGGCGCCGCGCCGGTGGCGGTGCGCAGCAGGGCCAGCGCGGCGGCCCGCTTCCCCTCCGCGACGGCGGTGAGCGGGAAGACGCCGTCGCCCGCGGTGACCAGCACGTCGTACCGCTCGCCCATGCCCAGCAGCAGCGCGTCGGTGCGGGCGTGCTCGACGGGGAAGCCGTCGGTGTGGGTCACCGTCAGCTCATGGCCGCCCAGCGCCACCCGGAACGCCGTGTCGCCTCCCGCGTTGATGATCCGCAGCCGGATGCGGTCGCCCGGCCTCGCCGCGAAGGACGAAGGCGCCTGGGGTGTGCGGCCGTTGATCAGGTAGTGCGGGTACGCCACGTCGCCGGCGTCGCCGCCCAGCAGGTCGCTCTTCGCGTCCATCATCATCCGCGAGGGGCCGTCGGCCGCCGGTGCGCCGGGGGAGGGTTTCGCCAGCGAGTGGCCCTCGTGGCCGCCGCCGCCCATGCCTCCGCGCAGCTCCGTCAGCACCGCGTCCGGAGTCGAGCCGTCCACCCCGTCGACCCAGTCGTCCAGGACGACGACCCACTCCTTGTCGTAGGCCAGGGGCTCCTTCGGGTCCTCCACGATCAGGGGCGCGTACAGCCCGCGGTCCTGCTGCACGCCCGAGTGCGGATGGAACCAGTACGTGCCGGGGTGCGGGACCGCGAAGCGATACGTGAAGTCCGCGCCCGGCCTGATCTCGCGCTGGGTCAGGCCGGGCACGCCGTCCATGTCGTTGCGCAGGGCGAGCCCATGCCAGTGCAGCGACGTGGCCTCGGGGAGGTGGTTGGCGAGGGTCAGGGCCAGGGTGTCGCCCGCGGTGACCCGGACCTCCTGGCCGGGCAGCCGGTCCCCGTACGCCCAGGACCTGACGGTCTGTCCGCCGCCCAGGTCGAGGGAGCCGGCGGTCGCGGTGAGCTTCACGGTCCGGACGGGGCCGCCGCCGCGGGCCTTCTCGGCCGCCGCGACCTCCTTGCCGTCGGGGGAGACGAAGCCCTGGGGAGCTGCGGTGGGGGCATCGGTGGCCCGGCCGGGACCGTGGCCGCCGTGCTCCGTGGCGCCCGAGCAGGAGGACAGGAACGCCGTCCCGGCCGCGGCGATTCCGGCGCCGAGCACGGCCCGGCGTGGGGTGGCGGGGTGGATGCGCATGACTGAGTGCACCTCGTGGTGATGTCGGTGTTGCGTACGGACGTAAGGGCTTACTGACGTACTCGCGTGCGGATGGGTGCGTCCGCTGCTTCTGGTACACCGCTCAGCGCCCGGAGGTTCCCCCCGGGGCCAGGCCCACCGAAGCAGTCGGCGGCCGTGTTCCTAGATCCGCAGCACCGACAACCGAGCGAGGACGAGCCCTCCGGGCGGGGGCGGAGCGGCCCACGGCGCGAGCACCGGCCGCAGCCCGCGCGGGCGCGCGTGCGCGCCGTGCGAACGGAGCCTCAGCCGATACGCGGCGAGGCCTCCGAGCAGTGCCGCGAGGCCCCACGGCCCGAGCACGGCGAGACACACGGCACCGGGGTCCAGCCCACGCTCGCCGCCGCCCCCGTGTCCGCCGGCCGGGCCGTCCCCCATGGGGCGGGGCGCCGCACCGGTTGGGACGTGCTCGTGTCCGACGGCCAGGGCATCCTCTGTGGGGCGGGGTGCCGCCTCGGCCGGGCCGTCGCTTCCGGCGATCACGGCATCCCTCGCGAGGCCGGCCGCCCGGACCGGGCCGCCGTGCCCGCCGGCCAGGTCATCCCCCGCGGCACCCGCCGCCGCCCCGGCCGCGGAGCCGTTCAGCGACCCCGTCACGTGCCCCGGCGTGCGGGGCGTCGCGGGGCCCTCGTGTCCGGCGACGCCGACCGCGCCCTGTGGTGGCAGGTGGTGTGCCGCGGCGTACCCGTCGCCGCGTCCGCTTCCGTGTGCCGACGGATGTCCCACCGTGTGCATCAGGGCCAGCCCGGACAGCAGGGCCACGAGCAGCAACAGCCGCGCCCACTGCGAGATCCGGTCGCTCCCCATGGGGAGGCAGCATACCCCCGCCCCGTATCGCTCGGTGTGCGGGCCGCCCGCGCTCCACCGACCATGGGCCCATGACGACGACCGCCGCGCGGCCCGTCGCCGCCCTGCTCGCTCTCGGGGCGGTCGCGTACAGCGCCTGGGTACTCGAAGTCGTCCTGGTGACCGGCCTCGACCCGGTCCGGACGTACGTCAGTGAACTCTCCGCCGCCGACCAGCCCTTCGGCGGGCTGTTCCGGGGCACCGATCTCGCCGCCGGGCTGCTCGTCCTGGCGGGCGCGCTCCTGGGCCTGGTCACCACGGCGCGGCGGCCCTGGGCGCTCATCGGCTGGGGCGGCCTCGCGTTCTTCGGGGCCGCCACCGCCGCCGACTCCCTGCTGCCGCTCAGCTGCGCGCCCACCGCCGACCCGCAGTGCGCGGCGCGCGAGTCCGGGGGGCTCGTCCCGGCGACCCACACCGCGCACGCCGTCAGCTCCACCCTCGCCATGACGGGCGCCCTCGTCGGTCTCGTCGCGCTCACCGTCGCCGCCCGCCGCTACCGCTGGTGGCCGCCGCTGGCCCGCGCCGGACCCGTGCTCGTCGGCCTCGAACTCGCCGCCACCGGCTGGACCCTGGCCGCCGTCGCCGCCTTCGAGGCGGGCGGCGGGAACTGGGCCCTCGGGGCCGGGCAGCGGCTCCAGGTGCTGCTCGTGGCAGGCTGGCTCGCGACACTCGCGTACGCGGTGGCGCGGCAGTCCCCGGAGCGGGAGGGGCGACGCACGAGGAGAGGCACCAGGTGAGCTTCGTACGGGTCGGGGGCGTACCGCACCACGTCGTCGTCGAGGGCAGTGGCCCGGTCTGCGTCCTCAGTGCCGGACTCGCCATGAGCTGGTTCGACTGGGACCCCGTCGTCCCGCTGCTCACCCCGCACCGCACGGTCGTCCGCTTCGACCGGCCCGGACACGGACTGAGCGCCCCCGCCGCCGTACCGCCGTCCGCCGCGGGCGAGGCCCACCGCATCGCCGCGCTCCTCGACGGGCTCGGCCTCACCGGCCCCGCCACCGTCGTCGGACACTCCATCGCCGGATTCCACGCCGAGGCCTTCGCCCGCCTCCATCCGGCCCGTACGTCCGGACTCGTCCTCGTCGACTCCAGCGTCGAGGAACGGGCACGCGTGCCCGCCGCCCCCGCCGTGCGCACGGCCCTCGCCCGCGCACTCGGTACGGCCCTGACCGCCGTGGGAGCGCCCGCGACGCTCGGGCCCCTCACCCGGCGTGCCGTGGTCCGGCTCTCCCGTACGTCCGGCGGCGACCCGGCTCCCGCCGCTCTCGTACGCCGCTGCTACGGCACCGGGCGCGTGCTGCAAGGGGCCCTGCTGGAGAACACCCACTACCGCGCGGTCGCCGCGGAACTCCTCGCCCTGCGGACGCGTTTCCCGCTCCCCGAAGGGGTACCGGTGGCCGTCCTCGTGGCGTACGACGGCCACGAAGGGGGTGTCCGGAGCCGGTTCGAGACGCGCTGGGTGGAGCGGCAGCGCACACTGGCCCGGCAGCTCGGCGACGACACCCGTTTCGAGGCCGTCGAGCCGTCGGGCCATCTGATGATGCTGGACCGTCCGGACGCGGTGGCCCGCGCGGTCCTGACCATGTGAGCGATCAGCGCGTCGGCGCGTACACGTGCTCGGCGAAGGACGCGATCTGATCCTCCGACAGATGCTGGGCCAGATCGGCCTCGCTGATCATTCCGACCAGTCGTTTGTTCTCGATCACGGGCAGCCGGCGGATCTGGTGGTCCTGCATCTCGTGCAGCACCTCGTCCACATCGGCGCCCGCGTCGATCCACCGCGGGGTGCCCTTCGCCATATCGGCCGCGGTGATCTTCGACGGGTCATGGCCCATCGCCACACAGCCCACGACGATGTCGCGGTCCGTGAGAATGCCGCAGAGACGCTCGTCCGCATCGGCGATGGGGAGAGCGCCCACGTTCAGCTCGCGCATCAGCTGCG
Source organism: Streptomyces sp. NPDC000410 (assembly GCF_040300305.1). Lineage (NCBI taxonomy): Bacteria > Bacillati > Actinomycetota > Actinomycetes > Kitasatosporales > Streptomycetaceae > Streptomyces > Streptomyces sp. NPDC000410. Next base: position 104,281 of record NZ_JBEPDM010000021.1, read on the forward strand.
CGGCGCGGTCCAGGGTCTCGTGCGAGGGGAGCCAGTGGGCCCCGGGGTGCATGATGTCTTTGGCTGTGGTCATGGGTGCGAACCTCCTGAAACCTCCTGAGCGAACCTCCTGAGCGAACCTCCCGAGCACGGGCCGGCCTCGCGACCGCACCGGTGGAAGGAGCAAGCCGATGGAAGGAGCCTGCCGATGGCCCGGCTGACCTTGCGCATCACAGGGCGGGATCTGCCCGGCCGTGACTGCGGGGACTACTCCGACGTCCACGTCGGTACGCAGCGGGGGAGGGAACCCGACCAGCTGGTGCCGGCCGATGCCGAGGAAGCCGTATTCGACGTTACCGCCGAGACTGTCGAGGCGCCCGACGGGACGACCGACTTCCGCGGCCCGTACGTCCAGGGCCGGCGCGGTGCCCGTTTCATCTATCTGACCTGGGGTGAACTGCCGCCGGGCGGTACGTTCACGATGTTCCGGCGCGCGAAGCTGTTCTTCGCCGACATCCCCGAAGAGCTGCTGGCGGCGGGCTCCGCCGAGGCCGTACTGGGGCTCACCGACGGCTGCGGCCTGCCCCTGTGCGCGGCGCTCCGCCCGCCCCGGGTGGTGTGGCGGCCCGGGGCGGACGAAAGCCTGGAGCGGACCTAGGTCATGTCGTCACAGTCCCGTCCGCCCGCGGGGCAGACGGGACTGTGACGACACTCCCTGGAGACTGTTCCTAGCTCCGGGGCTTGGCGCCGCGCTTCTTCAGCAGGTCCGCCATCAGTTCCAGCTCGGAGTTCTGGCCGTCGACCATGTCCTGCGCGAGGGTCTTCTCCGCCTCCACCGTGCAGAGGTCGACGCAGCCCTGCGCCATCGCGACCCCGCCGATGTGGTGGTCGGTCATCAGCTGGAGGTAGAGGATCTCCGCCTGCTTGCCGTCGGCCTTCGCCAGCTGGGCCAGCTCGGTCTTGGTGGCCATGCCGGGCATCAGCGAGCCGTCGCGCACCTGGTGGCCGCCGTGGCCGCCGCCGTGCCCGCCGTGGCCTCCGGACTCACCGTTGTTCATCCAGGCCATGGGCTCGGTGCCGGACCGCACCTTCGGCAGCCCCCACAGATCCAGCCAGCCCAGCATCATGCCCCGCTGGTTCGCCTGGGTGTTGGCGATGTCGTAGGCGAGGCTGCGTATCCCCTCGTCCTGCGTGCGGTCCCGCACGATGAAGGACATCTCCACCGCCTGCTGATGGTGGACGGACATGTCCCTGGCGAAGCCCGCCTCCGCGGAGTCAGGGCCGGGGGCCGCCGCCGTCGTCGTCGGCGCCTCACCCCGTGCGGACGCCACGGTGGCCGCCCCCGCGAACAGGAGCGCCAGCACGACGGCCGTGACCGCGGCCCAGTGCGTCCGGGTGATCGTCAGGGTCAGTGGTCGGGCCGGCCGGCTCACGCGCCCATCCCGCCCGTGCACACGGCGCCCTTCTCAGGCGTCTGCGGGCCCTGCACGTACTTCGTGAAGAACTGGTCCACGCGCGGGTCGTCCGCCCCGTCCACCGTGACCTGCTTGCCCCACGCGCTGAGCATGATCGCCCCGGCCTGGTCCTTGACCGGGCTCATCAGGGTGTACGACGTCTTGCCGACCTTGTCCTTCAGCTTCTTCACGTCGGCGGCCGGGGCCTTGTCGTTGTACGTCACCCACACCGCGCCGTGCTCCAGCGAGTGGACGGCGTGCATGTCGGGGATCGCCTTGTCGTAGACGTCGCCGTCGCAGTTCATCCACGCCTCGTGGTGGTCACCGCCGACCGGCGGCTTCATCGGGTACGAGGCCGGGGGGACGTGCTTACGGCCGAGCTTCTTCGCGTCCCAGGTCTTCTCGCCCGTGACGGGGCTCTTGGCGGCGACCTCCGCCTGCTCCTTCTTCTCCGACTCCCTGTTCAGCACGAACGCACCGAAGCCGACGAGGCCCGCCACCACGACGGTGCTGATGGAGATGGTGATGATCCGGTTGCGACGCTCGCGGGCCAGCTCGGCGCGTCGCATCTGCTCTATCCGGGCCCTGCGGTCGTTGGTCTTTGCCTTGGAAGCCATTTTTCTTCGTCCTTCTTCGGTGTTCTGTGGAGGGTGTCGCACAGCGGATACGCGGATACGCGGATGCGCGGATGCGCGGCTACGGAGATGCGCGGGCAGGGGCGCGAGGGCCGGTCCCGCTATGTCCGCAGCACCTGAAGGACGTGAAGATCCGGGGCGCGGGGGAGCGCACCGGTGCGGCGCACCTGACCGGGGGACGGCTCCGGAGCGAGCCAGGACACCGGCCCGACGCCGTCCACGGGCGTGTCCGGGGGCGGGGCGGTGAGCACGGCCGGGGTGAGGTGCGGGAACAGCCCGCAGTCGTCCCGGTCGTACGGGCAGCTGTACTGGGAGTGCCGGTACGCCGACGGCGCGGCCGTGAGCGCCGGGGTCCCCGGACGGGCCTCGGCATGGTCCGTGGGCGCGTCCGCCCGGCCGGCACCCAGACAGACGAAGAGCGCGGCGAGGAGCGTCGCCGTGGCGGTCACGAGCGCCACGGGACGCGCGATTCGCGCGGTGCGCGCGGTGCGGATGTGCCGCAAGCCCCCCATGGGCGCAGATGGTAGTGGCGAGGGCGTGCCACATGTCATACGGGGTGCGTAATCTGGGCGAAACCCCGGGTCGTGATACTGAAGCTCCTCCCTACGCCCTGGCGGTGGTGCACAGGCCGTCTGAACTGCAAGGATGTGGCTTATGGACAAGCAGCAGGAATTCGTGCTCCGCACGCTCGAGGAGCGCGACATCCGGTTCGTGCGCCTGTGGTTCACCGACGTGCTCGGCTTCCTCAAGTCGGTCGCCGTGGCCCCCGCCGAGCTCGAGCAGGCCTTCGACGAGGGCATCGGCTTCGACGGATCGGCGATCGAGGGCTTCGCGCGGGTCTACGAGTCCGACATGATCGCCAAGCCGGATCCGGGCACCTTCCAGATCCTGCCCTGGCGCGCGGAGGCCCCCGGCACGGCCCGGATGTTCTGCGACATCCTCATGCCCGACGGCTCCCCGTCCTTCGCCGACCCGCGCTTCGTCCTCAAGAGGATGCTCGCCAGGACCTCGGACCTGGGCTTCACCTTCTACACCCACCCCGAGATCGAGTTCTTCCTGCTCAAGGACAAGCCGGTCGACGGCACCCGCCCGACCCCCGCGGACAGCTCCGGCTACTTCGACCACACCCCGCAGAACGTCGGGATGGACTTCCGCCGCCAGGCGATCACGATGCTCGAGTCCATGGGCATCTCGGTCGAGTTCAGCCACCACGAGGGCGCGCCCGGCCAGCAGGAGATCGACCTGCGCTACGCGGACGCGCTGTCGACCGCGGACAACATCATGACGTTCCGCCTGGTCATGAAGCAGGTCGCGCTGGAGCAGGGGGTTCAGGCGACCTTCATGCCGAAGCCGTTCTCCGAGTACCCCGGCTCCGGGATGCACACCCACCTCTCCCTCTTCGAGGGAGACCGCAACGCGTTCTACGAGTCGGGCGCCGAGTACCAGCTGTCCAAGGTGGGACGTTCCTTCATCGCCGGTCTGCTCAAGCACGCCGCCGAGATCTCGGCCGTCACCAACCAGTGGGTCAACTCGTACAAGCGCATCTGGGGCGGCTCGGCCCGCACCGCCGGCTCCGGCGGCGAGGCCCCCTCGTACATCTGCTGGGGCCACAACAACCGCTCGGCCCTGATCCGCGTCCCCATGTACAAGCCCGGCAAGACCGGCTCCTCGCGCGTCGAGGTCCGCTCGATCGACTCCGGCGCGAATCCCTACCTGACGTACGCGGTGCTGCTCGCCGCGGGCCTCAAGGGCATCGAGGAGGGCTACGAGCTCCCCGCCGGCGCCGACGACGACGTGTGGGCGCTGTCGGACGCCGAGCGGCGCGCCATGGGCATCGAGCCGCTGCCGCAGAACCTGGGCGAGGCGATCACCCTGATGGAGCGCAGCGAACTCGTCGCGGAGACGCTCGGGGAGCACGTCTTCGACTTCTTCCTGAGGAACAAGAAGCAGGAGTGGGAGGAGTACCGCTCGGAGGTCACGGCCTTCGAGCTGCGCAAGAACCTGCCGGTGCTGTAGCCGGCAGGGCCCGCCGTCTGCGTGCGTCAGCGTTCGGTGTGCGTCAGCGTTCGGCGAGCGGAGAAGGCGCTTCCTGGACCACCCAGCCGTTGCCGTCGGGGTCCTTGAAGAAGAGGAACGCGTTCCACGTGTCCTCGCCCTTGCCTTCCTGCCAGCCGGACGCTCCGACGTTCATGACCGGGCTGACCTCCACGCCGCGGCCGGTGAGCTCGGCCCTGGCGGCCTCGATGTCGGTCACGCAGAGCTGGAGGCCCTGGAGGGAGCCGGGTGCCATGCGGGACTGCCCGGGAGTGTCCGGCAGGCCGCTCTCGAACACGATGGAGCAGCGGGAGCCCGGCGGGGTGATCTGGACGAAGCGGATCCCCTCGACGGGGGACGAGTCGAGGTCGACCTTGAAGCCGCACCGGTCCGCGTAGAAGGCCTTGGCCCGGTCCACGTCGGTGACCGGGACGGGGATCACTTCGAGCGTCCATTCCATGGTGCCGTCTCCCTCAGTTCGTGAATCAGCTCGTGAACCGCCAGCGGGTCTGGCTGAACGTCTCGCCCCTGCCGAAGCCGAAGGCGGTGCGCGGGGCGACCTCGAACACCAGGGCGCGGCCGTTGTGCTGCTCGGAGTGGAAGGCCCCGTCCCGTACGCCGAAGTGCCATTCCGGACCGTACTGCGCCTCCCAGGCCTCGGCCAGCCGGGTGAGCCGCCGCTCGTCCGTGACGTGCACGGCCTCGCCCTCGATCACCACGTCGAGGCCCTTGTCGTAGGCATTGGTGCCGGTCGTCAGGACCACCCGCGGGTTGGCGGCGAGGTTGCGGGCCTTGCACTCCTCCTCGCCCGTGCAGAAGTACAGCGCCCCGTCCACCCAGGGGGCGATCAGCGGCGTGACATGGGGGCGTCCGTCGGGGCGCACGGTCGACAGCCAGAAGATCTCGGCCTCCTCCAGGACGGCCACGGCCCGGGGCCATGGGGTCGCGGTGGCGTCGGCCGAGCTGTAGCGCGGGTCCAGCTCGGTCCGTGGCAGCTGCTCCGGCATGGCGGTCCTCGTCTCTCGTGCCGATCCCGACCATCGTCCCCACGATGTGCGGACCCTGCCCGGCGACGGGGTGGCGGTCGAACCCCTCGCGATCCGCCCCCTCGGGCTACGCTCGGAACCGGATGACCTTGATCGGAGGCGGCGGGATGACGGTGCCGGGGCGCAGAAGCAGTACGTTCACCCGTTTGCTGCGGCACGGCTTCACCCACCCCGCCGCCGCCGAGCGGCTCCTCGACCTGCCCGAGATGGCGCCCGTGCGCGCCGACTCCGTCCTCCTCGACGCGCTGGGCGCCACCGCCGACCCCGATCTCGCGCTGCGCGGGCTCGTCCGCCTGGTGGAGGCGCAGGAGCCCGACGAGCGGCGGGGCCTCCTCGACACGCTGATCTCCGCGAAGCCGCTGCGCGACCGGCTGCTCGGCGTGCTCGGCGCGTCCGAGGCGCTCGGTGACCACCTGGCGCGGCACCCGCGCGACTGGCACGCGCTGGTGACGTACGAGGCGGCCGATCTGCACCCCGGGGTCGAGGAGTTCGAGCAGGGGCTCGCCGAGGCCACCGATCCCGTCTCGCTGCGGGTCGCCTACCGGCGCTGTCTGCTGTCCATAGCGGCCCGTGACGTGTGCGGGACGACCGACGTCGCCCAGACCGCGGCCGAACTCGCCGACCTCGCGACCGCGACACTGCGTGCCGCGCTGGCCATCGCCCGCACCGCCGCGCCCGACGACGCCGGTGCCTGCCGCCTCTCGGTGATCGCCATGGGAAAGTGCGGCGGCCATGAGCTCAACTACGTCTCCGACGTCGACGTGATCTTCGTCGGGGAGCCGGCCGAGGGCGCCGACGAGGGCAAGGCGCTCAAGGCCGCGACCCGGCTCGCCTCGCACCTGATGCGGATCTGTTCGGAGACCACCGTGGAGGGCTCGATCTGGCCGGTCGACGCCAATCTGCGCCCGGAGGGCCGCAACGGTCCGCTGGTGCGTACGCTCTCCAGCCATCTCGCGTACTACCAGCGGTGGGCGAAGACCTGGGAGTTCCAGGCGCTGCTGAAGGCCCGGCCGGTGGCCGGGGACCCGGAGCTCGGCGCCGCGTACATCGAGGCCGTGTCCCCCCTCGTCTGGCAGGCCGCGGAGCGCGAGAACTTCGTCCCCGACGTGCAGAAGATGCGCCGCCGGGTCGTCGACAACATCCCCGTCGCGCAGATCGAACGCGAGCTCAAACTCGGCCCCGGCGGGCTGCGGGACGTCGAATTCGCCGTACAGCTGCTGCAGCTGGTGCACGGGCGCAGCGACGCGACGCTGCGGAGTGGCACCACGCTCGACGCGCTGAAGGCGCTCGCGGCCGGCGGCTATGTGGGGCGGGTGGACGCGGCGCAGCTGGATGAGGCCTACCGCTTCCTGCGCGCCATGGAGCACCGCATCCAGCTGTACCGGCTGCGGCGTACGCACCTCGTGCCCGAGGGCGAGGAGGACCTGCGCCGGCTCGGCCGCTCGCTGGGGCTGCGCACCGATCCGGTCGCCGAGCTGCAGCGGGAGTGGCGGCGGCACTCGACGGTGGTGCGGCGGCTGCACGAGAAGATCTTCTACCGGCCGCTGCTGGACGCCGTCGCGCAGCTCGCGCCCGGTGAGACCCGGCTCAGCACGACGGCCGCCCGACAGCGCCTGGAGGCGCTCGGATACGCCGATCCGGCCGCCGCGCTGCGCCATCTGGAGGCCCTGTCCTCCGGCATGACCCGCAAGGCGGCGATCCAGCGGACGCTGCTGCCGGTGCTGCTGGGCTGGTTCGCGGACTCGGCCGACCCGGACGCGGGCCTGCTCGGCTTCCGGAAGGTGTCGGACGCGCTCGGCAAGACCCCCTGGTATCTGCGGCTGCTGCGGGACGAGGGCGCGGCCGCGGAGAACCTGGCGCGGGTGCTCTCGGCCGGGCGCCTCGCCCCCGATCTGCTGCTGCGCGCCCCGGAGGCGGTGGCGCTGCTCGGCGACCCGGAAGGGCTGAAGCCGCGCGGCCGCGAGCCGCTGGAGCAGGAGGTGCTCGCGGCGGTCGGCCGCGCGGACGGCGCGGAGGCGGCGGTGGCCGCGGCGCGCGGAGTGCGGCGCCGGGAGCTGTTCCGTACGGCCGCGGCGGATCTGATCAGTTCGTACGGCACCGAGGACAGTCCCGCCGAGCACGACCCCGGCGCCCTCGTCGACCGGGTCGGGACCGCCGTCACCGACCTCAACGCGGCGACGATCGCCGGCGCGCTGCGGGCCGTCGTACGCGAGCGGTGGGGCGAGACCCTCCCGGCCCGCTTCGCGGTGATCGGCATGGGGCGTTTCGGCGGCCACGAGCTGGGATACGGCTCCGACGCGGACGTCCTGTTCGTGTACGAGCCGCGCGAGGGGGAGGACGAGCAGGAGGCGGCCCGCGCCGCGAACACCGTCGTGTCGGAGATGCGGCGCCTGCTCCAGGTCCCCACCTCCGACCCGCCGTTGCTGATCGACGCCGACCTGCGCCCGGAGGGCAAGAGCGGCCCGCTGGTGCGTACGCTCGCCTCGTACGCCGCCTACTACCGGCGCTGGTCCCTGGTCTGGGAGAGCCAGGCCCTCCTGCGCGCCCAGCCGATGGCGGGGGACCAGGATCTGGGCGCGCGCTTCATCGAGCTGATCGACCCCCTGCGCTATCCGATGGAGGGCCTGGGCGAGGACGCGGTCCGCGAGATCCGCCGCCTCAAGGCCCGTATGGAGACCGAACGCCTGCCGCGCGGCGCCGACCCGAACCTCCATGCCAAGCTCGGCCGGGGAGGGCTCAGCGACGTCGAATGGACCGTCCAGCTCCTCCAGATGCGCCACGGCTGGGCGGAACCCGGCCTGCGCACCACCCGCACCCGCGAGGCCCTCGCGGCGGCCCGGTCCGCGGAGCTCCTGTCCACCGAGGACGCCCAGATCCTCGACGAGGCCTGGGTCCTGGCGACCCGCGTCCGCAACGCCGTGATGCTGGTCCGCGGCCGCCCGGGGGACACGTTCCCCTCGGACGTCCGCGAACTGGGCGCGGTGGGGCGGTACCTGGGGTACGGCCCGGGGCATGTGGGGGACATGCTGGACGACTACCGGCGTACGACGCGCAGGGCGCGGGCGGTGGTGGAGGAGCTGTTCTACGGGGCGTGACGCCCCGGTCGGGGGGCGCGCCCGGCTCCCCTACGCGCACGTGAACGAGAGCGGTGCCTGGTCGGTCTTTCCCTTGGACGGACCGGTGAGGATCTTCACCACCACTTTGCCGGAATGGACTTCCCCGGCCTTGTCGGGGGATGCCCCGTAGGTCTTTGTCTCTTCCTTGGTTCCCGGCCCGGTGAATTCGACCTTTCCGGGAGCGCCCCCGCCGAAATCGCCTTTGTGGGTGAGGTCCCAGCGGTAGTCGACGGTCCCCGCGCCCGAGGACGTGATCTTGATGGTCATGGTGAACGTCAGGGGGTTGCAGCTCGGCGTACCGCTGTTCGGTGTGATCTGCACGTCCAGGTCCGTGACCTCCGGTCCCTTCTCCACCGGGACCAGCGAGCATCTTATGGTCTTGCCGTTGAGTTCCTGGGCGACGTATCTCCCCCTCGGAACCGTCGACTGGAAACTCCCGTCATCGGACGTCGTGCCACTGACGCTGAATTTCTGATCTGCCGAGCGGGCCGTCACCACTTTCTGTTTGGTGAATCCGGAGAGCCTGAGAACGTATGTGGGTTTGCGTTGTGCGTCCGGCTTTCCCCTCGTCAGCTCGCACTTCGCGACGGTGGGAGCGGCGGAAACGGAGGAAGGCCGCTCTTCCGGGTGTCCAAGCGCGGAGACGGCCGGAGCGAACGCGACCGACGAAACGAACAGCGGGGTGACGAGGGCGAGACAAGGGTGCCGTTTCATGTTCTTCCCTCCGCGGCAGGAATGAGCGGCCCATGGGAACGGGACCAGTGTGGCGGCCGGAGCGTGACGGGAGTGTGACGGCGGCGTCACGTGTCACGCGGCGGCAAGCAGTCCGCGGAAGTGCGCGATGCAGCCCGCCAGTGCCAGTTCGAACGCCGCGTCCGCCCGCCCCGGCGCCACCGCCGCGAGTGCGCGGGCCAGCTGCGGGGTGGCCGTCTCGTCGGGGAGCTCCCACATGGCTTCCGGGGCCGCGAGATCCAGGGCCGAGCCCAGGACCAGGTTCTCCAGGGCGATGATCACGCCCATGACGTCCTCCAGGGCGAATCCGGCGCCCAGGAGCACGCCCACGGCCTGCTCGTACTGTTCGAGGACCTTGGGGGCGCGCACCGGGGAGGTCATCAGCAGGGGGATCACCCGGGGGTGTGCGGCGAAGGCGGCACGGTAGGACCGGGCCCAGGCCGCGAGGGACGCGTCCCAGGTGCCGAGGTCCAGTGTCGAGGCGTCGATCGCCGAGCAGACCCGCTCGCGCATCAGTTCGACGATGCCGTCCCGGCCGTCCACATGGTGGTACACCGACGCCGTCTGCACCCCGAGCCGGCGCGCGATCCCCGGAACGCTGAATTCCCCTTGCTCCGCCACGAGTTGGAGCGCGGTCGAGGTGATCCGCTCGCGGTCCAGCAGTGGCGTGCGCGGCCGTCCCATGAATCGTCTCCCGCCGTGAGGTCTTCCCGTACTCCCGCACCGGAGGCTACATTGCGCCAACCGAAAGCCTTTAGGTTTCTGGCCCACCGGCCGTCGCCTCCAGCTGGTCCCCCGTTCACCTGCCAGAAGGGCTCCCCGATCCATGTCCGTGACCTCCGAGGCGAGAGCCGAAACGGCCTCTCCCACCCTCCGCACCGGCACGCTCGGCACCTCCGACATCGCCTTCTTCGTGGTGTCCGCCGCCGCCCCGCTGACCGTGATGGCCGGTGTCGCGCCCATCGCCATCGTCCTCGGCGGCATCGGCGCCCCCGCCGGATACCTCATCGCCGGCATCACCCTCGCGATCTTCGCCGTCGGCTTCACCACGATGAGCCGCCACGTCCGCGGCGGCGGCGCCTTCTACGCGTACATCACCCAGGGCCTCGGCAAGCCCGTCGGCATGGGCGCGGCCCTCCTCGCCCTGATCGGCTACAACGGCATGGAGATCGGGGTGTACGGGCTGCTCGGCACCGCCACCGCCGACACCGCGCACGCGCTCTGGGGCATCGACATCCCCTGGCTGCCCGTCTCGATCGCCGGGCTGCTGCTCATCTGGTGGGGGGGCTTCCGCTCCATCGACTTCGGCGCGAAGGTGCTGGGCGTCCTGCTGGTCGCCGAGACCGGCATCCTGGTGCTGCTCGCGGGCGGCGTGCTGCTGGAGGGCGGCGCGAGCGGACTCTCCCTGGACTCCTTCACCCCGGGGAACGTCCTGGTCCCCGGCACGGCCGCGGTCCTCGCCTTCGCCTTCACCGCGTTCACCGGCTTCGAGTCCACCGTGATCTACCGCCGCGAGGCCCGCGACCCCGGCCGCACCATCACCCGGGCCACCTACATCGCCGTCGGCTTCCTCGGCCTCTTCTACGCCTTCATCGTCTGGACCGTGATCCAGGCCTTCGGGAACGAGGCCGTCGTCAAGGCCGCCGGTGACGACGCGGGCGGGCTGTTCTTCTCCGCCATCACGACGTACGTCGGAGCCTGGGCCGCGGACCTGATGCACATCTTCATCGTCACCAGCATCCTGGCCTCGCTCCTCGCCTTCCACAACGCCATCAACCGGTACGGGCTCGCCCTCGCCGAGGAGGGCGTCCTGCCCAGGTCCTTCGCGAGGATCCACCCCCGCCACCGCTCCCCGTACATCACCGGAGTCGCCCAGACGGTCCTCGGCGCCGCCATCGTCCTCGGCTTCGCCCTGGCCGGTGCCGATCCCTACACCCAGCTGCTGCTCTGGGTGAACACCCCTGGGGGAATCGGCCTGATGGCGCTCCAGCTGCTCGCCGCGATCGCCATACCCTGTTACTTCCGCCGGATCACCCACAACGAGGGCGTCGTGCGCACGGTGATCGCACCCGTCGTCGCCGCCGTGCTGCTCGCCGGAGCGATCGTGCTGGTCGTCTCCAAGATCGACGTGTTCACCGGAGCGTCGAGCACGGTCAACACCATCCTCGTCGCGCTCATCCCGTCGGTGTTCGTCATCGGGCTGCTGCTCGCGTGGCGACTGCGCCGCAGCCGCCCCGAGGTGTACGCCCGGTTCGCCACGGAGCCGGCCGAGCCGCAGGAGCAGGCCGAACCGGCCGAGCCCACCGCACCGGCCGCCTCTGCCGAGCCCACCGCACCGGCCGCCTCTGCCGAGCCCACCGAACCGGCCGCCTCTGCCGAGCCCACCGCACCGGCCGCCACCGCCGCCCAGCCCCTCGCCTAAGGAGTACGTGCGTGCCCACCGCCGACCTCATCCTCACCGGTGCCCGCGTCCGCACCCTCGACCCCGGGCGCCCCGAGGCGACCGCCGTCGCCGTCAAGGACGGCCTCATCGCCGCCGTGGGCGACGACGGGGACGTACGGGACTGGCGCGGACCCGGCACCGAGACCGTCGACCTGGCCGGGGCCACGCTCACGCCCGGCCTCACCGACAGCCACAGCCACCCTGTCTGGGGCCTGGAAATGGCCACCGGCCTCGACCTCTCCGCCGTGCGGGACCTCGACCAGCTACGGGCCGAGCTGCGGGCCGCCGGCGCCACCCGCGGCTGGGTGATCGCCTGGGGCCTCGACCACAACGTCTTCGGCGGCCGCCCGGTCGACCGCGCCCTGATCGAGGACGCCGTCGACGGCGCCCCCGCCTTCATCCGGCTCTACGACGGGCACTCCGCCCTCGTCAGCGGCGCCGCGCTCAGGGCGGCGGGCATCACGGGGCCGCGTACGTTCGCCCAGCGCTCCGAGATCGTCTGCGACGCGGACGGCCGGCCCACCGGGCACCTGATCGAGCACGCGGCGATGGCCCTGGTCAGCGCGGTGATGCCGAAGCCGTCGTACGACGAGCGGCGGGCCCGGCTGGTCGAGCTGCTCGCCGCCATGGCCGCGACCGGGCTGACGGGCGCGCACGTCATGGACCTGGGCGAGGGTGACGTACCCGAACTGCTCGCCGCCGTAGAGGAGGACCACGTCCTGCCGCTGCGGCTGCGCCTCGCCCCCTGGTGCATGCCGGGGGCCGGGGCGGAGGAGCTGGACGAACTCATCGCGCTCCAGAAGCTCGGCGGCAGGCACTGGCGGGTCGGCGGCGTGAAGTTCTTCATGGACGGCACGGTGGAGGGCGGTACGGCGTGGCTGGAACACGAGGACTGCCACGGCCAGGGGACGGACGCGTTCTGGCCGGACCCGGCCGCGTACTCGGCCGCCGTGCGGCATCTGCACGCGGCCGGGGTGGGCACGGCCACGCACGCCATCGGGGACCACGCCGTCCGGCATGTGCTCGACACGGTGGAGTCGCTGGGGGAGAGCGGGCGGCTGCGGCACCGGATCGAGCACATCGAGACCCTGCCGGACGACCAGATCGCCCGGTTCGGGCAGCTCGGGGTGATCGCCTCCATGCAGCCTCCGCACACGGCGTACACGCGGGCCGACCACACCGACGAATGGTCGAAGCGGCTGGGTGAGGAACGGGCCGCGCGGGCGTGGCGCTGCCGCGATCTGCGGGACGCGGGCGCGGTGGTCGCGCTCGGCTCGGACTGGCCGATCGCGCACTACGACGCCCGTCAGGTGCTGGCGATGGGGCGCGCCCCGCACGGGGCGGCCTCGCTGGGGCGCGGGCTGACGGGCCTGATGTCCCTGGAGGGCTGCACGTCGCACGCGGCGGTGGCGGCGGGCGAGGCCTCCGTCGCGGGCCGGGTCGCCGCCGGCTTCCGCGCCGACCTCACGGCCTTCGCCCTCGACCCGGTGACCGCCTCACCGGACGAACTCGCCGAGTCCCCGATCCGCCTGACGCTGACGGGCGGCCACGTGACGCACCGGGCCGCGCCTTGAGCCCGTCCGGCGTTTGAGGACGGACACACGGGTCCACTGGACGGGGTGCGGGGCGCACATGTAGCCCGTCCGGCGCTTGAGGACGGACACACCGGTTCACCGGACGGGTGCGGCACGCTTCAGGCCCCCAGGGCACAGGGTCACGTAACGGCGCCCGGCCCCGGGGGTTGTGCCCACCCGTTCCTCCCCCTAGAACTCCGTTCTGGGGGGACCCCCAGCGGAACGCATGCCCACAACAGGTACAACGTCCCGCGGCAAGCGGTGCGGCAGCGCCCCGTACCAGACGTACGACACCGCGTACCCGAACCCCAGGCAGATCAGCCCGCCCACCGCGTCCATCCAGAAGTGGTTGGCGGTCGCGACGATCACCACCAGCGTCAGGGCCGGGTACAGCAGGCCCAGGATCTTCGCCCACGGGGCCGACGCCACCGCGACGATGGTCAGTCCGCACCACAGCGACCAGCCCATGTGCATCGACGGCATCGCCGCGTACTGGTTCGACATCTGCTTCAGATCGCCCGAGGCCATCGAGCCCCAGGTGTCGTGCACGCGCACCGTGTCGATGAAGTGCTGGCCGCTCATCAGCCGCGGCGGGGCCAGCGGGTACATGTAGTAGCCCACGAGCGCGATCCCCGTGGTCGCGAAGAGCACGAGCCGCGTGGGCGCGTAGCGGCCCGGATGCCGTCGGTAGAGCCACACCAGCAGGCCGAGTGTCACCACGAAGTGCAGCGTCGCGTAGTAGTAGTTCATCGTCACGATCAGCCATGTCACCGAGTTCACGGTGTGGTTGACCGTCTGCTCGAACGCCGTCCCCAGGGCCTTCTCGACCTCCCAGATCCAGTCGGCGTTCCGCAGGGCCTGTGCCTTCTGCTCCGGCACCCCGTTGCGGATGAGCGAGTACGTGAAGTAACTCACCGCGATGAGCAGGATCTCGACCCAGATCCTCGGTCGCCGGGGCGCCCGCAGCTTGAGCAGCCCGCCACGTTCCGGTGCGAGCTCGGCCCTGCTCACCATGGGTGAGGGGGCGGCCGTCCGGCTTTCCAAAGATTTCACGGTCGTTTCACCCATAGGGGCAGAGTCTGCCAGATACATCACCCGCGTTCGATCATCCCCCTGCCATCCCCCCGCCCCGTCCGCACCGCATGCGGTGCGGACCTACGAGGCGGCTGCGACCCCTGGCCCAGCGGCGGTTGAACCGCGTACCACCAACTCCGGCATGAAGACGAACTCGCTGTGCGGAGCAGGGGTGCCGCCGATCTCCTCCAGCAGTGTGCGTACCGCCGCTTGGCCCATCGCCGGCACCGGCTTGCGGATCGTCGTCAGCGGCGGGTCGGTGAACGCGATCAGCGGGGAGTCGTCGAAGCCGACGACCGAGACGTCGTCCGGTACTTCGAGCCCGCGCTGCCGCGCCGCGCGGATCGCGCCGAGCGCCATCATGTCGCTCGCGCACACGATCGCCGTGCAGCCTCGGTCCATCAGCGCGGACGCCGCGGCCTGGCCGCCTTCCAGGGTGTAGAGGGAGTGCTGGATCAGCTCGGACTCGATCTCCTGGTCCGTCAGGCCGAGCTGCTCGCGCACCGTCTTGACGAAACCCTCGATCTTCCGCAGAACCGGGACGAATCGCTTGGGTCCGAGGGCCAGTCCGATCCGGGTGTGCCCGAGGGAGACGAGGTGGGTCACCGCCAGCCGCATCGCCGCCCGGTCGTCGGGGGAGATGAACGGCGCCCGCACGTGCGGCGAGAAGCCGTCGACGAGCACGAACGGCACGCCCTGGGCGCGCAGCTTCTCGTAGCGCTGCATGTCGGCGCTCGTATCGGCGTGCAGCCCGGAGACGAAGATGATGCCGGAGACCCCCCGGTCCACGAGCATTTCGGTGAGCTCGTCCTCCGTGGAGCCGCCGGGGGTCTGGGTGGCCAGCACGGGCGTGTAGCCCTGGCGGGTCAGCGCTTGTCCGATGACCTGGGCCAGGGCCGGAAATATGGGATTTTCCAGTTCGGGGGTGATGAGTCCGACAAGTCCGGCGCTGCGCCTGCGCAGCCGTACGGGGCGTTCGTAGCCCAGGACGTCGAGTGCGGCGAGCACCGATTCGCGGGTGGCCGCGGCAACGCCTGGCTTGCCGTTGAGCACTCGGCTGACCGTCGCTTCGCTGACCCCCGCCTGTGCTGCGATGTCGGCAAGCCGTGCGGTCATGGGATTGGACTGTACCGGGCGCATGTCAGATTGCCCACCAGGTGCTGGAGTCGGCGGGAAGCAGGACCGTCCCGCCGGTGAACTCGGGGGTGGCGGAGGAGAGCAGCATGGTTCCGGGGGTGGGGATGGGGGCGGGTTGGGCGGTGGTGTTGGTGGTGCAGACGAATCCGTCGCGGGCGAGGGCGAGGACGCCGTCGGGGGCGTCCAGCCAGGTCACGTCCGTGCCCGCGCCCAGG